>NZ_JBGCCR010000037.1:0-78251 GCF_041262485.1 Streptacidiphilus sp. BW17 | reverse complement strand
AGTAACTGGCGTTGACTTTTGGCACGCTGTTGAGTTCTCAAGGAACGGACGCTTCCTTCAGCCCCGTTTCACCGGGCCCTCCGGGCGCTTCCTTCGTTTTCTACTCTATCAGAACTTTTCAGTCCCGATTTCGCAGTCCCCGTCAATCGAATTTCCGATTCTCTGAGGGAGGTTTGCCGCGCTGCTCAGCGGGGCAACTCGAAGAACGTTACGTGGCCGTACGGCCCGAGTCAAATCCATGCGCCCGGAGGAGTGTCCAGCTCCTCCAGTTCGACGCCGGGTGCTGACAGGACGACGTCGCCGGCCAGGTGGACCAGGCCTTCCTCCCCTGTCTCCAGGTCCGCGACGCGGAACCGACGCACCGTCAACGGGCCGCTGTCAGTGGTGTGTGTTTCGATGCCTTCGAGGGTCCAGCCCTGGTCCAGCGTGCGTGGGGCCAGCACGGGCTCGGTGAAGGAGACGACGCGGACGCGCGCGGAGGAGCCCTCCGGCAGCGCCAGCATCCGTGCCGTCGCGATGAGAAACGCCGGCGAGCGGCCGGTGAAGGCGTGGGCCTTCTCGTTGCCCTCGCTCGTGAACGAGAGATCCCGGTCGTCGGGGTGCGTGCGCACCCAGGTCAGCCCGGCGAGGGCGCCGCCGCGCACCTGCCAGCCGTGGCGGCGCAGTTCCAGCCGGACGGGGCGGGACCGGGAGTCGAGAGTCAGGTCGACGGAGCCGTCCAGCGTGCCGTCCGTCGCGAAGGTCTGCGCCGTGTAGCGCCAGCCGGAAGGTCCGGCGGCGCAGCTGAAGCGTTCGTCACCGAGGGAGGTGTCGTCGTGCGTGTCATGGAACGAGTAACGGCCGCTGGGCATGGGACGAGCCTATGCGCCAGCGGCCGCTGGATGATCCTCGCTGCTGCCTACCGGGAGGCAGCGCGCCTATCAGTAGCGGTAGTGGTCCGCCTTGTACGGGCCGTCGACCTTGACGCCGATGTAGTCGGCCTGCTCCTGGGTCAGCGTGGTGAGCTTGACGCCGAGCGCGTCCAGGTGGAGGCGGGCGACCTTCTCGTCCAGGTGCTTGGGCAGCGTGTAGACGCCGACCGGGTACTCCTCCGGCTTGGTGAACAGCTCGATCTGGGCCAGGGTCTGGTCCGCGAACGAGTTGGACATCACGAAGGACGGGTGGCCGGTCGCGTTGCCCAGGTTCAGCAGGCGGCCCTCGGACAGCACGATGAGCTTCTTGCCGTCCGCGAAGGTCCAGGTGTGGACCTGCGGCTTGACCTCGTCCTTGACGATGCCCGGGATCTTCGCCAGACCGGCCATGTCGATCTCGTTGTCGAAGTGGCCGATGTTGCCGACGATGGCCTGGTGCTTCATCTTGGCCATGTCCTTGGCCATGATGATGTCCTTGTTGCCGGTCGTGGTGACGAAGATGTCCGCGATCTCGACGACGTCGTCCAGCGTGGCGACCTGGTAGCCGTCCATCGCGGCCTGCAGCGCGCAGATCGGGTCGATCTCGGTGATGATGACCCGCGCGCCCTGGCCGCGCAGCGACTCCGCGCAGCCCTTGCCGACATCGCCGTAGCCGCAGACGACCGCGACCTTGCCGCCGATCAGCACGTCGGTGGCGCGGTTGATGCCGTCGATCAGCGAGTGGCGGCAGCCGTACTTGTTGTCGAACTTGGACTTGGTCACCGCGTCGTTGACGTTGATGGCCGGGAACAGCAGGTTGCCGTCACGGTGCATCTCGTAGAGGCGGTGGACACCGGTGGTGGTCTCCTCGGTTACGCCCTTGATCTCGGAGGCGACCTCGGTCCACTTCTTGGGGGTCTCCTTCAGGGTGCGGTTGAGCAGCTCCAGGATGATCCGGAACTCGTCGCTGTCCGCGGTGGAGGGGTCCGGCGCGGCGCCGGCCTTCTCGAACTCCACACCCTTGTGGACCAGCAGCGTCGCGTCGCCGCCGTCGTCCAGGATCATGTTCGGGCCGGAGTGGCCCGGCCAGGTCAGCGCCTGCTCGGTGCACCACCAGTACTCCTCCAGCGTCTCGCCCTTCCAGGCGAAGACGGGGATGCCCTGGGGGTCCTCCGGGGTGCCGTTCGGGCCGACCGCGATGGCGGCCGCCGCGTGGTCCTGGGTCGAGAAGATGTTGCAGGAGCACCAGCGCACGTCGGCGCCCAGCGCGGCCAGGGTCTCGATCAGGACGGCAGTCTGCACGGTCATGTGCAGGGAGCCGGTGATGCGGGCGCCGGCCAGCGGCTGCGCGGCGGCGTACTCCTTGCGGATCGCCATCAGGCCGGGCATCTCGTGCTCGGCCAGCTCGATCTCCTTGCGACCGAACGCGGCAAGCGAAAGGTCGGCAACCTTGAAGTCGCCGGCGTTGAGGGACGTCACGCTGTATCTCCATCACGTCGAGGTAGCGGGAGGCGGCGGTCCGGAACCCAGGTGCGGCCCGATGTGCGGGCACACCAACGCGGTCATGCCGACGGGGCCGCCGGGTCCGGGAACCCGAATGCGTGCCTCAACCGTATGACCGTTTGTTCCGGACCAGTGCGTCGGAGGCCCTCTCTCCCTCGGCGTGCCCGAGCCTGGAGCCCGGAACCTGCCGACCGCCATCAGCAGCGACGTCTGGTTCTTGAGACGAATCTACACCGTGCGTACATTCCGAGGGGCGCAAAGTGTTCGCGAGGCCGGACAGGAGTGGGACGGGATGACGGTTCCCTGGAACGGCGGCGGGCTACCACCTGCTGCCGCCGAGCGGATCGCCGGGGTGAGAGGCAGCGGGACGTGGACGTCCGCCCTCTCCACCGGCGAGTTCGCCTCGGTGAAGTCGGTCGGCTTCGAGCCGGTCGGGCAAGTGATGGGGTCGGCGGTGTTCCAGATCGCGCGCAGCGGTCGGTACTGGGGCTACCACGACTGTCTCTACAACGGCGCGGGATTCGGCTTCAGCTACGGCAACCGCGGCGACGCGCCCGTCGCCCTGTCGGGGCAGGGAGCCCCGTCGCGGCAGTTGGTCGGCGTCTTCGACCAGGCCCGCCGTACCGCGCTGGGCCGGATGACGGCCGAGTGCTCGGCGCTGGGCGGTGACGGGGTGGTGGCTGCGGAGCTCACTATGGCGCCGTTCCCCAATGCGCCCAACTGCCTGGAGTTCAAGGTGATCGGCACCGCCGTCCGGGCGCAGGGCAACGTCCGGCCGCGACACCCGTTCACCTGCCACCTGGACGGCCAGGGGTTCGCCAAGCTGGTGAGTGCAGGGTGGGTCCCGGCCGAACTGCTCGTCGGCATGTCGATCGGGGTCCGGCACGACGACTACCGCACGCAGTCGCAGCAGTTCTCGTGGCAGAACACGGAGATGACCGGTTGGAGCCGACTGATCCACGCGATCCGCGCCGACGCGCGTCAGCAGTTGCAGCTGCAGGCGTCCCGGAAGGGCGGTGACGGTGTGATCATGGCCGCCGGCGATCTGCGGGTCTGGCGGGAGTCCTGCATCCGTGCGGCCAACCGCAACAACTCCGAGCAGGAGGACCACGTGGCCGAGGCCACGATGATCGGCACCAGCATCGCCCGGTTCCGCACCGGCGACCAGAAGCCGCGCACCCTCTCGGTCATGCCGCTGGGCAAGCGTGGCGACCGGCTGCGTCAGCGGCTCGCCGCAGTAGCGTCGAGCCCGTACGCGGACCCGAACGAGTACCGGCGGCTGGCCGACGAGCTGAGCGAACTGGGGGATCAGGGATGATCCCCCACCCGCCCGGCGGCAGCTCCGTCTCTGACAGCAGCAGCATTTCCGACAGCAGCCTTTCCAGTACTTCCAGCAACCCGTGGGGAGCCGTTCGATGAGCACGACCGATCCGACCGCGCAGGGCGTGCCCGCCGACGCGATGCGCCGTCTTGCCGAGCTTCAGCCCGGCAAGGCGGGCTCGATCTTCACCAGCGACCTCTCGGTCAACGAGTTCCTGCTGGTGCGCGAGGCCGGCTTCAAGCCGATCGGCCTGGTGCTCGGCAGCTCGATCTACCACGTGGGCATCCAGTTCGGCCGCTGGGGCAAGAACCAGGAGCTGGAGACGCTGAGCCAGGCCATGTACCACGCTCGCGAGCTGGCCATGACCCGCATGGAGGCCGAAGCCGCCGCGCTCGGTGCGGACGGCATCGTCGGCGTCCGGCTCTCCGTCGAGGCGCGGGAGTTCGGCAACGACATCGCCGAGTTCATCGCCATCGGCACGGCGGTCAAGGCGGATCACGCGCCCCCCGGCGGTGGCAGCTGGCGCAACAACAAGAACCAGCCCTTCACCTCGGACCTGTCCGGCCAGGACTTCTGGACGCTGATCCGGGCCGGCTACGCGCCGCTGGGCATGGTCATGGGCACCTGCGTCTACCACATCGCACACCAGCGGATGGGCGCGGTGTTCTCCAACATCGGCAAGAATGTGGAGATCGAGCAGTTCACCCAGGCTCTGTACGACGCGCGTGAATTGGCGATGGCGCGGATGCAGACCGAGGCCGAGGCGCTGCACGCCGAAGGCGTGGTCGGGGTTCAGCTGAACGCCCACAACCACCGCTGGGGCGGGCACACCACGGAGTTCTTCTCGATCGGCACAGCGGTCCGCCCGCTGCGTCCGGACCACGAGATCGAGCGGCCCACGATGGTGCTGAGCCTGGACGGCTGAGGCCTCCGGTGCGACGAGGCGACGCCCTGAGAGCCCGAGACAGCGAAGAGAGACGAGAGATATGAGCGAGATCGAGCTGCTGGCGGCGGCGCTGCGCCGGGACGCGGCGGATCTGGACATCTATGCCCAGGTACTGACGGGCTCCCTGGCGGACGCGCTGCCGCCCGGCTCGGTCGAGCTGAGCCACAAGCGGTCCATGTCGGACCGGATGTCCGGGCGCCCCGGAAAGGTGGAGAAGCTGGAGGTCTCCCTGGACGACCGCCGGCTCATCCTCACCCTGGCCCACGGCCGCCCCCAGGGCGAGGTGGCGACGATCGTCCGCGGCGTGGTGCTGTCGCGCAAGCAGGTCGCGCTGGACGAGTGGGTCCACGAGCTGGCGGAGGCGGTGGCCGCACGGGCCCAGTCGGACGCGCGGGCCCGGGCGGCGCTGGAGAAGTTGGTCCTGGGGCTGTAGGCCTGCTGCGGCGAGGGACGTTGCGCCCCTGAACGGTGCAACTCCCTCGCTTGCACAACCCCTGGTGTCAGAGCGTGACGGTGGCGCGGAAGAGCGTCGTGGCGGAGCCCGTCGCGGTGACCGGCGGGTTGTCGGCGGGGATGAAGCAGGACTGGCCCGGGGAGAGTGTCAGGCGCTGGCCCGCCTCGTCGGTCAGCGTGGCCTGGCCCGACGTGCAGAGCACGATCTGCGGGGTGCCCGTCGGCAGCGGCCACTCGCCCAGCTCGTAGCGGGAGAGGCGGAACTCGTCTATCGGGACCGGGTACAGCTGCTCGCCCGGGTTGTCGGGCACGCTCTGGGGCGGGACCACGCTCGGCTCGGTCGCCTCGAAGCGGACGACCGCGAGCAGTTCCGGCACGTCGATGTGCTTCGGCGTCAGACCCGCCCGCAGGACGTTGTCCGAGTTGGCCATCAGTTCCACGCCCAGGCCGCGGAAGTACGCGTGCGGCACGCCCGCGCCCAGGTAGATCGCCTCACCGGGGCGGAGTACCACGTGGTTGAGCAGCAGCGCCGAGAGCAGGCCCGGGTCGTTCGGGTAGTGGTCGGCCAGCACGGCGTAGTCGGCCAGCGCCACGGCCTCGTCGGAGGCTTTGTCCGAGGCCTCGTCCGAGGCCTCGTCGGCGGACGCGGCCTCCGCTGCCAGGCGGCGAAGGGCGTTGCCCGTCTCGGCGACGAGCGCCGGGACGGTCGCCTGATCGAGCGTCAGCACCAGCGTGAGAGCCTCCCGCAGGGCCTCCGGCTCGGGCTTGGTACGCAGGACGTCGGCCACCGGCCGGAGGCCCGGGACGCCGAGGCGCTCCAGCAGCGCGGCCGTCCGCTCCGGGCGGCGGAAGCCGCAGACGCCGGTGAACTCGTCCAGCGCGCACAGCATTTCGGGCTTGTGGTTCGCGTCTCGGTAGTTGCGCTCGCGGGCATCCAGCGGGATCCCCCGCGCCTCCTCGACGACGAAGCCCGCCTTGGCCTGCGCCAGGTCCGGGTGGACCTGGACGGACAGGGGTTCACCGGCGGCGAGGACCTTGAACAGGAACGGCAGCGTCGGACCGAAACGGCGCACCGTCGCCGCGCCCAGTTCGCGCTCCGGGTCGGCCGCGATGACCTGGTCCAGGGTCTGCGGACCGTGGCCGCGGTCGACGCCGGAGGGAGCGCCGGGGTGGGCGCCCATCCACAGTTCCGCCTGCGGGTCCTCGGTGGGTTCCGTCCCCAACAGCGCCGGCAGCGCGGTGCGCGAGCCCCAGGCATACGGACGGATGGTGGTGGCGAGGCGGTCCATACGGGTCAGTTACCTTCGGTCTCTGCGGCCAGTCCCAGGTAGACGGCGGCGAAGTCGGTGAGGGCGATGAGTTCGGCCAGGGCCTCGATCGGATCGGTCCGGATCGACGTGAGTTCGCGAAGCCCGACCTGGTGATCGGCAGCCAGCCGGTGCGCCCGCGCCACGGTATGCCGGGCCGCCGGTGTGCCGCTGTCCGGGAGGTGATCGGCGAATGGATCCTCGGTGACGTCCCGACTCGCGTCGGCACCACCGTCCGGGCCGGGCGCGAGGTCGGCGCTGCCGTGGCCGGCCTGCGGAGTGTGCCGGAGCAGCAGCACCTCGATGCGCAGTGCGCCCTCGTCCTCGACGCGGTCGCGGAAGAAGTCGTCAGGACCGGCGCCCGCGCCCAAAGTGCCGGTGAACAGGCCACGTTGGGTGTTGAGCGCCTCCGGCAGGGTTCCGGTCAGCGCCGGGCGGGCGGCGTGGTCGGCCAGCATCGCCGCGAAGCGGCGTGCGGCTGCGGCGGCGCAGTCCCCGTCGCTCCACAGCACCGGCAGTGCGGTGGCGAGTCGTGCGGCCAGCGCCTTGGCGGGGTTGCTGTAGGTCTCGGCGGCGGGACGGCAGCGTACGGCGACCTCGTCGAGCCGGTCCGCTGCCGCCTGGAGCGCGTCGGACGCGATCGGAACCACGCCGATCCGCTGCGCGAGTGCGAGGAGCGGGGCCAGCAGACCCCAGAAGTCCGAGGGGTCCTCACGCGGGAGGTCCGCATCGGGGCCGTCGCCGTAACCGTCGAGAGCCGCCGCCAGGCCCGGCGTGTAGGGCAGGGGCATCCCGCGGGACTGCACGGCCGCCTCGGCCAGCCGGGACCCGGCAGGCGCGATCGCGACGATCGAGCAGCCGCGCTGGTACGCACGCTCGACCAGGGTGATCAGCCCCGGGCAGCTGCCGACCGACGCGGCGACGACCAGCAGGTCGGCCGGACCGACCCAGCCCGGCAGCGCCCAGTCCATAGCGAGGGTGAAGTCGTCGCTCCGGGTCACCGGGTGGATCAGCGCGGGGTCCGGCTCCGCCGGTCCGGGGCGCAGCACCAGCACCGGGCAGGCGCTGCCGCCCAGCCCGGCCAGCACGTCGCCCGCGAGGGCGGCGGCGCCGTGCCCGGCGACCAGGACGGCCCGCGGCCGCCCCTCCGGGCGCAGCCCGGCCAGACCCGCCTCCTCGGCGAGCCGCAGGCCGGTACGCACCCGTGCACCGGCCGACGCCAGCGCGAGCAGCGCGCCCCGCGTGTCCGCACGGACGAGCTCGTCGGCGTCGTCGAGCAGCCGCTCGTCGATCATGCGGGCCGTCGGGCCTCGTCCACGAGCAGCACCGGGATGCCGTCCCGCACGGGGTAGGCGAGACCGCAGGTGCTGCTGGTGCAGAGCAGTTCCGCCGCCTCGGCGTCCTCGCGCAGGGGTGCGTGGCACGCGGGGCAGGCGAAGATCTCGAGCAGGGCGGGTTCAATGCTCATGTCGCTGGCGCTCCGGGAGTCGATAAGGGTTCCTTCGGCAAGCAGGGTACTTGCCCTTGCTGGGGCCGCGGGCCCCGCCTGCCACAGGACATGCAAGCGGGGGAAGTTGCGGCTGCCTGAGGAGCGCGGGGCTCTGGGTGGTGCAACCACTTACGCCGTCAGGCGTCAGGCGTCAGGCGTCAGGCGTCAGGCGTCAGGCGCGGACGATGGCGAGGACCTCGTCGCGGAGCTTGGACATGGTGGCCTCGTCGCGGGCCTCGACGTTGAGGCGCAGCAGCGGCTCGGTGTTGGAGGCGCGGAGGTTGAACCACCAGTCGGCGCCGGAGACGGTCAGGCCGTCCAGCTCGTCGAAGGTCGCGCCCGCGGCGTCCGCGTACGCGGCCTTGACCGCGGCGACGCGCTCGGACTGGTCGGCGACGGTGCTGTTGATCTCGCCGGAGCTGACGTACCGGTTGTACGCAGCGGTCAGCTGCGACAGCGGCTGGTCCTGCTCGCCCAGCGCGGCCAGCACGTGCAGCGCGGCCAGCATGCCGGTGTCGGCGCGCCAGAAGTCGCGGAAGTAGTAGTGCGCGGAGTGCTCGCCGCCGAAGATCGCGCCGGAGTTGGCCATCTCCTGCTTGATGAACGAGTGGCCCACGCGGGTGCGGACGGCACGGCCGCCGTTCTCGGCGACGATCTCCGGGACGGCCCAGGAGGTGATCAGGTTGTGGATGATCATCGGCTCGGTCTCGCCCGCGGCCTTGGCCTTGGCCAGCTCGCGGACGGCGACCAGCGCGGTGATCGCGCTCGGGCTGACCGGGTCACCGTTCTCGTCGACGACGAAGCAGCGGTCGGCGTCGCCGTCGAAGGCGAGGCCGAGGTCGGCGCCGACCTCGCGGACCTTGGCCTGGAGGTCGACCAGGTTCTTCGGGTCCAGCGGGTTGGCCTCGTGGTTCGGGAAGGTGCCGTCCAGCTCGAAGTACATCGGGACGATGTCCAGCGGCAGGCCGCCGAGGACGGTCGGGACGGTGTGGCCGCCCATGCCGTTGCCCGCGTCGACCACGACCTTGAGCGGGCGGATCGAGGTCAGGTCGACCAGGCCGCGCAGGTGGTCCGCGTAGGCCTGCAGCTCGTCCTGCTGGGTGACGGCGCCGACGGTGACGGACGCGTCGGCGGCCGGGACGGTGACCTTGTCATCCGCGCCGATCCACGACTGCACCAGCTCGCGGATCTCGACCAGGCCGGTGTCCTCGCCGACCGGGGCCGCACTCTTGCGGCACATCTTGATGCCGTTGTACTGGGCCGGGTTGTGGCTGGCGGTGAACATCGCGCCGGGCAGATCGAGCTTGCCGCTGGCGAAGTAGAGCTGGTCGGTGGAGCAGAGACCGATCTCGACGACGTCCGCACCGCGGGAGGCCGCGCCCTCGGCGAAGGCGCGGGCCAGGGCCGGCGAGGAGGGGCGCATGTCGTGACCGACGACGATCGCGTCGGCACCGACGACCTGGACGAAGGCGGCCCCGAAGGCGCGGGACAGCTCCGCGTCCCACTGGTCCGGCACGACACCTCGGACGTCGTACGCCTTCACGATCTGCTTGAGGTCACGCACTGCGGTTCTCCGCCATTCTGTGGGTGGTCTGTGTGCCTGGGGCGCGTCTCCGTGCCCCTGGCCACGGCCCGTGTCCGTGGGCTAGGCACGATACCGGGTACGGGTGAGCAAAGGGTTAGCACCACGTGACCGGACGTACCGACACCTGTGCACCAGACGTCGCGGGCACCGTCCGGGCACCCGCCGACCACGTCCCGGGCTTATTCCTCCGGCGTGCGCAGCACCCGAAGGTGGCCTCTGCGGCCGACCTCGGTGGGATCCGCCTCGGAACCGCCGTCCTGGCGGCGCGCGGGCGGGCGGGCGACCTCGCGGACCGCGTTGGCCAGCGCCTCCAGGTCGTCCCCGGACGGGCGGATCGGGCCGGAGTCGATGGTGAGCCGCACGACCTCCCAGCCGCGCGGGGCGGTCAGCCGCTCGGAGTGCTGGGCGCACAGGTCGTAGCAGTGCGGCTCGGCGTAGGTCGCGAGAGGGCCGAGGACGGCGGTGGAGTCCGCGTAGACGTACGTCAAAGTCGCCACTGCGGGACGGCCGCAGGCGGTACGCGAACAACGACGGACAGGGCTCACGACGTTGGACGGTACCGCACTCCTGACCGGGCCGCGAAGACTCTGCCCTGGATCAGCTCCCGTGTCGTCCCGGAGGGGTCCGTTCCGCCGCCTTTACAAGGGCTCACCAGGGCCGGTACGCCCTCTCGACGACCGCCGCCCGCGACGTCCGGGCGGCTTGGAACGGCGGCCCTGGTGGCGTCCCGACCGCGCTCCGGTCGCGCCCGAGTGGTGTCCGGGTGACGTCCGGGCGCACCGCCTGCGCCGCGCACGCATCACTGTCGGTGGCAGTGGATACGCTTGGTGGTGATGGAGAGACCACCCGTATCGACCTCGACCCCGCCCGCTGCCGTGTCACCGCGACGTCGCCGTGACCGTCACGGCCGGGGCATGCGCGGGCCGCTCGCGCCTCGGCAGGTGCCGATCGCACTGAGCCGCTCGGAGCTGTTCGACGACTACGTACGCGAATCCGTGGAGCGGCTGGAGCGGCGCTGGCCGCAACTGGAGGAGGTCGAGTTCGCGGTCCAGGACGTCCCGGCGCCGCTGCCGGGCGAGCCTGAACCGGTGATCGACGACGTGCGGGCGGACGAGGTGCCGCTGGGGCGGCTGATTGCGGCGGTCAGTGGTACGCCGGCGCGGATCGTGGTGTACCGGCGTCCGGTGGAGATCCGGGCCAAGGGCCGCGACGAGCGGGCGGCGCTGGTGCACGACGTGATGGTGGAGCAGGTGGCCGAGCTGCTCGGGGTGGAGCCGGAGGCGGTCGATCCGCGCTACGGCGAGGAGTGACGGGCGAGCGCCCGCATTGACGAGGGCCTCCGGAGGGACGACGCGTCCGCATTGAGCACGCGTCCACATTGACGACGGCGCCCCAGTGGCGGCGGCGCCCCGTGGACGACTGTGCCCCCGCGCGGTGGGACCGCGCAGGGGCACGAGACACGAGGGACCAGACCGGTCCGGGAATCCCTACTGCACCAGGATCGCCGCGTTGCGGATGACGGTCGGGACGAGCACGGTGCTGCGGTCGTCCGGGATCTGCTGGATCGTCAGCCCGTCCCTGTTGTTGATCTCACGCGCCGCATAGATCGGGCCGCCCGAGGTCGGGGTGACCGTCACGCCGAAGGCGGAACTGCCGCCCGGGGCCTGGAGCGGGACCGAGACGGTCGAGCCCGCCGGGATGTGGACGCTCTTGGTGGCCGGGGAGCCGCTGCTCCCGAGCGAGGTGACGGTGACGTCGGCGGCCCCGTTCGGCGCCGTCAGCAGCAGCGTGTTGCCGGAGGAGTTGCCTGCCACGGTGCCGCGCTGGGTGATCGGCGCGACACCTGCCAGGTAGGCGGTGTCGTTCGAGTTGCCCGTGCTGATCCCGGCCACGAAGGGGACGGCGCCGGCCTTCGGGTCGGTCGGCGTGAGCTCCAGCATGCCGCCCTGGCCACGCGTCAGGTCACCGAGCGAGAAGCTGCTGAGCGTACCGGCCTTGATGTGGACGGTCTCATGCCCGGCCGGGGTGATCAGGCCGCTCTGCGAGGCGAGCTGGAGCTTGAGGTCGGCGTCCTGGCCGCCCGGGACGTAGACGTCGAGGTTGTACTGGTGGAGGTCTCCGGGCAGCCCGGGGAGGTAGGCGCTGCTGCCCTGGGTGGTCGCGGGGACCCAGTCGGATCCGGAGTTGGTGTCCATGTGCAGGGCCGCCGCGATCTGGCCGCTGCGGACCATCACGTGGACCGCGAGGTCCTGGCCGCCGTTGCCGGGCTGCACCAGCGTGGACAGCAGCAGCGAGGTGCTGCCGTCGGCCGGGATGGCGATGTTCGACGCCGCGGTGGAGGTCACCTCGCCGTTGGGGCCGAAGACCTGGATGTCGGCGTCCGCCGCGTCCGCCTGCGGGTTGGAGAGCTCGACGTAGCCGGAGCTGCCGTTGTTCGAGTCGGCGCCGACGAACCAGAAGTCGGTGCCGGGGGTGGTGCACGAGGTGCCGGAGAGCGTCGGGCCGGACTCGGTCGTCGTCTGCTGCACCGTGAAGCCAGGAGCCAACGCGCCGGTCCCGGTACCGAGCATCGCGGGCGCGTTCTGCCCGGACGGCGCCTTGGCCGTCGTGCCGCCGCCGGTCTGCGTCTGCTGCGCGATCGGCGGGTTGGACGACGCGACCGACGGCGAGGCCGAGGCGTTCGGCGCGGCGGAGGCAGAGCCGGAGGCCGAGGACGACGGCGAAGAGGACGAGGAGGAGGACGCGGACGGCGAGCTCGAACCCGCCCCGGAGCCCGGCGCGCTCAGCGGGGCCAGCGCCGCGGCCGCGGACGAGCCCGACCCGCCCGAGCCCGAGGCGGAGCCCGAACCCGAACCGCCGGAGGGCGCGCCGGGCACCGCCAGGCTGTAGAGGCTGCTGCCCGACTGGCCCTGCAGCGGCGGCGGGCAGACCACGGTGGCTTGCGAGACGGCGGTGGCGACGCTGCTGCCGCTGGCGGCGGCCTCGCCCTGGGGCGGGTGGATCTCGGCGATGCCCAGGGTCAGGGCGAGCACCCCGAGCGCGCCCAGCAGGGACTGGGTGGTCCGGTTGATCATCTGTCAGTTCCCCTGGTCCTGGCCGTGGCCGTGCTGTCCGCTGGAGCCGCTCGGTCCACCGGTTCCCCCGTCGCCGTTCAGCCACGGGTCGTCGGGCTGCAGCGAGCCGAACCGGCCCTGCCCGGCGCCCGAGACGTCCCAACCGTAGGACTGGTCCGGAACCCCCTGACCCTCGGGTCCGCCGGGCACGCCCTGCGGGTAGTAGCCCTGCTGGTCGAAAGCCTGCTGGTCGAAGCCCTGCTCCGGGGCGTAGCCCGGCGCGCCGTAGCCCGCCTGCTCGTAGCCCGCCTGCTGCTCGTAACCGGCCTGCTGTTCGTAACCGGTCTGCTGCTCGTAGCCGTAGCCCTGGTGGGGCTGGGCGGACGGATCGGCGTAGTACAGCTGCTGCCCCTGGTAGCCGCTCTCATAGGACGGGTCCTGGTAGTAGCCGCCGCCCTGCTGCGGGTAGCCCTGCTCGTAGCCGTCGGGCTGCGCGCCGGTTGCCGAGCCGACGCCTGCGAAGACATCCGGCTGGGCGGCCGGCTCCTCGGCGTCCGGGGTGCCGGGGATACCCGAGTCCTCCTGGCCTTCGGCGGCTGCCGCCAGGCGGCGGGCCCGGCGGGAGCCGGGGACGACCGGCTGGTCCACCGACGCACCGCCGCTCTGCATGGCCGCGGACGCACCGGCGCCGACGCCGGAGGGCGCGAGCGGGTCGTCGCCCTCCTCGGGGCCGTCGTCGTCGATGGTGCGGCGGCGACCCGGAAGGGCGAGCACGACGAGCGCCAGGGCGAGCGCACACTGCGCGACGACCCAGCCGAGGTGGATCGGGCTCTCGCTGTAGCTGACGGACAGCTGCCCCCCGGAGGCCGGCAGGGCGAAGCCCTGGGCCCAGCCGTCGACGGTCTGCGGGGTGAGCGCCTGCCCGTCGAGGGTCGCGTGCCAGCCGGAGTCGGCGCTGTCGGCGAGCCGCAGGACGCGGCCCTGCGGCCCTGCCGGGACGGTGGCGTCCACATCGACGGGATCCGCCGAAACCGTGACATCCGGGCTGCCCTGACTGCGGATCACCACCCGCGAGGTGGTGGCCTGGACGCGCCACAGGCTCGCCTGCTGCTGCTGGTTGACCCGGGCCAGGCCCGGCGTGGCGTCCAGGGTGGTGTTCAGCGCACCGGGGACCGGGGCGAGCACCTCGACGTACTGGACCGCGAAGTCGGCCAGCCCGGTGGCCTGGTTGCCGCCGGAGCCCGCGACCAGGCCGCCGACCAGCTGGTCCAGGGCGGTCGTGGCCGCCGAGGTCCCGGCCGCGTCCGCGACCTCGGTACTGCCGACGGTCGGGCCCGCGCCGCGCACCAGTGCGTAAGAGGCGACCTGGCCCTGGTCGCCCATCCGGATCACCAGGGTGCGGCTCTGGTCGGAGCTCTGGGCCTCCTGCACGATGAACGCGGGGACGAGCCCGCCGCTGCCGCGCTGCAGCGGTCCGTCGGCGCCCCGCAGCACCCACCAGCCGGCGGCGGCCACGGGCGCGAGAGCCGCGGCGGCCAGCACCAGGGCGGCGACCGGCTGACGCCAGCCGAAGTTGATCGCGGCGACGCGCTCGCGGGCGTGGTCGGCGCCGATGGCGGCGGCGGCCAGCAGCGCGATGCCGGTGATCAGCGTGGTCGGACCGGCCCAGGCCGGGACCGCCGTCTGCCCGGGGCCGGGCACGACCGAGACCGTTCCGGCGACGGCGGTGCCGAGCATGCCGACGGCCGCCGCACCCCAGACCGCGACGACCGCGCGACGGCGGTCGGCACGCAGCAGCGCGGCCAGCGCGGCGAGCAGGACACCGACGATCAACAGCCCGGGGACCGTGCCACTGCCGCCCGGGTCGAGCGTCAGCAGGTCGACCGGCGTGGCCGGAGCGCCCACCAGGCCGGGGATGCCCGCCTCCAGCAGGAACCGGCTCGGGTGCAGGAAGAGGGAGAGCGACCACGGCGCCAGGACCAGCAGCGGCGTGCCGACGATGGCGACCACGCGCGGGCCGAGGCGGCGGAGGGCGTCGACACCCTGGCCGAAGGCGCCGCCGCGCAGGAACGCGGCCAGCAGCGCGCCGCCCGCCAGCAGCAGACCGAGCAGCCAGGCCAGCGGCACGAACGCGGTGCAGAGGGTCAGCGTCAACGCGGCGACCCAGGCGCTGCGCCAGCCGGGCCGACCGCCGCGCGCCGCCGTCTCCCGGCGGATGCCGAGGCCGACGGCGATCGCCGCGGCGCGGGCCAGCGGCGGCAGCAGCACGGCGAGCACGGCGGTGCCGATCCGGCCCTGCGCGATGGCGCCGGTCGCGGCCGGCAGCACCGCGTACCCGGCGCTGGCCCAGGCCCGGACCAGCCGGGAGTCGATCAGCGGGCGGGAGACCAGGTAGGCGGAGACACCCGCGAGCGGCACCGAGAGCAGCAGGATCATGGTCATGGCCAGACCAGGGCTGCCGAAGGTCAGGCTGGAGAGCGCGGCCAGCACGCCCAGGTAGGGCGGCGCGCTGCCGGCCGTGCCGACGCCGTCGGCCTGCCAGCTGGACGCGAACTGCTGCCACAGGTCGGTCGCGCCGCCCGGGGTCGGCAGCAGTGCGCCGCCGTAGAGGGCGCCGCTGCCGAGCAGGTTGCGGCAGGCGATCAGAGACAGCACCAGCAGCCCGGCGAAGAGCACCGGCGCGGGCTTGCGAGCGATCCGCTTGACCGTCGCGAACTGCTCGATCTCGAGGATGTCGCTGTCGTCGTCGATCGGGCCGGACTCGACCGCGCCGTGGCGGCTGGAGTAGGCCTCGTTGGCCCGGTTGCCGCCGAACTCGGCGATCAGGTTCTCCACGGCGGCGCGCGAGGTGGCGCCGAGGGCCGGGAAGAGGGTGCCGTCGTCCAGCGCGTCCGCGGCCCGGGTGCGCCGCCTGCGGGCGCGCCCGGTGAGCAGCGAGCCGAAGCGCAGCATCACATGGCTGAGCCCGGCGATCTCGTCGACGGCGAGGCCGGGGGTCTTGCCCAGGGTGTAGCCGAGGGCGCGGATCAGCGTGCTGAGGGTTATCCGCAGCAGCAGATACGGCATCAGCACCGCGCTGGAGTTGGCGAGCAACGTGTAGACCGCGCCCGCCTTGTCGATGCGGTGCGGACGGTCGGGCTTGGCGCAGTCGATCGGACGGCGCTCGCGGCTGGCCGCCTCCGCGTGGCGGAGTATGGCGTCGGGCGCGACGACGGTGCGGTGCCCGGCGGCGGCGACGCGCCAGCACAGGTCCACGTCGTCGCGCATCAGCGGCAGTTGCTTGTCGAAGCCGCCGATCTGCTCGAAGACGTCACGGCGGATCAGCATGCCCGCGGTGGAGACGGCGAGGACCGGACGGACCTGGTCACGCTGGCCCTGGTCCTGCTCGCGCCGGTCCAGGCCGGTCCAACGGCGGCCGGAGCGGGCAATGGAGACGCCGACCTCCAGCAGTTGGCGCCGGTCGTACCAGGAGCGCAGCTTGGGGCCGATGACGGCCGCGGTCGGCGTGGTGTCCGCGACCTGGAGCAGCTTGCGCAGCGCGTCCGGGTGCGGTTCGCAGTCGTCGTGGAGCAGCCAGATCCACTCGACCAGCTCGGTACGGCCGCTGCCGCGCATCTGCTCGTCGGCGAGCTCGTCGTGGTGGCCGAGCGGGTCGCCGAACTGGTCGTGACCGACCTCGTCCGGGTCGAGCGGGTCGAAGCCGTTCGTGATCGAGTACGGCAGGTTCTCCGCGTAGATCGGCGAGAGGCCGCGCACGGTCTCGTTGACGGCGGTGCCGAAGCCGGTGCGGCGGCCGTACTGAAGCACGGCGTCGGAGCCGAGGGCCTCGGCGAGCAGGCGCGGTGTGGCGTCGGTGGAGCCGGTGTCGGCGGCGACGATCCGCTGCACCGGCCGGTCCTGCTCCAACAGACCACGCAGCACCCGCGGCAGCCAGCGTGCGCCGTCATGGGCGACGAGCACGGCGGTGACCAGGTGGCGCGGGTAGGCCGGGGCACGCCCGGCACCCGGTTGCCCAACGGCCTGGTGGGAATAGGCAGACATCGCTTGTGCGGACCCCGGTTCGCTTCGCTTCGCTGATGGCACGACGCGGGCGCGCGTCAGGCGCTCCGCTGGCGGACCACACTAACGGGTTGCTGTGGGGTGCGGTGAGGGCTGTCGGGCACGAGCACCCCGACCACTCCCCCCGGCCCGCGACTCAGCCGCGACCCACCTGCGGTTCAGCTGCGATGTCATCCCCCGATGGTGCTGTACGGGTACAGCGCTCCCCGCCCGGTCCCTGCGCACACACCGTCACTCTTCGAGCGGACGTGCGATATGCGGAGGAATCGGGCACCGCTTGCTGAAGGCGGGTCAGACCACGGCCTTCTTCAGGCGGCGGCGCTCACGCTCGGAGAGACCGCCCCAGATGCCGAACCGCTCGTCGTTGGCGAGCGCGTACTCCAGGCACTCGTTCCGGACCTCGCACGCCAGGCAGACCTTCTTGGCCTCGCGCGTGGAGCCGCCCTTCTCCGGGAAGAAGGATTCCGGATCCGTCTGGGCACACAGCGCGCGCTCCTGCCAGCCGAGCTCCTCCTCGCCCACTTGCTCGTCGCCGACGACCAACAGATCAAAGAGCTCGCTCATTCGCGCGCCTCCTACCCCTCGTGCTTCGTGCATCCCCGTGATGCGTCCGCCGCCTGATGTGACGCTTGGACACGGGTGAAATTACATGTGCGTTCTTTCGCCGCAGTCAAGCTGTGGTCTGGTATTGGGCCAAGGATTCACTCCCCGGAACCAAGCGATCACCATAAGTGTGCAAATCCGGACAAACCGGAATGGCAGGCGCTGGACCACACAAGGCCTGGTGGGAAGTGTCGAGGGCGGCGTTCCCGCCCTCGTGTCACTCCAAACCCAAGGGAACCCCAATCCGTCGATCGGGTGATTCAGCCCCATCCGCCCCAGGATGAACGACACGACACGCCCCGGCAGGTGAGTTGACAAGGCGGTCTTGACAAGGTCTGCTTGCACCATGTCTTTGCACCGCGCCGCGTCGAGCCGTCTCCACGGCTCGCTTCGTCGTGCCGCGAGTGCGCTGTGTTGTCGCTGTAGCTAGGGCCCCGTCTCTTTCCCCAGCCGCTACAGCTTTCGAAGGACACCACAGCCGTGACGTCTTCCGTCTCTTCTTCCACGCTTTCCCCACATTCCTCCCTCGAGGACTCCGTCGAGATCCGGTCCGCGTTCCCGGACGGTCTGAGCGACGTGAGCATCGCCGGGGACCCGCTCGCCTGGCCGCATCTCGCGCCCGCGCCGCTGGCCCACCCGACCACCGTCGGCGGCTTCGCCGCGCTCGCCCGCAGGGTCGCCGCCGACCGCGAGCACTGGGAGCCGCTGGTCCGCTACGACGCGCTGACGCGCTGGTACGCACGGCTTTCGACCGGGCCCGGCTACGAGGTGTGGCTGCTGAGCTGGCTCCCCGGCCAGGGCAGCGGCGCGCACGACCACGGCGGCTCCTCCGCGGTGATGACGGTGCTTCAGGGCGAGCTGACCGAGCGCTCCCCGCGCACTCCGGGCGGACCGGCCGACGCCACCGCGCGGACCCTGGCCGCCGGTTCGCAGCGTGTGATCGCGCCCGGCTACGTGCACCATGTGGTGAACGACACCCTGGAGCCGGCCGTCAGCCTGCACGTGTACTTCCCGGGCCTCACCGAGATGAACCCGTACCGGGGCTGAGACGCGGGACCGGTACCGGGGCTGAGCGGGACGCGTGCCGGGTCCGGCGCACTCCTTACGGAACGCGAACACTCCCGCCGTCCGGGGGATCTTCCGCCCGGGACCTCCTACCGTGGAGGGGTGACCGAACCATCCGCCGCCGCGGCTCCCGGCCTGCCGACCCCCGTGGCACGCCGTGTCCTGGTCGTCGACGACGACCCGACCGTGTCCGAGGTCGTCGCCGAGTACCTGCAGCACGCCGGATACCTGGTCGACCGCGCCGAGGACGGCCCGACCGCGCTGGGGCTGGCGGCCGTGCTCGGCCCCGACCTCATCGTGCTGGACCTGATGCTGCCGGGCATAGACGGCCTGGAGGTCTGCCGCAGGCTGCGCGCCGAGCCCGCGACCAGCGGCACCCCGGTGGTGATGCTGACCGCCAAGGGCGACGAGCACGACCGGATCCTCGGGCTGGAGCTCGGCGCGGACGACTACGTCACCAAGCCGTTCTCGCCGCGCGAGCTCGTGCTGCGGGTCCAGTCCGTGCTGCGACGCAGCGTCGGCGGCCCGCAGACCGGAGCGACCTCCGACGACGGCAGCCGCCCGCTGCTCGCGGGTGACCTGCGGCTCGACCCGGCCGCTCGCCGCACCTGGCGCGCCGACCGCGAACTGGCACTCACGCTGCGCGAGTTCGACCTGCTCGCGTTCCTGCTGGCGCACCCCGGCACCGCGTTCGGACGCGAGGAGCTGATGCGCCGGGTCTGGGGCTGGGACTTCGGCGATCTGTCCACGGTGACGGTGCACGTCCGCCGACTGCGCGAGAAGGTCGAGGACGACCCGGCCGCGCCGCGGTTGATCACCACCGTCTGGGGCGTCGGCTACCGTTTCGACCCGGCCGGAGCGCCCGGCCGGGCGGCGGAGACGGTGGTGCCCGATGCACAGCAGTGACGTGTGGGTGGTGGCCGGCTACGCGGCCCTCGGCGCGGCCGTGGCCGGCCTGCTGGGCTGGCCGGTCGTGCTGCTGCTGCGGCGCCGTTCGCTGTCGTGGTCGCTGTTCATCGTCGCGCTGGTGACCGTCCTGGCGGTCGCGGCGGCGACCATCGCGGTCGCGCAGGCGATGTTCCTCTCCCGGCACGACTTCCTCGTGGTCGTGGTGGTGCTGTGCGTGGCCTCGCTGGTCTCGCTGCTGGTGACCTGGCTGCTGGGCCGTCAGGTGACGCTCGGCAGCGCGCAGTTGCAGCGCGCCGCGCGGACCGTCGGCAGCGACGAGGGGTTCACCGCGCCCGTCGGCCCGTTCAGTGCCGAACTGTCCGCGCTGGGCGCGGAGCTGGCCGCGACCAACGCCCGCCTGGCCGAGTCGCGGCAGCGCGAGCGTGCGCTGGAGGCGTCCCGGCGCGAACTCATCGCCTGGATCTCGCACGACCTGCGCACTCCGCTGGCCGGACTGCGCGCGATGGCCGAGGCGCTGGAGGACGGTGTCGCCGACGATCCGCAGCGGTACCACTCCCGGATCCGCACCGAGGTCGACCGGCTCACCGGCATGGTCGACGACCTGTTCGAACTCTCCCGGATCCAGGCGGGCGCTCTGTCGCTGACGCTCTCCCGCGTCTCCGCCTACGACCTGGTCGGCGACGCGATAGCGGGCGCGTACCCGCTGGCGCAGGAGCGCGGCGTCCGGCTGGTCGGCGACGGCGTCGCGCCGGTGCCGGTCGACGTGGACCCGCGCGAGATGACCCGCGTCCTGGCCAACCTGCTGGGCAACGCGATCCGCGCGACCCCGACCGACGGCACGGTCGCGGTCGCCGCCCGCGCGGACGACGACCAGGTCGTCCTGACCGTCACCGACACCTGCGGCGGCATCGCGGAGTCCGACCTCCCCCGCGTCTTCGAGACCGGCTGGCGCGGCGCCCCCGCCCGCACCCCTCCGGCCCCGTCCTCGACCCCCTCCGGCACCGCCTCAGGCGCAGGCCTCGGCCTCGCCATCGTCCGTGGCATCGTCGAGGCCCACTCCGGCCGCGCCTCCGTCCGCAACGTGCCCGGCGGCTGCTGCTTCGAGATCACCCTCCCGACGGCGGCGACCCTTCCCACGCCGGTGCCGGTGACCGGCGGCACGTGACGTGGCAGGCGGAGCTCGCACGGCGGCAGCGTCGAGCTGAGCGCTGCGGCTCGCCGGGGGTGGCAGCGCGGGCGGTCCGAGCAGCGCCCTGGGAGGATGCGGAGATGCGCGCGGAGGAGCTGGTCGAGTCGCTCGGGCTGGAGCCCCACCCCGAGGGGGGCTACTACCGGCGGATCTACACCAGCCCGCACCCGCACCCGACCCCCGGTGGGACGCGGCCGACGGCGACGTCGATCTACTACCTGATGACGGACCGTCAGCCGGACGGTCGGCTGCACCGGAACCGAAGCGACATCCTGCACTTCTTCCTGGAGGGCGACCCCGTCGAGTACCACACCGTCGACGCGGACGGGCGGCTGCGGGTGCAGACGCTGGGTGGCGGCGCGGGCGTGCGGCATCTGCTGGTGCCGGGTGGGTGGTGGAAGGCGTCGCGGTTGCCGGAGGGAGCGCGGTACGCGCTGGTCGCGGAGGTGGTGACGCCCGGGTTCGACTTCGCCGACCACGAGTTCGCGCGGGAACAGGACCTGCCGCAGGCGCATCGCGCCGCGCTGCGGGCGTTCCTCGGGTGATGGGGTCGTGAGGCCTCGGGTGAGGGCTGCTGCTCTGTCTCCGCTGCCACGCCTGCGAGGATAGGCAGCATGCGCATCACGGTACTGGCCGGAGGAATCGGCGGAGCGCGCTTTCTGCGCGGGCTCAAGGCGGCGGTCGGTGAGACCGACGAGATCACGGTCATCGGGAACACGGGCGACGACATCCACCTGTTCGGGCTGAAGGTCTGCCCCGACCTGGACACCGTGATGTACACGCTCGGCGGCGGCATCCACGAGGAGCAGGGCTGGGGTCGGGCGGACGAGACCTGGTCCGTCAAGGAGGAGCTCGCCGCGTACGGGGTCGGCCCGTCTTGGTTCGGGCTGGGTGACCGGGACTTCGCCACGCACATCGTCCGCACCCAGATGCTCGGCGCCGGATATCCGTTGAGCGCCGTCACCGAGGCGCTCTGCAGCCGCTGGGAGCCCGGCGTCCGGCTGCTGCCGATGTCCGACGACCGCGTCGAGACCCACGTCGTCATCGAGGACCCCGAGCAGGACGGCAAGCGCCGCGCCGTGCACTTCCAGGAGTACTGGGTCAAGCTCCACGCCGCCGTCCCCGCCCAGGCGATCCTGCCCGTCGGGGCGGAGACCGCGAAGCCCGCGCCCGGCGTGCTGGAGGCCATCGCCGAGGCGGACGTGATCCTCTTCCCGCCGTCCAACCCGGTGGTCAGCATCGGCACCATCCTGGCCGTCCCCGGCCTGCGCGAGGCGATCGTCGCCGCCGACGCGCCCGTGGTCGGCCTCTCCCCGATCATCGGCGGAGCGCCGGTGCGCGGCATGGCGGACAAGGTGCTGGAGGCCGTGGGCGTGGAGACCAGCGCGGCCGCCGTGGCCAAGCACTACGGCCCGGGGCTGGTCGACGGCTGGCTGGTGCACACCACCGACGCGGACGCGGTGGCCGAGGTCGAGGCGGCCGGGATCAGCTGTCGCGCGATGCCGCTGCTGATGACCGACGTCGACGCCGCGGCGGAGATGGCCCGCGAGGCACTGGCGCTGGCCGAGCAGGTGCGCGGCGACCAGGCGAGCAACGGACAGGCGAGCAACGGGCAGGCCGCGAACGGGGAGACGGAACGCGGATGAGCGTCGAGACCGTGGAGATCGTCGGCGTCGACGGACTGCCGGAGGTCGCCGCCGGGGACGATCTGGCCGAACTGCTGCTCCGCGCCGAGGGGTTCGCGCCCGTCGACGGTGACATCCTGGTCGTCACCTCGAAGGTCGTCAGCAAGGCCGAGGGCCGGCTTGTCCAGGCGGACGACCGCGAGGCGGCGATCGACGCCGAGACCGTGCGCGTCGTCGCCCGCCGTGGCCGGACCCGGATCGTCGAGAACCGCCAGGGGCTGGTGATGGCCGCCGCCGGGGTGGATGCGTCCAACACCCCGCCAGGGACCGTGCTGCTGCTGCCCGAGGACCCCGACGCGTCGGCGCGGGCGCTGCGCAAGCGCCTGCACGAGCTGACAGGGTGCCGCATCGGCGTGCTGATCACCGACACCTTCGGCCGCCCCTGGCGCAACGGCCTCACCGACGTCGCGATCGGCGCGGCGGGCGTGCGGGTCCTGGAGGACCACCGCGGCCGGTTCGACAACCACGGCAACGAGCTGGCGCTCACCGTCACCGCCGTCGCGGACGAGCTCGCGTCGGCGGCCGACCTGGTCAAGGGCAAGACGTCCGGCCGCCCGGTCGCGATCGTGCGCGGCCTCGGACACTTCGTCACCGACCCGGACCAGGACGGCGACGGCGTCCGCGCGCTGATCCGCCCGGCGGCGGAGGACATGTTCCGGCTCGGCACCTCCGAGGCGATCCGCGAGGCCGTCACCGGACGCCGCACGGTCCGAGCCTTCACCGACGAGCCCGTCGACCCGGCCGCGGTCCGCCGCGCGGTCGCCGCGGCGATCACGGCTCCGGCGCCGCACCACACCACTCCGTGGCGCTTCGTCCTGGTCGAGAGCCAGGACGCGCGCACGCGGCTGCTGGACGCGATGCTCGCGGCCTGGAACCGCGACCTGGTCGACCTCGACGGCTGGGACCCGGAGCGGGTCGCCAAACGCGTCCGTCGCGGGGACGTGCTGCGCAACGCGCCGTACCTGGTCGTGCCGTGCCTGGTGATGGACGGCTGCCACGCCTACCCCGACGAGCGCCGGGCCGCGGCGGAGCGGGAGATGTTCGTGGTGGCGATGGGCGCGGCGGTCGAGAACCTGCTCGTGACACTCGCGGGCGAGGGGTACGGCTCGGCGTGGGTGTCGTCGACGATGTTCTGCCGCGACACGGTCCGCGAGGTGCTGGCCCTCCCGGCGGAGTGGGACCCGATGGGCGCGGTCGCCGTGGGGCGGACAGCGGACGCGCCGAAGGTGCGTGAACCACGCGATCCAGAAGCCTTTTTGACGGTCAGATAGTTGCAGTTACCTCCAGGGTCGCGGGGCTCTGCTGACGTGCGGCTCCGCCGCGCGGGCGCGAGACTCACCGTGTGCGGATTGCCCTGCTCGTTCTGGGCTCTTCCTGCGCGGGTGGCTTAGCGCAGTTCCCCGCGCCCCTGACAGTGCAACCACCTGCGGGAGCGAACCCCACCTTGTCCCGCCCACGCGGCGGAGCCGCACATCTGCAGAGCCCCGCGACCCCAGGCAGTGCAACTACATCTCGCGGAGATCCAAAGGTGCGTATCGGGGCGCGCGGCGGGGCGCACCCACGTGCATGGTGTGGAGGAGCCTGCAGACGCGGTAGCGATGCGGGCGGTACGGCTCCAGCAGTTCCAGCATCACCGCGTCGTCGCTGCGCTCGCGTCCCGCGAGGGCCCAGCCGACCGTGTTGGGCAGGTGCAGGTCGCCGACCGACACCGCGTCCGCGTCACCGTTGCTGCGTTGCAGCGTCTCCGCCGCCGTCCAGACGCCGATGCCGGGGATCATGGTCAGTCGGGCCTCCGCCTCGGCCGGGGGCATCACTGAGGCCTCCTCAACGCGCGGGGCGACCCGCGCCGCGCGGACGATCGTCGCGGCGCGCTTGCCGTCGACGCGGGCCCGGTGCCAGGCCCAGGACGGGATCGTCGCCCAGTCCTGCGCCGCCGGGGGCGCGTACATGTGCGGCGGGACCTCCGCGTCGCCCGGCGCGGGCTCGCCGTATGTGCGGAGCAGCGTGCGCCACGCCTCGTACGCCTCGCCGGTGGTGACCTTCTGCTCCAGGATCGCCGGGACCAGCGACTCCATGACCAGCCCGGTGCGGCCGATCCGCAGTCCCGCGTGGCGCGCGTGCGCGTCCCGCAGCAGGCGATGGCCGTGCGGGTCGAAGGTGGACGGGTCGTCCTCCGCGCCCAGCCAACGTGGGACCGCGTCCAGCAGCCACGGCGCACCCGCGCCCCACGCGGTCGCCTCGACCGCGCCCTCGGCCGGGCGGGCCCGCAGCCGCAGCGTCCCGACGCCGGCGGGGGTGCGCGAGACCCGCCACAGCGCGCCGTCGCGGTCGCGACGGTAGGACGGGTCGAGGGGACCGCGACGGAGAAATCCGAAGGTCAGGGCCAGGTCGAGCGGTCCGTCCGGCCGCCACACCCGCGTCGCGCAGGAGGTCGGGCGCGACGTCGGACGCGGCGTCCCGCCTGTGGTTCCGCGCCTTCGCGCAGGCGCTCCGGTCCCGCTGTTCACCTGAGTCAGGCTACCTGCACGGAAAGTTCGACGGTGGGGGTCTGGTCTCTTCGCACCGGTCACGCCGTAGGCTGGGCACCACCATGAGCCAGACACCCTTCAGCGGCGCAGAGACCCCCGCCGATCTGCTGCGCTCCCTTCTCGACGCCGATCCGGCCCGCCCGTTGATCACGTACTACGACGACGCCACGGGCGAACGCGTGGAACTGTCGGTCAAGACGTTCGACAACTGGGTCGCCAAGACCGCCAACCTGCTCCAGGACGAGCTCGCCGCCGCGCCCGACGACAGGGCCGCGCTGATGCTGCCCGCGCACTGGCAGACCGCGATCTGGCTGTTCGCCTGCTGGTCGGTGGGCCTGCTGGCCTGTCCCGGCGGCGACCCGGCCAAGGCACAGCTCGTCGTCAGCGGCCCCGACCACCTGGAGGAGGCCCTGACCTGCGAGGGCGAGCGCGTCGCGCTGGCGCTGCGGCCGTTGGGCGGGAGATTTCCGCAGTTGCCGGCCGGCTTCCTCGACTACGCCGTCGAGGTCCCGGCACAGGGCGACCGCTTCGTCCCGTACGCCCCCGTCGATCCGGGCCGCCCGGCGCTGGAGATCGACGGCGAGCAGCTGAGCGGCTCCCACACCGTCTCCCTGGCGGCCGAGCAGGCGCGGCAGTTGGGCGTCGGGCCGGAGGACCGGGTGCTGAGCATGCTGTCGTACAGCGACTGGGACGGCCTCGCGGGCGGGCTCCTCGCCCCGCTGGTCGCCGGCGCGAGCGTGGTGCTGTGCCGCAACAGCGAGAAGCTGCACCCCGACAAGCTCGCTCGCCGCGTGGCGGAGGAGAAGGTCACCCGGACTCTGGGCTGAACTGGTGCAGGCGGGGACGTTGCACTGTCCGGGGGCGCGCGCCCTCGAGGTGGATGCAATGTCCCCCGCGCCCAGAACTGACTGGGTGTCACCCGAGTGGATCACTCAGGAAGTGCCGCGCGGACCGCAGGGCGATGATCGGTGGACGGCTTCATCGATCCCATGACCCGGGGGGCTCCGTGCCGGACGGTCCGATCCGCACGCCGCGCAAGCGGGTCCTGCGTTGGCTGGCGGCCGGGCTCGGCCTGTTGCTGGTCGTCGCCGTAGGCGCAGCGTGGATCGGCTACACCGCGCTGAACTCCAACATTCGCACGGACTCGACCACCGGGCGTCTCCTCGGGCCGGACTCGTCGCGGCCGACGCAGGCGAACGCCGCGCAGAACATCCTGGTCATCGGCTCGGACTCGCGCGCGGGCGCGAACTCCTCGTACGGGAGCTCCGCCGGGGCGCGCTCGGACACCACGATCCTGCTGCACATCGCCAGGGACCGGCGCAGCGCCGTCGCCGTGAGCCTGCCGCGGGACGCCATGGTCGACGTGCCCGCGTGCACGCTGCCGGACGGGCGGGTCACCGACCCCTACTTCGGGATGTTCAACTCGGCCTTCGAACAGGGCGGCACTGCCTGCACCATCCGTACCGTCGAGGCGCTGACGGACATTCGGATCGACCACTTCGTGGTGGTCGACTTCACCGGGTTCAAGAAGATGGTCGACGCGATCGGCGGGGTGCCCGTCTGCCTGAACGCGCCCGTCACCGACAAGGACGCGAACCTGGACCTCCCGGCCGGGCGGCAGACCCTCGACGGCGAGCAGGCCCTCGGCTACGTCCGCGTGCGTTACACCCTGGGCGACGGCAGCGACACCGCACGGATGGGGCGTCAGCAGGACTTCCTCTCCTCGATGGTGCAGCAGGTGGAGAGCTCGGGAGTGCTGCTCAACCCGACCCGGCTCTACCCGCTGCTGGACGCCGCGACCTCCGCGCTGACCGTCGACCCGGGACTGAACTCGCTCGACAAGCTCTACGACCTCGCCTCCAGCCTCTCCGACATGCCGTCAGATCGGACCACCTTCCTGACGGCCCCGCGCGAGCCCTACGCGTACGACCACAACCGCGACCAGTTCAAGCAGCCGGACGCCGGCCGGCTCTTCGAGCAGCTGCGCAACGACCAGGCCGTCTCCGTCTCCGTCACCCCGGCCGGCACCGCGCCGTCCAACACCGCGCCGTCCAACACCGCGCCGTCCAACTCCGCATCCGTCACGGCGGCTGCGACCGCGACCGTCGCGTCCCCCGCGCCGACGTTCAGCGGGCGTACCGGATCGCAGGACATCTGCGGCGCGTCGTAGGCCTGAGTCACCCCACCGGGTGAGGGGTGGCGTCTGCGCGCCGGTCGGTACCGCCGCTCCCGCTACGCTGGGCGCCGCAGGCGCAGGGTGCAGGGCCGGGCAGAATCGGAGCGGTGCGTGGGGACGCGGGGCAAAGGCGGCAAGGGCAACGGACGGCGAGCCGACTCGTCGCGCGCCCACACACGCTCCAGACGTTCCGGCGGACGGGCCGCGCCCCGTCGTGGCACGCACAGCGGGCCATGGCTTGCCGCCGCGGCCGGATTCCTGGCACTGATGGTGATCGGCGGCTTGCTGCTGCTGCACGGCGCCGGCACGCCGAACGCCGCAGCCGCCATCGACGCGACTGCGACCGGGACCGGGACCGGGACCAGCGCGCCCGTGAGCCCCACCGCGCCGCCACCCTCACCCGTCTGCACGCCGGAGCCCGCCGACACGGCGTTCGCGCACGCCGGGCCCAAGGCGCAGCCGATCGACGTCCGGGTCACCGTGCTCAACGGCAGCGGCACGTTCGGGCAGGCGGAGGCCGTGCTCAGCTGGATGCAGAACACCGTCAAGTACCTGCGCACCAGCAACGGCGGCCCGGCCCCGCACAACCAGCCGCTGACCACGCTCGTCTACGCGCCGAACCACATCGCCCAAGCACGGACCCTGGTCGCCGCGCTGGGCCTGCCCGCCGCGTCCCTGCACGGGAACGGGACGTCGAAGGGGCTGCGTGACCCGATGGTGCTGACCCTCGGCGCGGACTTCCACGGCGTCGGCAAGGCGTTCTCCGCCTGCTGAGCCGAGCCCAAGTCGCTGGGCCGCTGCACCCGCTTTGCCTGCTGGGCCCCTGGGCCCTCGGGCCCGAGGCTCAGTCGCGCTGCGCGGTCGTGCTCGCGATGACGCGGTTCGCCAGCGAGCGCGGGCTGGTGAGGAAGCCCCAGCCCCAGGACATGTGCATGGTGGCCAGGGCGACCGGCAGTTGGGCGCGGGCTGAGGCCGACAGGCCGCGGCCCTCCTTGACCGAGCCGAGCAGGATCGCCGCCGCGTAACCGCCCGGCAGCACGAAGGCGACCGGCGTCAGCGCGACCCCCGCGACCAGGCCTACCGCACAGCCGAGCAGGGCCGCCGGCGGGGCGAGGTAGCGGAGGTTGACCGAGCCGCGGTGGTAGCGGGTGACCACGCGACGCCAACGCCCGTAGTCCTTGTACTGCTTGGCCAGGGCCCGGACGCTCGGGCGCGGACGGTAGGTGACCTTGAGGTCCGGCGTGAACCAGATCAGTCCGCCGTCCTGCCGGATGCGGTAGTTGAGCTCCCAGTCCTGGGCCCTTATGAACTCCTCGTTGTAGCCGCCCTGTTGCTCCAGCACCCGACGCCGGAACACACCCAGGTAGACGGTGTCGGCCGGAGCGGCCTCGCCACCGGTGTGGAAGGCGGCGTTGCCGACACCGATCCGGGAGGTCATCGCGGCGGCGACGGCCTTCTCCCACTCGGTCTCGCCCTCGGCGTTCATGATCCCGCCGACGTTGGCCGCGTCCTTCTCGTCGAGCAGCCGGACGGCGGTGGCGATGTAGCCGGGGGTGAGCAGGCCGTGCCCGTCGACGCGCACCACGATCGGGAAGCGCGAGCCCTCGATCGCCGCGTTGAGCCCGGCGGGGGTGCGACCGGTCGGGTTGGGGACGGTGCGGACCTCGCGGGAGGTGCCCGCGGACTCGGCGACCAGGGCGGCGGCGATCTCGTCGGTGTTGTCCGTCGAGGGCCCCAGCGCGATCACGACCTCGATGTCACCGGGGTACTCCTGCTCGAGAATCCGCTCCACGGCGGTGCGCAGGTGCCGGGACTCGTCGAGCACGGGCATGATCACGGAGACGGCTGGCGTGGGCGTGAGGTCCATAGTGGGGCCACGGTACAGCGCCTGCCTGTGACGTCACCAACCCCGTACGAGGACGAGGTGGTCGGCCCGCGTCCCGGCCCGCGCCCAGGCCCGTGTCCCGGCCTGCGGCCGGAGGCTCAGGCCCCGGCTGCGGTGACGACGGCGTCGGTGACGAAGCCGGCGATCACGCCCGCGAGGATGCCCCAGGTGACGAGCTCCTTCATGGCCGCCTTGCGGGCCACCGCGAGCAGCTCGATCACGACGTAGAGGATCGAGCCCGCCGCCAGGGTCAGGAAGCCGATGGAGAGCGTGTCGTTGACGACCGACTGGCCGACGAGCGTGCCGAGGAAGGTCGGGCCGCCACCGATCAGGCCGAGCACGCCGAGCCTGCCCCAGCTCGGGCGGGTGCCCTCCGCCGCCAGCGGGGCGACGATGCCGAAGCCCTCGGTCGCGTTGTGCAGGCCGAAGCCGATGATCAGCAGCACGGCGAGCTGGAGCTCGCCGGAGGCGGCGCTGTTGCCGATGGCCAGGCCCTCGGCGAAGTTGTGCAGGCCGATGCCGACGGCGATCATCATCGACAGCATGCCGAAGCGGGACCGCCCGCTGCCGCCGACGCCGGGCTCGCCCGCCGCCGCAGCCTTGCGGGCCATCAGCCGGTCGAAGTAGACGAGGCCCAGCAGGCCGACGCCGAAGCAGGCGAAGAAGACCAGGCCGTTGCCGGTCGCCGAGGCGTAGTGGTGGTCGCCGAGGGCGCTGTCGATCGGGTCCCACGCATGGGTCAGCACGTCCCAGATCAGGAAGACCAGGATGCCGATGGCAACGGCGTTGAGCAGCGCGCGGGTCCGCGGGAGCGGCGCCTTGAGGCGGCCGACCGGGAGGCCGAGGTAGATGGTGAAGCCGGCGACGGCACCCAGCAAGGTGATCTCGGTCGAGGACATGCGGGGCCTCCCGACGGCAAAAGAGCGCAGAGCGGGAAGGCGCCTGCGGCGAGTTAGGTTACCCTAAGCATCTTCCCCGCCGAAACCCCCCGCCGCGCCCCCGAACGGTGCAACTACCCCGTGCGCAAAGGCTGCTGTATGCGCAAAGGCTGCTGTCAGTTCTGGCCGGACTGCCGCGCCAGCGGGTTGGAGCCGATGGAGTTGGCCACGGCGAAGCTGACCGTCCCGGAGACGTAGCGGTCGTCGGACCACTCGATCGGGCGGCCCGCCGGGGTCGTCGTCATGCGGCGGATGCGCAGCAGCGGGCTGCCGCGACGGATGTCGAGCAGGCGGGCGTCCTCCGCGCCGGCTGCGACCGCGTCGATCACGTGCTCGCCGTAGGCGAAGATCATTCCTATGTCGTCGTAGAGCGCCTGGACCACGGACTCGCACTCGGCGGGCAACCGCTCCACCGCGTCGGCCATCCACTGCGCATAGACGTTGCGCTCCAACAGCACCGGATCCCCGTCGAGTCCGCGGACGCGGAGCACCTGGAGGACCTCCTCGCCCGGCGAGATCTGCAGTCGCTGGGCGTCCTCGACGTTCGCGGGGCGGCGGAACTGGTGGATGACCCGGCCGGTGGCCGTGTGGCCCATGGCCTTCGCCCACTGGGCGAAACTGCGGAGTTCGGCGAAGCTCTGGCTGCGGCGGCTTCCCAGGACCACGCGGCGGGCGCCCTGACGGGAGCCGATCCGGCCCTCCGCGGTCAGCGCCGCAACGGCCTGGCGGACGGTGCCGCGGGAGACCGCGTAGCGGGCGGAGAGCTCCGTCTCGGTGGGCAGCATGCCGCCCACCGGGTACTCCCCGAGATCGATGGCCTGCCGCAGCGCGTCGGCAATCTCCTCGTGCCGTGCTGCCACAGTGCGCTCCTCCGGTCCGTCCCTGTTCTACCCGCTGCTCCACCCACCGTCCGGTTCAGGACAGCGGCGTGATCGTACCGTTATGTGCGCGACCAGCGAAATCCCGTCCAGGGCAGGGGAATCCGACAGGAAATCGAATACGGGTGTTGATACGCCGTTAACCATTCGGTCACCATACTCGGGCGTACTGTCATCGACTTGTTCGGACAAGTGATCTGCACTGACGCCCCCTCAGGAGCCCATCGTGACCTCCACCCCCGCCCGGGCCGCCGCGCTGACCGGCGTACTGGTCGCCTCAGCCCTCGCGCTCACCGCTTGTGGTTCCGCAGCCTCCGTCAACGGCGGCAGCGGGTCCTCCTCCGACTCGGCCAAGGCCTCCACCGCCACCTCCGTCGCCGACTTCGGTGGGATGAACCAGCTGATCGCGGCCGCGAAGAAGGAGGGTCAGCTCAACGCCATCACCCTGCCGAGCGACTGGGCCAACTACGGCACGCTGATGGCCGAGTTCACCAAGAAGTACGGCATCAAGATCAACGATGAGAACCCCGAGGGTTCCAGCCAGGACGAGATCAACGCGATCACCACCCGCAAGGGCCAGGACCGCGCGCCGGACGTCGTCGACGTGGGTGGCGCCTTCGCCGTCACCGGCCAGCAGCAGGGCCTGTTCGCACCGTACAAGGTCGCCAACTTCGCCGAGATCCCGGCCGGCCAGGCCGCCACGGACGGCACCTGGTACAACGACTACGGCGGCTACGTCTCCATCGGCTGCAACGCCGGCAAGGTCAAGCAGTGCCCGAAGACCTTCGCGGACCTGCTCAACCCCGCGTACAAGGGCATGGTCGCCCTCGACGGTGACCCGACGCAGGCCAACGCGGCCTTCTCCGGCGTCTTCGCCGCTGCCCTGGCCAACGGCGGCTCGCTGGACAACGTCCAGCCGGGCATCGACTTCTTCGGCAAGCTGCGCAAGGCGGGCAACTTCAACCCGGTCAAGGCCACCCAGGCCACCGTCGAGTCGGGCGAGACCCCGATCGACATCGACTGGGACTACCTGAACGCCGGCTACGCCGCCGAGTTCCAGTCCAAGGGCATCACCTGGCAGGTCAACGTCCCGACGGACGGCCTGTACGCGTCCTACTACAACCAGGCCATCAACAAGTGGGCGCCGCACCCGGCCGCCGCCCGCCTGTGGGAGGAGTTCCTCTACTCCACCGACGGCCAGAACGGCTTCCTCGGCGGCTTCGCCCGCCCGGTCCTGTTCGACGCGATGAAGAGTGCGGGCACCCTGGACAGCGCGCTGGCCGCCAAGCTGCCGGCCGTCTCCGGCACCGCCCCGATCCCGTCGCAGGCGCAGATCACCGCCGCCAAGGCCCTGGTCGCCTCCAACTGGTCCAAGGCGATCGCCGGGTGACCACCGCTCCCCTGAGCGCGACGCCCGCCCGCCGCCGCCTGCGCAAGGCGGCGGCGGGTCGGCTCGCCGTCGTTCCGCTGCTGCTCTTCGTCGCCGTGGCCTTCGGGGTTCCCGCCCTGGCCATGGCCTACGGTGCGTTCACCACCTACAACCCGGGCCAGCCCAGCCACTACACGATGGGCAACCTGTCCGCCTCGCTGCAGGGCGGCTACCTCGACGCGCTGATCGGCAGCGTCAAGCTGTCCGCGCTCTCCGCGCTGATCGCCGTCGTGTTCGGGCTGATGCTGGCGCAGGCCGTGGTCACCTCGCGGTTCCGGCTGCTGCGCCACGCGGTGCTGAGCGCCTCCGGCGTGCTCGCCAACTTCGGTGGCGTGCCGCTGGCCTTCGCGTTCATCACCACCCTGGGCAACGCCGGTGTGCTCACCACCAAGCTCCACCTGGACCAGCACGGCTGGAGTCTCTACTCCTTCAACGGCCTGACCCTGGTCTACCTCTACTTCCTGATCCCGCTGATGGTGCTGAGCGTCATCCCCTCCCTCGACGGCCTGCGCCGCCAGTGGCGTGAGGCCGCACAGAACAACGGCGCGACGACCTGGCAGTACTGGCGCCACGTGGCCCTGCCGGTGCTCCTCCCCTCGCTGCTCGGCGGGTTCGTGCTGCTGTTCGGCTCGGCCTTCGCCGCCTACGCGACGGCCGCGGCCATGGTCGGCGCGAGCGTGCCGCTGATCACGCTGCAGATCGCCACCGCGCTCAACGGCAACGTGTCGGCCGACGCCACCAACGTGGCCCTGGCCATGAGCCTGGACATGGTGGTCATCGCCACCCTGGTCATGGTCATCTACCTCCCCCTGCAACGCCGGAGTGCCCGATGGCTGGTGTGACCGTCCCCGCCCCGTCGACCAAGACCGGCCCGGTCGGCGCGGGCGATGCCCGTACCCCGGGCCGCCCGCAGCCGCGCGTGCTGGCCCGACTCGGCCGCATCCGCTTCGGGCGCGCCGCGGTGCTGCTGATCGCGGGGCTGTACTTCCTCACCCCGATGCTGTCGACGCTCTACTTCACCGTCGACAACTCCCCCTCGGGCTTCAGCCTCGACGCCTACAAGCAGATCTTCAGCGTCCCCGGCCTCTGGCCCGCGCTGCAGCTCTCGCTGCTTCTGGCGGCCGGCACCATCGTGCTGGTCTACCTGTTGCTGGTACCGACCGTGGTCGCGGTCCGGCTGGGCAGCCCGAGGCTGCGCACCGTCGTCGAGCTGACCTGCACCCTGCCGCTGGTGGTCCCCTCGATCGCGCTGACCGCGGGCATCACGGCGGTGCTGCGCTGGTGCAACGACAACCTGATGCCGACGCCGTTCTACAAGACGTTCGTCCTGGCGCAGAGCGCCAACTTCCCTGTGGTGCTGCTGCTCGCGTACGTGGTCATGGCCCTCCCGCTGGCCTACCGCACGCTCGACGCCGGGGTGCGCGCCCTGGACGTCCGCACACTGCTGGAGGCCGCGCAGAACAACGGCGCGAGCCGGGCCCGCGCGATCGTCACCGTGATCCTGCCGAACATGCGCTCCTCCCTGCTGAACACCGCGTTCATCACCCTGGCGCTGGTGCTCGGCGAGTTCACCGTGGCCTCGATCCTCGGCTACGTGCCCTTCGCGGTCTGGATCGTCAACGGCAACAGCGCCGGGCAGGGCCCGGTGACCGTGGCCGTCTCCATCGTCAGCCTGCTGCTCACCTGGCTGCTGCTGCTCGTGCTGTCCGCCGGTGGCGGACGTCGCAAGGCCGGCGCGAACGAGACCAACTGACCACCACCGCAGCCCCGCTGAGTCGCAATGCAATGAGCCGCACTGAGCCGCACCGCAGTGAGCCGCACCGCACCACCGCCCCAGCTTCACCTCCGAGGAGTCCCAGGAGTGTCCATGACCACCGACCCCGCGTCCGCGACGTCCGTCGCCGCCGTGCCGTCCCCTGCGGGGCCGACGGACGGCACTGCTGCCACTTCGGTTCCCAGCAAAGCACCCGCCACTGACAGCGCTGCTGCCGACGGCAACGGCAGCGGTGCCACGGTCCGGTTCGTCGGCCTGCGCCGCACCTTCGGCGCCACCGTCGCGCTCGACGGCCTCGACCTGACCGTCAACCCCGGCGAGCTGCTGGCCCTGCTCGGCCCCTCCGGCTGCGGCAAGACCACCGCGCTGCGGATGCTGGCGGGCTTCGAGGCTCCGGACTCCGGCCAGGTCCTGGTCGACGGCGAGGACGTGACCCACATACCTGCGCATCGCCGTGACGCGGGCATGGTGTTCCAGTCCTACAGCCTCTTCCCGCACCTGAACGCCCGTGACAACGTGGCCTTCGGCCTGAAGATGCGCAAGGTCGGCACGGCCGAGCGGCGCAAGCGCGCCGAGGAGCTGCTTGAGCTGGTGGGTCTGCCGACCCACGGCGACCGCTACCCGCACCAGATGTCCGGCGGCCAGCAGCAGCGCATCGCGCTGGCGCGCGCCCTGGCCCTGCGCCCGCGCGTGCTGCTGCTCGACGAGCCGCTGTCCGCGCTGGACGCGAAGGTCCGCGAGAACCTGCGCGAGGAGATCCGTCGCCTCCAGCAGGAACTGGGCATCACCACGCTCTTCGTGACCCACGACCAGGAGGAGGCGCTGTCGATGGCCGACCGCGTCGCCGTCATGCACGCGGGCCGCCTGGAGCAGTGCGACACCCCCGCCGAGCTGTACGCCCGTCCCGCGACGGCGTTCGTGGCGGAGTTCGTCGGCACGATGAACCGGATCCCTGGTGTCGTGAACGCCGACGGCAAGACCGTCGAACTCCTGGGCCAGCGGCTGCCCGTGGAGGCGGGCGGCGAGGTCCGCGGGGACGCGGACGTGCTGATCCGCCCGGAGAACGTCCTCGTCACGGCGGGCGGCGGACAGGGTGCGGTCATCACCGCCAGCATGTTCCTCGGCGCGAGCACCCGCCTCACCGTCCAGCTTCCTGACGGTACGTCAGTCAAGGCGGACCTCTCCACCCACGACGCGGCGAGCCTGCCCGCGGGCACGGGCGTGACCCTGAGCCTGCCGGAGCGCGCGGTCCTCGTGGACGCACGACGCTGAGTTGCAACCCCCAGGGGCGCGAGGAACTGCGCGAGCAACCACCGACACGCGGATGGCCCTGCTCGTTCGGGGAGTCACCACTCACAGTGGCTTGTCGCGCAGTTCCTCGCGCCCCTGAACAGTGCAAATACCTCACAGCGCACTTCCATCCCAATCCTCCCTATACGAAAGGCGGAGCCTCGTGCCCAGCCGCGCCACCCTGCAGGCAGTCCTGTTCGACATGGACGGCACCCTCGTCGACACCGAAGGGCTGTGGTGGCAAGCGGCAGCGGACGAGGCGCGGACGCTCGGGCTGACATTGGGGGACGACGACGTCCCCGACGTCCTCGGCCAGGCCGTCGCGCACACCGCCGCGTACCTCTTCCGGGTCAGCAACCGCGCGCGCAGCGAAGCGTCGATCGCCGAAGGGCTGGACCACCGCTTCGTCGCGCTGGTCGCGCAGCAGGTCGTCCCGCTGCCCGGCGCGCTGGAGCTGCTGGACGGGCTCGCGGACGCGGGCATCGCCACCGCCCTGGTCTCCGCCTCGCCGCGGCACGTCGTGGACCTCGTGCTGGACGCCCTCGGGCGGCGTCGCTTCGCGACGTCCTTCGCGGCCGGGGAGACGCCGCAGACCAAGCCTGCGCCGGACCCCTACCTCGCCGCCGTGAACGCGCTCGGCGCCTCGCCGGGCTCCTGCATCGCCGTGGAGGACACCCCCACCGGCGTCGCCTCCGCCGAGGCCGCCGGGGTGGCCGTCGTCGCCGTGCCGTCGCTGACGCCGATCCACCCCGCCCCGGGCCGCACCGTCGTGCGCAGCCTGCTCGACGTCGACCTGGCACTGCTGCAGCGCCTGTTGGACGACACCGCCGCCGCCTGAGGCCCGGCGCCGACGGGGAGGTACTTTCCGATCATGCCTGCACTGTTCCTGGCTCTCGCCATCAGCTCGGAGATCTGCGCGACCGTCTCCCTGAAGTACACCTTCGGCTTCACCCGGCTGCTCCCGAGCATCGTCGTGATCCTCGGCTACGTCGCCTCGTTCGCGCTGCTCAGCCAGGCACTCAAGCAGATCCCGGTGAGCACCGCGTACGCGATCTGGTCGGGCGCGGGCACCGCCGTGGTCGCGGCGATCGGGTTCGTCTTCCTCGGGGAGGGCGTGAACCTGTGGAAGGTGCTCGGTGTCGCGCTGATCATCGTCGGTGTGGTCGCGCTCAACCTCGGTGGCGCCACGCACTCCTGATCTTCGCACTCCCGATCTTCACCTCGGCTTGCGCGCCGGGGATCTCCACCAGCCGGTGGTCACCCGTTGAGGGTGGCTGCCGGCTTCGGCGTTTCCGGGCTCGGCTCACGCGCCCCGGGGCCGGCCCCGACAGGCCTCGACAGGCCTGCACGCCGCCTTAGACGATCATCCAAATGATGACACATTCTGTTGACGCACCCCTTGGCCACACCTACGTTTTCCTTCAATCGAAATGCGGATACCACATCGCGGAATTTTGCCTCGCCCCGGCCACCCCCAGGAGGTCCCGAGTGCCTGCCTCTCCCGCGCCCCACCCCGTCGAGACCCCACCATCCGGGACACCGGGAACCCACCCGGTCGACGAACTCCTGTCCCCTCCCAAGCTCGTCGCCTACGGCCTGCAGCACATCGCCGCGATGTACGCGGGCGTCGTCGCCCCGCCCCTGATCGTCGGCACCGCCTGCGGGCTGACGGGCGCTGAGCTCACCCTCCTGATCGGCGCGGCACTGCTCACCTCCGGCCTGGCCACGCTGCTGCAGACGCTCGGCGTCTGGCGGGTCGGCTCCCGGCTGCCCTTCGTCAACGGCATCAGCTTCGCCGGCGTCGCGCCGATGCTGTCGATCGTCAAGCAGTCCCATCCCGGTCAGGCGCTGCCCGCCATCTACGGTGCGCTGCTGATCGCCGGTGCGGCGACCTTCTTCGTCGCACCCTGGTTCGGCAAGCTCAACCGCTTCTTCCCGCCCGTGGTCAGCGGCACGGTGATCACGCTGATCGGGCTCTCGCTCTTCCCGGTCGCAGCAGGGTGGGCCGAGGGCGGCAACTCCGCCGCGCCCGACTACGGCTCGGCGTCCAACATCGCTCTGGCGGGCGTGACGCTGCTCGTGGTGCTGGTCCTCAACCGCTTCCTCGCCGGGTTCCTCGGCTCCATCTCGATCCTGCTCGGCCTGGTGGCCGGAACGCTGCTGGCGATCCCGCTGGGCAAGAGCAACTTCGGTGCGATCAGCCAGGTTCCGGTCTTCGCGGTCCCGTCGCCGTTCCACTTCGGGGCGCCGACCTTCCAGGCGGGCGCGATCATCTCGATGCTGATCGTGATGCTCGTCTCGATGACCGAGAGCACCGCCGACCTGCTCGCCCTCGGCGAGATCGTGGACCGCCCGGCCGACGCCCGCACCATCGAGGGCGGCCTGCGCGCCGACGGCGCGGCAACCGTGCTGGCGGCCTGTCTCAACGGCTTCGCGGCCACCGCCTTCGCCCAGAACATCGGCCTGATCGCGCTCACCAGAGTGCGCAGCCGGTTCGTGGTGGCCACCAGCGGCGTGATCCTGATCCTGCTCGGCCTCTTCCCGGTCGCCGGTGCGCTGGTCAACGTGGTGCCGCAGCCGGTGCTCGGCGGCGCCGGACTGGCGCTGTTCGGCGCGGTCACCGCGAGCGGCATCCGGACGCTGACCGCGGCGAAGCTGGAGGAGAACGGCAACCTGCTCACCGTCGCCGTCGCACTCGGTTTCGGCGTGCTGCCGATCGCCGCGCCCACCTTCTACGCACACTTCCCGCAGCTGGTGCAGACGGTGATGAACTCCGGGATCAGCGCGGGCTGTCTGGTGGCGATCACCCTGAACGTCTTCTTCAACCAGCTCGGACGACGCAAGCCCACAGCGCCTCCACAGCTGCCGTTGGTGGCCGACATCACGCCCGACCGGGCCGGAGCACCGACCGGGTAGAGTCCCGAGCCATGAGGATCACCGTCATCGGAACCGGATATCTGGGCGCGACCCACGCCGCCTGCATGGCCGAGCTCGGCTATGAGGTGCTGGGCCTGGACATCGTCCCGGAGAAGATCGCGACGCTCTCCCAGGGCCGGTCCCCGATGTACGAGCCGGGTCTCGACGAACTGCTGCAGCGACACGTGGCCTCGGGCCGACTGCGGTTCACCACCGACTGGGCGGAGGCCGGCGCCTTCGGTGAGGTGCACTTCGTCTGTACCAACACGCCGCAGCGCAAGGGCGAGTTCGCCTGCGACATGTCCTACGTCGAGGCCGCCTTCGACTCCCTCGCGCCGCACCTGCGCGAGGGAGCGGTGGTAGTCGGTAAGTCGACCGTCCCGGTCGGCAGCGCGGCCCGGCTGGCGGAGCGGATGGCGTCGGCCGCACCGGCCGACATCGCCGACACGATCGAGCTGGCCTGGAACCCGGAGTTCCTGCGCGAGGGCTACGCCGTGCAGGACACCCTGCACCCCGATCGCCTGGTGGTCGGCACCCGCAGCGAGCGCGCCGAGGCAGCGCTGCGCGAGGTCTACGCCCCGCTGCTCGAAGCGGGCGTTCCGCTGGTGGTGACCGACTTCGCCACCGCGGAGCTGGTGAAGACGGCGGCCAACTCCTTCCTGGCGACGAAGATCTCCTTCATCAACGCCATGGCCGAGGTCTGCGAGGCCTCCGGCGCTGACGTGGTCCAGCTCGCCGGGGCGCTCGCCTACGACGAGCGGATCGGCGGCAAGTTCCTCAACTCCGGCCTCGGCTTCGGCGGCGGCTGCCTGCCCAAGGACATCCGCGCCTTCATGGCCCGCGCGGGCGAGTTGGGCGCGGACCAGGCGCTGACCTTCCTCCGCGAGGTCGACTCGATCAACATGCGGCGCCGCTCCCGGATGGTGGAGCTGGCCCGCGAGCAGTGCGGCGGCGGCTTCCTCGGCCGACGCATCGCCGTCCTCGGCGCGGCCTTCAAGCCCAACTCGGACGACGTCCGCGACTCCCCCGCGCTCAACGTCGCGGCCCAGATCCAGCTCCAGGGCGGCCAGGTCACCGTCTACGACCCCAAGGCCATGGACAACGCCCGCAAACTCTTCCCCGGCCTCTCCTTCGCCCCGACCGCGCACGAGGCCGCGGCCGGCGCCCACGTCGTCCTCCACCTCACCGAGTGGCAGGAGTTCCGCGACCTCGACCCGGCCGAGCTGGGCACCCTCGTCGCCGAACGCCGGATCCTCGACGGCCGCAACGTCCTCGACCCGCACAAGTGGCGTACCGCAGGCTGGACCTACCGCGCCCTCGGCCGCCCGGGGGAATAGCCCGCGCCGTTTTTCGTTGACGTGAGCGGAAGGCCCAGGGACGAAAAGCCCCGGACGACAGGCCCACGGACGACAGGAGCGCGACGGAATGTACGGCGACGCGGAGACGGTGCGCAGAATCCTGACGGAGTCCGGGGACACCTGGGCCGTGGTCGGGCTGTCGAACAACCGGAACCGGGCCGCCTATGGGGTGGCCCAGGTGCTGCAGCGGTTCGGCAAGCGGGTCGTGCCCGTGCACCCCAAGGCCGAGACCGTGCACGGTGAGCAGGGCTACGCGAGCCTCGCGGAGATCCCGTTCCCGGTCGACGTCGTCGACGTCTTCGTGAACTCCGCGCTCGCCGGGGCTGTTGCCGACGAGGCCGCGGCCATCGGGGCGAAGGCCGTCTGGTTCCAACTCGGCGTGGTCGACCAGGACGCCTACGACCGCACCCGCGCGGCCGGGTTGGCGATGGTGATGGACAACTGCCCCGCCATCGAGATCCCGCGTCTGCACGGCTGACCAGCGTCTGCATGGCTGACCAACGTCCGCACGACGGGTCAGCGTCTGCATGACGGCTTGCAGACGCTGACCCGTCGTGGACCACCGGGGCCGTCACGCCTCGGGCACGTCCCGGAGCTTGCGCAGCGGGGAGAAGACCACGAACAGCACGGCCGCCCAGTCGCCGAGGGCAGCGACCGTCATCACCGGCCGGATGCCGAAGTAGCTGCCGAGCACGCCGCCGAGCGCAGCGCCCAGGGGCATCGTGCCCCACATGATCCAGCGCACCGACGCGTTCATCCGGCCGAGCAGGGCCGGCGGGCAGATGGTCTGCCGGTAGGAGACCTGCGCGGTGTTGTAGAGCACCCCGATGACCATCAGCAGCGTGAACCCGACCGCGACCAGGATGGTGGACCAACCGGGCTGGGCGAGCGGGACGAGGAGGCCGGTCCAGCCGAAGAGCAGCGCGGGGAGCCAGATCATCCGGGCCGTTCCGATCGCCTTGCCGAGCCGGTTGGCGATCAGACCGCCGATCAGACCGCCGACCGCCGAGCCCGCCATGACCAGGCCGATGATCCACGGCGCGGCGTGCAGAACACGCACCAGGAAGACCATCTGGAGCGCCATGGTGATGGAGCCGAAGAAGTTGGAGACCGCGGTGGAGGCGACCACCTTGCGCAGGATGGGATGCCCCACGACGAAGCGCAGGCCCTCGATGATCTCCGCCCGCAGATTGCGCTTCTCGCCGGTGGCGGGGAGCGTCGGCTTCTCCTCGGGCGTACGGATCAGGAACAGGCTCAAGGCGGAGATCGCGAACGAGCCGGCGTCGGTGGCGATCGCCCGCGCCGCGCCGACCAGGGAGACCAGCAGACCACCCAGGCTGGGACCGACCAGCTGGGCGAAGGACTGCGTCGTGCCCAGCTTGCCGTTCGCGTCGACCAACTCTTCCTTGCCGACCAGGACCGGCAGGTAGCTCTGGTAGGCGATGGCGAAGAAGACGCTCAGCACGCCGGTGGCCAGGGCCACGAAGTAGAGCTGACCCAGGGTCAGCAGCCCGGTGGCGGCGCCGATCGGGATCGAGGCCGTCAGTACCATGCGGCCCAGGTCGCACCACATCATCAGCCGGTGCTTGGCCGCCCGGTCGACAATCGGGCCGGCCGGCAGTGCGACCAGGAGGAAGGCCAGCGTGGAGGCCGCGGTGAGCAGACCGACCTGGAAGGTCGTCGCGTGCAGCACCAGCACGGCGACGAGCGGCAGCGTCAGCTGTGTGACGCTGGACCCGATGTCACTGATCGTCTGCCCGCTCCACAGCAGCATGAAGTCCCGGTGGCGCCACAGGCCTGCCGCCTTCGGACTCTCCTGCTCCTGCACTTGTTCCTGCTGAACCTGCTCAACCTGCTCTACTGCTTCGGTCGTCATGTCTGCGGACCTTCCGGGACGTCTGTCGGCTCGTCGGTGTTCTGTCGGGAGCAAGCTCTCACCGGGCGCTCCCGTTTCGATCCCGCCCTGTTCCCCGACCCGTCGGCGCAGGCGGGCTCGCGGAACGACCGTCCTCCAGGTCGGCCAGGGCCCGGGACACTGCGGCTTCGAGCTGGGGGTCCCGTCCGGCCGCCCAGTCCTGCGGGGCGATGCCGACCTCCAGGTCCGGCGTCACGCCGTCGCCCTCGAGCGCGAAGCCGGGACCCTCGAACCAGAAAGCGTGCTTCGGATGGGTGACACGGGTCCCGTCCACCAGCGCGATCGGATCGTCCATCCCGTACACCCCGCCCCAGGTACGAACGCCGACGACGGTGAAGCCGTGACCGGCTTGGAGCGCGTGGACGGCCATCTCCCCGTCGGAACCCGTCTGTCCGTCGGCGAGCACGACCACGGGCCCGAGCGGTGAGCCCGGCGGATAGCTGGCGGGCGTCCCCCTGCGGGACACGTCCCAGCCGATGACGCGGCGGGTGAGCCGCTCGACGACCAGCGGCGAGATGTGTCCGCCGCTGTTCTCCCGGAGGTCCACCACCAGTCCCCCGCAGGCGAGTTCCGAGCGCAGGTCACGATGGAACTCGGCCCAGCCGCGGGACATCATGTCCGGTATGTGCAGGTACCCCAGTCGGCCGCCGGACAGCCGGCGCACCTCGCCGCGACGCGAGCGGATCAGGTCGTGGTAGCGCAGGACGGCCTCGCTGCCGGTCGGGAGCACCACGATCCGCCGGTCCCCGTCCGCGCCACGGAGCGTCAGTTCGACCGGCAGGTCGGCCTTCCCGAGCAGGTACGGGGCAGGCCCCCGGCACGGGTCCACCGGACGGCCGTCCACCTCGGCGATCCGCTCACCGGGCCGCACCCGCAGCCCCGGTGCCAGCAGCGGGGAGCGTGCGGCGGCGACTGAGGACTCGCCGGGCAGCAGCCGGTCGATCCGCCAGGTGCCGTCCCCGTGCGCGGACAGGTCCGCGCCCAGGAAAGCCGGGGCCCCGACCGGGCCCGTCAGGGCTGTCGGGGCTGTCGGGGCTATGGGGGCTGTCGGGGCTGTGGGGGCTATCGGGGCTATGGGGGCTATGGGGGCTATCGGGGTTATCGGGGCTATGGGTACCGTCGGGGCGGCCTCCGGCCTGGGAAGCACGTAGGCGTGCGAGGCGCCGAGCGCACCGTGCAGCTCCCACAGCAGGTCCACGAAGTCGTCGTACGAGCCGAGCCGGTCCAGCAACGGCCGGTAGCGTTCGCGCTCCGCCGACCAGTCCACCCCGCACAGGTCGGCGCTCCAGAAGTTGTCGCGCATCAGGCGCCAGGCCTCGTCGTACATCTGGCGCCACTCGGCGACGGGGTCGCAGGTCACCCGCACCCGGTCGAGCGGTACCTCGCCCTGCTCCTGACCGGTCAGGTCCAGCACTGCCAGGCTCGGACCGGACCGGACGGCGATCCGGCTGCCGTCGCCCGAGACCGCGTAGACGTCGACATCCTCGCGCACCACGGTCGCGACGCCCCAGGAGAGATCGAAACGAGCCAGAGCAGTACGGCGTCCTGGCGCCTCGGAACCCGCTGTCGTCTCGCCCAGGTTGCCCGTGCCCGTCGTCTCCGTCCAGACCACGCCGCCGCGCACGGCGCGCAGTTGGGCGAGGTCGCCGGCGGCCACCGGGAAGGCCACCACGCGGTCGGCCATTCCCTCCAGGTCGAGGACCGGGTCCAGGGCGAGGCCGGGAGCCGACGCCGTGGCCGGGCCTTCGGTGGGCCCGGGTCCGAACGGGGACAGCGTGTCGGCAGAGAGCGTCACCAGGTAGGGCCGCACCGTCGGCAGGAACCCCATGTCGAACTGCTGCGCGTCGTACAGCGGGTCGAAGGTGCGGTTCGACAGGAAGGCGAGGTGGAGGCCGTCCTGGGTGAACGCGGGGCAGGTGTCGTTGAAACGGTCGCCGGTGACCTCGAAGACCCGACGGTCACTCAGACGGGCCAGCCGGATGGACGATCCGTTCGCCGGCGTGGAGCCGTCGGAGGGTGACCAGAGTTGCGACCAGGCCAGCAGGGCCGAGTCCGGGGAGAAGACCAGACCGGCGGGCGCGCCGTTGGCGGTGGCGCCAAGCTCGGCCACGGTTCCGGAGCCCAACTCCACCAGCAGCACCCGGCCGTCGTCGGCAGCCACCGCGCAGTGCCGACCGTCCGGGGCGACCGTCAGCTCCTGGACCCGGCCGAGTTCACCGACCGCCAGCCGCCGCTGCTCGACGGGTGCCGCTCCCGGCACCGGCAGCAGTTCGAGCCCGTCCTCGCCGCCCGCGTCGGTGACGCAGAGGACCCCCGCCGTGCCCGGAAGCTCCACCGCCAGCCTGGCGCGGACCCCGGGGGCCGCCAGCAGCTCGTGGCCCGGGGCGTCGACGACGTGGACGCGCTGGGCGGTGCCGCGGACCGTCGCGGTGACCGTCCCGCCGGTGGCGTCCAGGGAGAAGTCCTCCAGCGCCTCCCGTGCGGTGACCGTGCGCGGCTCGCGTCCCGATCGGGTACCGCCCAGCACGACGTCCAGTCGCACCGGCTCGGACTTCGGGGACCCCGGCGACTTCGGGGGCTTCAGGGACCCCGGCGACTGCGGGGATTCGAGGGATTCGAGCAGCCAGAGCTCGCCCGCGCACTGGTAGACGACCCGGGTTCCGTCGGTGGCGGCATGCCTGGCGTAGTACCCGCCGTGGTCCGTGTGGCGGCGCAGGTCGGAGCCGTCGCGGGAGGTCGAGTAGAGGGCGCCGACGCCTTCGTGGTCGGAGAGGAACGCGACGCGCCCGCCGACCCACATCGGGTTGACCAGGTGCGGGCCCACCTCGGCGAGGAGCTCGGTGAACTCCCCGCCCTGCGCTGCGTGGCCCCGCGGTGCGTGCCAGATCCGGCCGCCCATCCCGCCGCGGTACCGCTTCCACCAGGCCGGCTCCCGGTACAGCGGGGTGCCGACCAGCGCCGCGCCGTCGGCGGCGAGGGCGAGGTCCCCGGCAGGTCCGTAGGGCAGCCGCCGGGCAGGTGCGTCCAGCGGCACGGCGTGGGCCCAGGTCCGCATCGTCGGGTGCTGACTCGGGCGGCCGAGCACCAGGACCTCGGAGGTGGACAACCAACCGCGGACCGCGGTCAGGGTGTCACCCCAGTACGTCAGCCGGGTGACGGCGCCGCCGTCCACCGACGAGGCGTACGCCTCCCGGCGGCCCGTCTGTCCGGCGCCACCTCCGCTGTCGCGGGTCGAGGTCCAGGCCACCTGCCGGGCGTCCGGACTCAGCCTGGGGTGCTGGACCGGCACCCGGTCCGAGGTGAGCCGTCGGGCCTGGATGCGGTCGGTCGCCACCGCTCCCAGCTCGGCCAGCCAGACGTCGTCGGCGGCGACGAAGGTGAGCAGGTTCTGCGCAAGGTGCGGATGGCGGAGGTAGGGGCGCCCGCCGACATCGGTGTTCCCGCTGTTCCCGCTGTTCCCGCTGTTCCCGCTGTTCCCGCTGTTCCCGCTGTTCCCGCTGTTCCCGCTGTTCCCGCTGTTCCCGCTGATGCCGCTCATGCCGCCACCAGCCGACGGTCGATGACGGTCTTGATCTTCCCGCTGACGGCGTTCCGTTCGATCCCGCCCTCCGGGCAGAGCTCGACCCGGAACTCGAAGAGATCCAGCGTGTCGTCGAAGCGGTGGGCACTGTCCAGCGTCTTGATCTCACTCATCAGGTGCTCGCGCACCTCCCGGACGTCCAGCGGCAGCGACGACTCGATCCGGATCGCGATGCTCTCCCGGCCGTCAGCCGACTCGACCACCAGCTGCACCTGGGCGGGCTGGTAGCGGGCGAGGGACTCGACCACCTCGGCGTGGGTCACCGTGGCGCCCTTGACCTTGATCAGGCCGTCCGCCCGGCCGAGGTACTCCAGTACCTGGCCGGACACGCCGCACGCGCAGTCCTGCTCGAAGACCCGGCCCAGGTCGCCGATCCGGTAGCGGATCAGCGGTCCCTCGAACTTCTGCAGGGTGGTGATCAGCAGCTCGCCGCACTCGCCGGGCGCCACCGGAGCGCTGTCCTCGTCCACCACCTCGATCAGGTTGTAGTCGGCGTTGACGTGGTGCAGGGTGCCGCCGAGCGAACCGCACTGGTAGCCCAGTTGTGCCCCGTCGTTGGCCGCCAGGACGCTGGTGATGACCTCGGTGCCGAGCTGCTCGCGCAGCCAGCTCTTGTCGGCCTCCGACATCGCCGTGCCGCCGTAGAGGATCTTCTGGATCCGCAGCTCGGGCCGGCGCGCCTTGGCCTCGCGCAGCAGCGGCATGATCAGCACCGGCAGGCCGAGCAGCGCGTTGGCCGAAAAGGACTGACAGAGCATCAGGATGTCGTCCGCGGAGACGTTCTGGGCGGTCGAGTAGCACTCCACCGGCATCCGGGAGAGCTCGCACAGCGTGGTGCTCAGACCGCCGTAAAGGCCGCCACCGTACAGCGTGTTGATCAGACGGTCACCGGGCGCAAGGCCCATCGAGTAGAACAGCGGGACCGCTTCACGGATCATGTTCTCCCAGTCGGTGCGGGAGTACGCGATGTAGCGCGGGGCCCCGCTGCTCGCGCCGCTGCGCAGCACCTCACCGGTGCGCGGGCCGGGGCTGGACAGGTCACGGCTGGTCGGCAGCGAGTGCGCGTCCAGGGCCGCCTTGTCGAGGATCGGCAGCGTGCCCAGCTCGGACAGGCCGCCGACCCGGGGCAGATCCCGGTAGTAGGGCGCGTGACGCGCCTGCTGGACCAGGTAGCGGAGCTTCGCGTCCAGCCGTGGCCGCTGCTCCTCGGTGTCCAGGCCACGGGCTGCCGAGAGAGTGGTCCCACGCCAGTACTCACGGCGGCTGAGCCCGTGGGCCCAGTCCGCCCGGCAGTCCCCGATCAGGACGGTCGCGGCCAACGGGTCGTCCTGCGCGGCGAGTTCGGCGAGTCCGGCGGACAGCCGGATGCGCAGCACGGTCGGCCCGGCGGTCTCAGCGGTCTCAGCGAGCGCGTAAAGCTCGGGGTCGAACCAGCCCGGCAGCGTCGCGTGGTCGGGAAGGACCGGCAGCAGGTCGGGTACGTGCACCGGCGATCCCGCGACGTCCGCCTGCGGGCCGAGGATCTCGGCCGAGGGAAGCGGCACCTCGGCGCGGCGCAGCAGCGTCACCAACTCACGCCAGAAGTCCGCTCGTTCGGTGCGGACGACCACCTTGTTGCCGGTCGCCCAGCCCAGCAGCAGGCCGCGCAGGGTGTTGCCGGCACGGTGGTCGTCCAGCACCACGGTGCCCACCGGGGTGAGCTCGTAGACATCGTTACCGTCGACCACGGACTGCCAGGGATACTGGCTGAGACCGCCGAACAACTCGTCCAACCCCGCGGCGAGTTGCGCATGGTCGAAGAACCGGGACAGGCCGGTCAGCCCTGCCCCGTCGAGCAGCCGGGCGAGCGCCGAGTCGGGGACGGCGGCGAGGTCGCACTGAGCGTGCTCCACCGCGAGCAGCAGGTCGGTGGGGAAGTATCGCATCGTTGGTCTCCTGGCTGGACCGCGACTCAGGCGCGGGACAAGGCCGGTACGTCGGGGGCGAGGGCGGGAGCGGGGACAGCGGCCGCAAGCAGCACGGGCGCTGCGGGCGCTGCGGGCACTGGGGGCACTGCGCGTACTGCGGGCACTGCGGGCGTCGCGGTTCCGACGCGGACGGCCCGGGCGCATTCGGTCAGGAACCTGCCGAGCTCGACGGAGTCCTCCGAGGAGGCCTCGATGAACACCGGCACCAGCCACTCCTGGTAGGTGATGTGGTCCGGCAGCGGCGCCCCCGGGGCGAGGGTGTGCAGGACGTCCACTGCCGGGTGCACGCGCAGGTGTTCCGGGATCTCGATGCGGTGCTCCGCACCGGCTCCCAGGTGGTGCCCCGGGAAGCAGAGCCACGCGTGGTAGCGGCCGGTCGAGGGGGCCGGCTCGGGCCGGGGCAGGCCCAGCCGGATGGCGATCTCGTGCGCCGGAAGGTGGACGCCCGTGTGGCCCAGGTGCGCCTGCAGGACGCCGGCGCCGCCCATCCGGTTGGCGACCTCCAGAAAGACCAGCTCGCCCTGCTCGGTCTCGAACATCTCCAGGTGGATCGCGCCCTCGGCGATCTCGAGCGCCTCGACCACCTGCGCGGCGAAGGCGAAGTGCCGCTCGTCCTGCGGCAGTTGGTACGAGCCGAGCGGCTCGCCCGCGGCGAAGTCGACCGGACGGTTGACGTACCGGCTGACCACCAGCTCCAGCAGCCGACCCTCGCCCACCAGTCCGTCGGCATGCAGGATGGCGCCCTCGACGTACTCCTCCAGCTGGTAGTCCTTCGGATTCTCCAGGCGGCGGTAGGCGACCAGGGCCTCGCGGGCGGTGTCGTGGATCGTCACCCCCTCGCTCGACGCGCCCTGCCGGGGCTTGACGACGGTCCGCCCGGACCAGGGCAGCGGCCCGCAGGGAGGCGGCGCAGCCACGAACCGCGGGTAGCGGATCCCGGACTCGGCCAGCGCCTCCTTCATGGCCACCTTGTCGCGGACCCGCTCCAGCTGCCGGAGCGAGGGGCCGTCGAGCCCGAGGTGCTGGCGGACCTGCCAGGCCTGCAGGATGCCGAACTCGGAGAGCGAGAGGACCTTCTGGTAGCCGTCGGCCGGCGAGGTGCGCCGGGTGACCCCCTCGACGAGATCCTCGTGCGCGTCGAGCTCGATGCGCCGCGCGGGCAGGTCGGCGGGGAGGTCGGCCATGCGGTGGGGGTGGCCGATGTAGGTGACCTCGTGCTCGGCGTGGTCGATGCCGAGCCGGTAGTCGATCTTCCGGTAGGGGACCTGATGTATGACGAGGATTTTCATCCCTGGAACTCCAATGCGGTGATTCCCCAGGTGAAGCCCATGGCGCTGGTGGCCAGCAGGAGCAGGTCGCCCGGCTTCAGCAGCCCCTGGACACGCAGTTGCTGAAGGGCGATCAGCGTGTCGGCGCCGCCCATGTGGCCGAGCCGGGAGTAGTTGAAGACGCTCTTCTCTTCCGGAAAGTCGAGCTCGCGCAGCAGCCGCTCGTGCATGTCCCGGTCGCCCTGATTGATCAGGAGGTAGGACACCTCGGACAGCTTCCGGCCGAGCGCGGCCAGCGTGTCCTCGATCAGTGCGGTGAAGTTCCGCACGTACGCCTCGGCCAGGCCCTTGCGGTGGGCACCACGGCGGATGAGGACCCGGCCCTCCTGGTGCTCCCCGGCGTAGTAGTCCGACCACCCCGGGTCGGTGCGCATCGCCGAGTGGAGCAGGACGAACGGGCCACGGGAGCCGGGGGCGACCAGCACGGCCGCCGCCGCGTCGCCGAAGTTGAACAGCGCCTTGGACTGCGGGTCCGAGTAGTCGACCATGCGCGAGAGCTGGTCGGCCACCAGGACCAGCGCGTGGCCCGTGCCGCGCAGTTCGAGCTTGTCGCCGGCGATCTTGAGTGCGGTCATCCCGCCGTTGCAGAAGTTGGACACCTCGAAGCAGTGCGCCCACTCGATGCCCAACCCGTGCGCCACCTTGGCGGCGGGAGACCAGAACGGGACATCCCACTCCCCCGATCCGGCGTAGACCACGTAGCGGATGTCCGCCGGGTCGACCGTGTTCCGGTAGAGCACCTCGCGCGCGGCCCGGAGGGCCATCTGCCAGGAGAGCTCGTCCTCGTCCAGCGCGGGGAACCGCGCGGCATGCGTGATCTTCAGGATGTCGGCGGCCGGTACCCCGGAGGCGGCGTGCATGCCCGCCACGCTCACCTGCCCTCCGGGGTAGCCGATCCCGAAGTCGACGATGCCGCTCACGGCCGCCGGGTTTCGATGCTGACGCGGTGCACGGTGCGCGAGGCGCCCGGCTCGACCTCGGTGGCGATGTGATAGGTGGTCCGGGTCTTCCAGATGACCAGGTCGTTCGGGGTCCACTGGTGGGTGTAGACGTGGGCCTCGTCATGGATGAGGCCGTCGAGCATGGTGAAGAAGGCCTCGTTCTCGTTCGGGTCGAAGCCCAGCACCGAGTCCATGTACTCGCGGGAGCCGTAGACGTACTCACGGCCGGTGTACTCGTCCTTGCACACCACCGGGTGCTCGACCTTGGGGTGCTCGATGTCGATCAGCGCCTTGAACTCGGCAACCGACAGGCCCACGTGCTCCTGGCGGATCCGCAGCCGCTTGCCGACAGTGTGCAGGCCGATCCGGTCGGACAGCTTCGCCTTCCACTCCTCGGGCATGCGGTCGTACACGTCCACGGCGTTGGCGAACTTGGTGTGGCCGCTGCTGCCGGGCACGTTGACGCCGTGCAGCATGGTGTAGGGCGCGGGGTCGGCCACGAAGGACGAGTCCTGGTGCCAGAAGTTGCCTACTCGGGCGACGCCGAGCGGCTTGTCGTCCTTCATCTCGTTCGAGGAGATCATGATCTCCTCGAACTCGGGGTGGCGGTACTTGCTGATCAGGAACGGCACCGGCCGGCCCAGTCGGGCGGCCAGGTCGATCTGCTGCCGCGGCGTCAGCTCGATACCGCGGACCACCACCAGCTCACGCTCGTGGACTCCCTGGACGAGCTGCTCCCATACCTCCGGGCGCACCAGGTCCTCGTAGCCGGCGTCGCTCAGCTCCAGGCCGATGAAAGGGGTGATCTCGGTGATGTTCACGGTTCCTCCGTCATGCGTGGGTGGGGGTGCGGGTGTGGGTGGGGGTGCCTGGCTGCTGTTGCTGTCTCAGTTCTCATGCAGGCACTGCTGCATCGAGGCGGCGAAGTGCGTGATCTGCGCCTCCGTGCGGAACGGACCGACGGTGACGCGGAAGCGCTCGCCCCCGCGGGCCACCGAGGGGAAGTTGATGGGCTGGACGTAGATGTCGTGCTTCTCCAGCAGGGCGCGGGACACCCGGCGCACGCGCTCCCCGCCGGGCACCATCACCGGTACCAGGTGGCTGTCCGCGTCGATGAAGTCGACGTCCCTGGCGCGGAGTTCGGCTTTCATCAGCGCGGTCTTGCGGTTCAGCTCGGCGCGCATGCCGGTTCCGGCCCGGACGAGCTCCAGGCTCCGCAGGGTGGCGTCCATGGCGGCCTGCGGCATCGCCGTGGTGAAGATGAAGCCGGGGGCGTGGGAGCGTACGTAGTCCAGTGCGGCGTCGGGGCCGGCCACGTAGCCGCCGACGGTGCCGATCGCCTTGCCGAACACGCCCTGGACGAAGGTCGCCCGGTGGTCCCCGAGCTCCTCGCTCAGACCCGCGCCGGTGGCACCCCGGACCCCGATGGAGTGGGTCTCGTCGAGGAAGGTCAGCGCGTGGTACTTCTCCGCGAGATCGAATATCGCGGAGGCCGGCGAGACGTCACCGTCCATGGAATAGACGGATTCGAAGACGATCAGCTTCGGACGGTCCGGGGCGTACCGCGCGAGTTTCTCCTCCAGATCCGCGAGATCGTTGTGCGCGAACACCTCCTTGGTGGCCCCGGAACGAATGATCCCCTCGATCAGCGAGCGGTGGTTCAGGGCGTCGGAGAAGACGACCATGTCGTCGATCGCGGCAATCAACGTGCTGAGCGTCTCGAAATTGGCCACATAGCCGCTGGAGAAGGTGAGGGCACGCTCCTTGCCGTGCCAGGCGGCCAGCCTGCGCTCCAGCTCGACGTGGGTCGTGCTGGTGCCGGCGATGTTCCGGGACCCGCCGGTCCCGGTCCCGTGCAGGGCGGTCGAGGCCAGCTGCGCCCGGATGACCTCCGGGTTCTGGCTCATTCCCAGGTAGTCGTTGCTGCACCAGACCTCGATCTTGCGACCCTCGTACATGGTGTGACCGGGGTCGGCGGCGAGGTGCCCGACCGGCAGGAACTCCCGGTAGAGCTCGCTCTGCTTCAGCTCCGCGATCCGCTCCTCGAAGGAGTCGAAGACCGTCGGCTGCCGGGTCTCGAAAGCGGTGATTGTCATTCTGTCCCCTCCAAGGCGCACTTCATTCGATCCATAGCTGAATGCGCGACTGAATGCGTGACGAATACCGCAGGAAAGGGATTCACCCGGAGTTTCTGGCCGGTTTTCCCCTGTTCCCGCCGTGCTTTCCGGTAATCATCCTGACCCATGGCCGACGCTGAATCCAAGCGATTCGGCTGGCACGATCTCGCCTGTCGTCCTCACGCCAGTACAGCCGCCTCCGCGGCACCCGGTCCCCGTGCCCTGACGCGATACGGAAGGTTTGAGACCCTACGGGCGATGTGTCAGGCTTCCACCTGCTCAACCCTGTTGAGCCGGGGGGATATGGTCGGGAATCAGATGGGAACGGCTGATGCCAGGTTGCCGGGAAGACATGTACGCGCGGGTGCGACGCACGGCGCCCGCCGGATGGGAGAACCCCCTGTGAATCTGCCCGAACTGGACCCGCCCGAGCTGGACCTGCCTGAGCTGAAGCTGCCCGAGCGCTCCGGCCCTCCGCCGCTGGTGTCGCCCGACCACCCCGTCGAACAGGTCACCCAACCCGCCCCGACGCACCTTCAGGAAGAGCTGCTCCAGGTGCTCGAGACACTGCCGGGGGTGGAGATCCGGCCGTCCCTCATCTGCGTTCCGGGCACCCGGGCCGGTCATCTGACGCCGACGCTGGCGCACGGACCGCTCCAGGCCTTCCTGGCCGGCACCGAGTTCGCCCATCTGCACCCGGTGTACGACGGCAGTCTGCACGTGATGCTGCCGCCGTCAGCAGTCGAGGCCGTGGTGACCGGAGGCTGGGGCATACCCGCCGGTCCCGCCGGTTCGGTGCTGGTGTACGGACCGCGCGACGACGCGGAGGCCGAGGTTGCCCGGCAGCTTCTGCTGGCCGCGTACCGGTACGCCTGCACCGAGCCCCGCGGCGGCCGACCGAGCTGAACCCCGGCGAACGAAAGCGCACGAATCACCTCAACAGCCCACCGGTATCCCTGAATTGGGCCCGGAGCGCTGCTTCCGCAGGGATACTCGGGCGCGCGGGATCGCTAGGGGAACGGATCGGGAACGGGTGCGACGAGCCTCGAGGTGTCGGACCAACCGCCACTCTCAAGGGGTAGAAGCATGCGCAGCAAGCTCATCGCACTCACCGTCGTCGTCTGCGGTCTCCTCGCCCTCGTCCTGTGCCAGGCCATGCCGGGTGCGGCGGCCACCCAGGGCCACCGCCCGGCAGGGGCCCTGACGCTGGCGGATGACAACCCCATCCCCAACATCTCCCCGGCCGTGTCGTGAACACCGCTTCGTGAAAACCAAGTTGGGAACACCGCGTCGTGAACGCCGAGTTGGGGACGCCCAGCAGATCAGGCCGGGCACAGCGGATCAGGCCGGGCAGAGCGGATCAGGCCGGGGCAGAGCGGATCAGGCCGGGCGGCGGCGCTCCTCCGGAATGCCCATCGCGGCGAACAACTCGCCTGCCCGGCCCCGGTGTTCTCGCGCCTGCTCCGACTCCCCCAGGGCCTCGGCACAGGCCCCGAGCCCTTCCAGCGCGTAGGCCATCTCGATCCGGAACCCGGTCTCCTCGGCCAGTCGCAACGCCTGTCCGTGCCGTGCCTGGGCCTGGACGTGCTCACCCCGGGCCTGGTGGATCCGACCCAGGATGTTCTCCACCGTGGCCCTGCGTGCGGCCGAACCGCTCGTCCAGACCAGGTCCAGCGCGCGCAGCCCGTAGTCGTAGGCCACCGACGGACGGCCCGCCCGAAGGTGTGCGTCGGCCAGCCGGGCCAGGACCAGTGACGCGTTGCCCGGCCGATGCAGGGACCGGTGCAGTTCCTGGGCGTTCGTGAGGACGTCCAGCGCCTCCTCGTACGACCCCAGGCCGAGATGCGCGTTGGCGAGGTTGACCAGGGCCAGGGCCTCGTTGTCCACCTCACCGAGCTTGCGGTTGATCTCCGCCGAGGTGCGCGCCGCCTCGGCCGCCGCAGGGTACCTGCCGAGCAGGGCGCTGACCGAGCTGATGCTGATCAGCGTCGCCGCCTCCTCGCGCGGACTGCCCAGGGCCCGGTGCAGCAGGAGCGCCGCCTCCAGATCGCGCAGGCCGTCCGCGTACCGGCCCAGACTGTTGCGGAAGGCCCCGAGCCTGCCCAGGCAGGCGGCCTCCCCGTGCCGGTCACCGATCTCCACCGCGATCTCCAGCGCCTGCTCCAGCGCGTCGACGCCCTCCTGCACCCGGCCGAGCTGCCACAGCGCGACCGCGAGATTGGTGAGGCTGAGGCGGAGCAGCAGTCGGTCCCCCAGACGGCGCGATGCAGCCACCGCGAGCTGACCGGCTTCGAGCAACTCCTCGCCACAGCCCTGCATGTGCAGGAACGAGGCGAAGGCGCGGGGCAGATAGGCGCAGTGCCAGTCCAGTCCCCGCCGAGCGGCCAGCCGGACGGCGACGAGCAGGTTGCGGTGTTCCCGCTCGAACCAGGCAAGGGCGGCGTCCGGGGTCGCAAAGGCAGGCAACGCGGCGGTCGGGGCGGGGAGTTCGATGCCGAACTCGACCCGGCCGGGGAACAGCACCTCGCAGGCGCCCTCGACCGCGAGCACGTAGTTGTCCAGCAGCCGACTGACCGCAAGGCCGTCCTCGGGCGCCGTCTCGGCCGTGCACAGGCTGTGGGCGAAGCTGCGGACCAGGTCGTGGAAGGTGTACCGGCCCAGCTCGTGCTGCTCCAACAGGTGCGCGTCGAGCAGCAGTTCCAGCAGCTCCTCCGCCGGGACGGTCGGCGTTCCCAGCAGGGCCGCGGCGGAGTGCACGTCGAGGTCGCCCGGGTGCAGGCTCAGCAGCCGGAAAGCGTTCCGGCACTCCGCATCCATGGCGAGGTACGACAACTGGAGGGTGGCTGCCACGCCGCGGCTGCGCGAGGCCAGTTCGTCCAGCTTCCTTGCCTCGTCGGACAGCCGGTCCACCAGGTACTGGATGGTCCAGCGCGGCCGGTGGCTCAGCCGGGCCGTCGCGATCCGCAGCGCCAACGGCAGCCGGCCGCACAACTGGACCAACTCCTCGGCCGCCGTGGGCTCCGCGGCCACCCGCTGCTCGCCGAGGGTGCGCTCCACCAGCGCCAGGCTGTCCTGCACGGAGAGCACACCGATCGACAGAGCCCGCGCACCGTCCAGGTCCACCAGCCGGATCCTGCTGGTGATCAGCACCATGCACTTGGGGGAGGACGGCAGCAGGGGGCGTACCTGCTCCGCATCGGCGGCGTTGTCGAGCAGGATCAGCAGTCGGCGCTGCGCTGTGGTCATCCGCCACAGTGCGATCTTGCTGAGCAGGTCGTCGGGAATCCGGTCGCCGGGCAGACCCAGGGACCGCAGCATGACGTCGAGCACCTCGCTGGGCTCCCTCGGCTGCTGCCCAGGTGTGAAGCCGTGCAGATCGACGCTGATCTGCCCGTCCGGGTACAGCTCGGCGAGCCGGTGGGCGGCGTGCACCGCCAGCGCCGTCTTGCCACTCCCGCCCATCCCGTCGATCGCGAGGATCGGGGTGCCCTGCGCGACGGGCTCCGCGGCCGCCGAGAGCAGCTGCTGCAGCTGCTCGGTCCGGCCGGTGAAGTCCTGGACGTCGTACGGCAGCGAGCACGGGGCGGGGGCCGGCTGCGCGAGAGCATGCGGCTCCGCAGTGGCCGCAGTGGCCGGGCCGGTCTGGGCGGAGGGGGCGGACGGGGTCGGCGGGCGCGGGGCGGCGAGTTCGGGGCTCGCCCGCAGGATGCCCTCGTGGAGCCCGCTCAGCTCGGGCCCCGGGTCGATCCCGAGTTCCTCGGCGAACAGCGCTCGCACCCGCTGGTACTCCTCCAGTGCCTCGGCCTGTCTACCGGAGCGGTACAGGGCCAGCATCAGCTGGCCGTGCAGAGACTCTCTCAGCGGGTTCTCCCGGGCCAACTCTCTGAGGTCGCCGACCAGTTCGGCGGCCTCGCCCAGGCCGAGCTGCAGCTCGAAGAGCTGCTCGACGGCGGCCAACCGTCGCTCCTCCAGGGAGGTCGCGGCGGCCTGGAGCAGCATGCCGCCCTCCCCGGCCAGCAGCCTGCCCCGCCACAGTTCGAGCGCCGCCCGGAGCTGGTCGACCGCGTTGACCGGCAGTCCCGCGGCCACCGCCTCCCGGGCACGGCGCAGGCGCACCCCGAACAGGCTCAGATCCACCTGGTCGTCGTCGACGGCGACGCGGTAACCGGGACCGTCGGTCACGAAGAGGGCGGCTCCCCCGGGTATGCGCTGGCGCAGGTCGGCGACGATCTTCCGGATCTGGTGCGCGGCGGTGGCCGGGGGCGCGTCGTCCCAGGTGATCTCCACCAGTCGGGCGACCGGAACGACCCGGCCGGGCTCCAGGAGGAGAGCCACCAGGACCCGCTCCTGCAGCGGACCACCCAGACGAAGACGTGCCTCTCCAGCCCAACACTCCACTGTGCCAAGAATGTTGAACCGAATCCGACGTTGCTGGGGATCGACCCGCATACGCATTCCCTCATTGCCGTGCATAAGCCCAGGTCGGGCCGCTGGCACGGATACTACGGAACCTGGTGTCCAGGGGGTACCGAATCGGGAGGGGACCGGGAACGGCTGCTCTCATGCTGAGACGGTCAACAGGCGCGTCCTCGCCTGACATCCCTTGGCCACCGGAGACGAGAAGTGCTGAAACTCCCGCACCTGGATCCGACGTCCGTCACCGTCTATCGGGCTCATGTCGCCCAGCCCAGCGCCACCGAAGAGCAGCTCTGCGCCATGCTGGGCATCCCGCTCGACGAGGTGCGGCGCGCGCAGCGCCAACTGGAGACGCTGAACCTGCTGCGCCCGGCGCCGAACGGCCTGTGGGTCGCGGTCCACCCGGAGACGGCATCCGAGCTGCTGCTCTCCGAAGCCGAGCGGGCCCTGCTCGAACAGCGCACGGCGATGGCCAGCACCCGGGCCCGTCTGGACGCGCTGACCGGCGACTACCTGGACGCCCTCAGGCATCGGCCGGTCAACCGCGGCGTCGAGAGCGTCGAGGGCCAGGAGGAACTGCGGGCGGTCATCGAGGAACTGACCCTCGGCTGCCGCTCCACCGTGGACGCCATGGTCCGGATCAGCGATCACGCCGATCGGGAGTTGCTGCCGGAGATGCAGCTCGACCTCGCGATGCTGGCCGGCCGCGTGCGGGTGCGGACCCTGATGCAGCGCACCGGACCGGGCAACCTGGGCACCAAGTACCTCCGGGCGATCTCCACCGCCGGTGCCCAGGTGAAGAGCCTGACCATGCTGCCCGCGTGCATGTTGGTCTTCGACGGCACGACCGCGGTGCTGCCCCTCGGCCCCGGCGGCGCGCCGGGCCACGGCGTGGTGATCCGCGACCCGGCGGTCCTGCAGCTGCTCACGGAGCTGTTCGAGCAGCATTGGGAGCAGGCGAGCGATGTCGCCGACCCCGCGGCGGCGACGGCGGACGCGGGCCCGACCGACATGGAGCGCGCCGTGCTGCGGATGATGGCGGCGGGCAAGAAGGACGAGGTGATCGCACGCCAGGTCGGCGTCTCGACCCGTTCGATCAGCCGGGTGATCGCCACGCTGATGCAGCGCCTCCAGGCCGACAGCCGCTTCCAGGCAGGCGTGCACGCCACCGCCAACGGGTGGCTGGCGTGACTGTGCCAGGGACAGCTGCCCGCTATCGGGATCCCGCGTCCCGACGGCTGATCAGCGCCTCGACCGCGGTGTCCGCCTCGGCCCTGGTGGTCGCGGTGAAGACCGGGTCCTCACCCCGGTCGTAGCCGTGGCCGCCCTCGCGGGAGATCGCGGGTTGGAGGCCCATGATCGCGCCCAGGCCCGTCGGCGGCATGTCGCCGTAGAGGCACTGGTAGCCGCCCGCCCGGACGGAGAGCATCTCGTGCCAGATGCCGACCGCGCCCCTGCCCGCGAAGTACCGCTTCCAGAATGCGGTTTCGGCCGGTCGGTGGGAGCGCTGCGGGTCGTGTGCGAAGGCGCGGATGTCGCCGGCCCGGCGCCAGTACTGGATCACCATGACCTGGCCCGGCCCCGGGCCCAGGAGCAGGCGGTAGCCGAGCAGTCCGCCCTCTGGGTCGGCGGAGAGCTCGCGCAGCATCCGCGGCATGGCCATCAGCACCGGAACCCAGTGGCGCACCGAGAACCAGCGGTTGACCCGCAGGCCGATCAGCATCATCGCGACCGGCTCGTCGTTCTCGGCCAGGTACCGCCCGCGCAGCGGACCGCGTCGGTGCTCGCGCGCTTGCTCGGGGGTGCGGGGCCCTACTCTGGTCCATTCGGAGCGGGCCAGCAGACGTATACCGTTGACGAGATTGAATCCGTCCATGCATGGATAGTCGCACTATCCACGACGTCTGTCGAGATGTCAGATCGGAGCAAGTCCAGGTGCAGCTGTCGGAGTTGAGCGAGCGCAGCGGGGTCTCCACGGCCAGCATCAAGTACTACCTGCGCGAAGGCCTGCTCCCCGCGGGCACCCCCGTCAGCGCGCGGAAGGCCGAGTACGACGACGACCATCTGCGGCGACTCCGGCTGATCCGGGCGATGCTGTCGGTCGGCGGGATGTCGGTGACCCAGGCCCGCGACGTCCTCGCCGTCGCCGAGGACCCGGCGTTCGGCCGTCACGAGCGGCTCGGCATCGCCCAGTACCTGCTGCCCCCGCAGGTCACCCCGCCGGAAGCGGAGTCGGACGCGGCGGCTCACGCGCGGTGGACCGCCCTGCGCACCGAGGTCCTGGCCCTGCTGCGGGACGAACTCGGCTGGCAGATCACGGAGTTCGCCCCCGCCCTGGACACCCTCACCCGCGCCCTGACCACCCTGCGCGACCTCGGTTACCGCGCGGACGTCGCGTTCCTCCAGCGCTACGGCGAGGCCCTGCGCCCGATCGCGGAGGCCGAGTACCAGGTGATCGAGGAGATCCCGCAGGTGGAGGAGGCGATCGAGGCGACGATCGCCTACACCGTGCTCTACGAGCCGGTGCTGCTGGCACTGCGCCGGCTCGCCCACGAGGACGTGTCGGCGCGACTCCATCCGAACGCCGTGAACTGACGTATTGTCAGCTCCGGCGGAAGACCCGCTCGCCGCCGACGAAGGTCTGCTCGACCGTCGTCGCACCGATCTCGTCGGCGGGGCCCGCGTACGGGTCGCGGTCGACCACGACCAGGTCGGCCAAAGCGCCCGGACGGATCACACCGGTCTCGTCGAGGTGGTTCACGTGGGCGCTGCCAGCCGTGTACGCGGCCAGCATGGTGGTGAGGTCGATCCGCTGCTCGGGGAGGAAGACCTCCCGGTCGTCGCCGTGGTTGACCCGGTTGACCGCGACGTGGATGCCCTCCCACGGGTTGGGCGTGCTCACCGGCCAGTCGCTGCCCGCCGCCAACGTCGCGCCCGCGCGCACCAGATCGCCGAACGGGTACTGCCAGTCGGCCGACTCCCCGCCCAGGAACGGGATGCAGAGCGCGTCCAGCTGCGGCTCGTGCGCGGCCCAGAGCGGCTGCAGGTTGGCGATCGCGCCCAGCTTCGCGAAGCGCGGGACGTCGTCGGGGTGGACCACCTGCAGATGCGCCAGGTGGTGCCGGTTGTTGCCGCGTCCGTTGGCGTGCAGCGCGGCCTCGACCGCGTCCAGCGCCTCGCGCACGGCACGGTCGCCCAGCGCGTGGAAGTGCACCTGGAACCCGAGCGCGTCCAGCTCGGTGACGTACGACCGCAGCGCGACCGGATCCACAAAACTCAGGCCGGAGTTGTCGGTGGTGCAGCCGCAGGCGTCCTTGTACGGGACGGTCATCGCGGCGGTGAAGTTCTCCGCGATCCCGTCCTGCATCACCTTGACCGAGCCCGCCCGGAACCGCCCGGCCGTCAGCTTGTCGCGTCGTGCGACCAGCTCGGGGATCTGGTCCGCGCCGCGCTCCCGGTCCCACCACAGCGCGCCGTTGACCCGCGCGGTCAACTGCCCGTCGTTGGCGGCGGCGAGGTACGCGTCGGAGACGTCCGGCTGGCCGTTGAAGACGCCGAGGATGGCGTCCTGCCAGGCGGTGATCCCGAGCGAGTGCAGGTACGCCTGCGCACGCAGCAGACCCTTGACCCGGTCCTCGACGCTCGCCTTGGGAATGACCCGGGCGACCAGGGCGGTCGCGCCCTCCTGCAGCATGCCGGCGGGCGTGCCGTCCGCCTCGCGCTCGATCCGGCCGTCGGCGGGGTCGGGCGTCTCCGCGGTCAGCCCGGCGAGCTCCAGGGCACGGGTGTTGGCCCAGGCGCCGTGGTGGTCGCGGTTCAGCAGGAAGACCGGCCGGTCCGGCACGACCGCGTCGAGCTGCGCGCGGCTCGGCAGTCCGCCCTCGAAGGCCTCCATCGCCCAGCCCGCGCCGGTGATCCACGGCCGCTCCGGAAACGCGGTGGCGTACGCGGCGATGCGGCGGGTGTACTCACCGAGATCGGTCGCGCCGGAGAGGTCGCACTCCCCCATCTCGACGCCCCCGTACACGGCGTGGATATGCGCGTCCTGGAACCCGGGCAACAGGGCGCGTCCGCGCAGGTCCACGATCTCGGTCCCGGGCCCGGCGAGTTCACGCAGGTCGTCCTGCCCCACCGCGAGGATCCGCTCACCACGTACGGCGACAGCGCTGGCTCGCGTCCGCGCGGAGTCCATGGTGAGCACGGGGCCACCCACGAAGAGGACGTCGACGTCGTTAGGCATGCGTTTCCCCTGTCACCAGCGTTGGTCAGGTTGCATGTTAACTCTTACCTGTCGCCTGCTCAGATCAGACCAGACGCATATGCCAGAGAGCGCACGAGGTCGTTGCAAACGTCCAGGGGCGCGGGGAGCTGCGCGAAAGGCCACCCGCGCAGGTAGAGCCCCGACGAACAGGGCCATCCGCTCATCAGTGGTGTCTCGCGCAGTTCCCCGCGCCCCTGACAGTGCGACTACTGACCGTCGAGTTGACCGATCGTCGAGATCGAAGGTGCGACGTCCCGCAGCTCGTGGGCGACGCGCTCCGCGTCGCGGAGGACGCGGACCGCGTTCTTCCACGTCAGCTTGGCGAGGTCGTCGCGCGACCACCCGCGTCGCATCAGCTCTGCGATCAGGTTCGGGTAACCCGACACGTCCTCCAGGCCCTTGGGCGTGAACGCCGTGCCGTCGTAGTCGCCGCCGAGGCCGATGTGGTCCACGCCCGCGACCTCGCGCATGTGGTCCAGGTGGTCGGCCACCGTCGCCTCCGTGGCCACCGGGCGCGGGTTCGCCGCCTCGAACGCGGCCTGGACCGCAAGCCCCGCCGGGGACAGGTCGAGGTGGTGGAAGCCGTGCGCGACCATGTTCGCGTCGGCCGCCTTCGTCCAGGCCACCGCCGCCGGGAGGACGAACTTGGGCACGAACGTCGCCATCGCCACACCGCCGTTGCCCGGCAGTTGGGCCAGCACGTCGTCCGGGATGTTCCGCACGTGGTCGCAGACAGCGCGCGACGAGGAGTGCGAGAAGAGCACCGGCGCCCGGGTCACCCGCAGGGCGGCGCGCATCGTGTCGGCGGAGACGTGCGAGAGGTCGACCAGCATGCCGAGGCGGTTCATCTCCCGGACGACCTCCTCGCCGAAGCGGGTCAGGCCGCCGGCCTTCGGCTCGTCGGTGGCCGAGTCCGCCCACGAGAGGTTGTCGTTGTGGGTGAGCGTCATGTACCGCACGCCCAGCTGGTACAGCGCGCGCAGCGTCGCCAGCGACTCGTCGATCGAGTGGCCGCCCTCCGCGCCCATCAGCGAGGCAAGTCGGCCGTGCGCCCGAGCCTGCTCCATGTCGTCCGCGGAGAAGGCCAGTTCCAGCTCGTCCGGATAGCGGGCGACCAGCGCGCGGACGCAGTCGATCTGCTCCAGCGTCGCACTGACCGCCTTGTCGCCCGCGTAGTCGCTGCGGACGTAGACCGACCAGAACTGCGCGCCCACGCCGCCCGCCCGCAGCCGGGCGAGGTCGGTGTGCAGGTGCGCACGCTGGTCGGTGGCGATGTCACGCTGCGTCAGGTCGTAGTGGACCTGCTCGCGCAGCTTCCACGGCAGGTCGTTGTGACCGTCGACCACCGGGTACTCGGCGAGCAGTTCCCGTGCCTGCTGCAGCAGTTCCGCGTCCGCCACGGTGGTCAGCCCCCGAAGCCGAAGCTGGCGGCGCCGGCGACCTTGGCCCGCAGCTTGCGGCCCTTCTCGGTGGCCTGCTCGTTGAGCTCCTGCTGGAACTCGGCCATCCGCCGGGCCAGGTCCGGGTCGAACGCGGCCAGCATCCGCACCGCGAGCAGGCCCGCGTTGCGCGCGCCGCCGACGGAGACGGTGGCCACCGGGACGCCCGCGGGCATCTGCACGATGGAGAGCAGCGAGTCCATGCCGTCCAGGTACTTCAGCGGCACCGGGACACCGATGACCGGCAGCGTGGTGACGGAGGCGAGCATGCCCGGCAGATGTGCCGCGCCGCCCGCGCCCGCGATGATCGCCTTCAGCCCGCGACCGGCGGCGACCTCGCCGTAGGCGACCATCTCGCGCGGCATCCGGTGCGCGGAGACGACGTCCACCTCGTAGCGGATCTCGAACTCCTCCAGTGCCTGGGCGGCGGCCTCCATGACCGGCCAGTCGGAGTCCGAACCCATCACAATGCCGACAACCGGCTGCTCGGTCATCTGCTCGGTCATTCCGTGATGTCCCCTCGAAGGTAGGCGGCGGCGTGCCGGGCACGCTCCCGGACGTCGTCCAGGTCGTCGCCGAAGACTGTGACGTGGCCCACCTTACGGCCGGGCTTCACATCCTTGCCGTACATGTGGATGCGGAGCCCGGGGTCGCGCGCCATGCAGTGCAGGTACGCGCTGTACATGTCCGGGTAGTCGCCGCCGAGCACGTTGACCATGACGGTCCACGGCTGACGCGGACGCGGGTCGCCGAGCGGCAGGTCGAGCACGGCGCGGACGTGGTTCTCGAACTGCGAGGTGACCGCGCCGTCGATGGACCAGTGGCCGGAGTTGTGCGGACGCATGGCCAGCTCGTTGACGAGGACGCGACCGTCGCGCGTCTCGAAGAGCTCGACGGCGAGGTGGCCGGTGATGTCCAGCTCACCCGCGATCCGCAGCGCGAGCGCCTGGGCCTCGGCGGCCAGGTCCGCAGAGAGGTTCGGGGCGGGCGCGACGACCTCGTGGCAGATGCCGTTCTTCTGCACGGACTCGACGACCGGGTACGCCACGGCCTGCCCGTGCGGCGAACGGACCACGTCGGCGGCGAGCTCGCGGACGAAGTCGACCTTCTCCTCTGCGAGCACGGGCACGCCCGCACGGAACGGCTCGGCGGCCTCGGTCTCGTCGGCGACAACCCAGACGCCCTTGCCGTCGTACCCCCCACGGGTGGTCTTCAGGACGACCGGATAACCCTCACCCTCGTTCGCGAAGGCGGTCACGTCCGCTGGGTCGCCGACGAGGCGGTGCCGGGGGCAGGGGACGCCGAGGCCGTCCAGCTTGGCCCGCATCAGGCCCTTGTCCTGCGCGTACACCAGCGCGTCCGGGCCCGGCCGGACCGCGAAGCCCTCGGCCTGGAGGGTGCGCAGGTGCTCGGTCGGCACGTGCTCGTGGTCGAACGTGATCACGTCGCAGCCCTCGGTGAAGCGACGCAGCGTGTCCAGGTCCCGGTAGTCACCGAGGACGACGTCACCCACGACGAGCGCCGCGGAGTCCTGCGGGGTGTCCGCCAACAACCTGAAGCGCACGCCCAGCGGGATCGCCGCGTCGTGTGCCATCCGGGCCAGCTGCCCGCCACCGATCATGCCCACCACGGGAAAAGTCACATGGCCAAGGATATCGGGCCAGGCCCGTGGGCTTGTCCCCCAGGGTTGTGGCTGCTCACGACCCTCGTCCGGGCCGGGCTGAACCCGCCCCAGGAGGTGCGGTCAAGGCAGAGTTCCGTGAGGATTTAACAGGAGAAGTATTTGTCACACCGGAGACCGGACTATCGTCGTGTGCGGTAGCCGCGCCGTAATCCGAGGGCGCCGAGTAGAGACGGACCCCGAGACATGACCGCATCCCCTGTCAGTGGCGGACGTACGTCCAGCGCGCTGCGCCGCGTGGCCGGCGAAGCGGCGAAGTTCGGCATCGTCGGGATATCGGGCGTCGTCATCCAGCTGATCGCCTTCTCGATCCTGCTGGACTTCATGCAGACCGTCCGCGCGAACGTGGTCGCGACGCTGATCGCCATCGCGACCAACTACGTCGGCTACCGGTACTGGGTCTACCGGGACGCGGACAACAAGACGCGGTCCCGCGAGATCACCCTCTTCCTGATCTTCAGCGGCGTCGGCCTGGTGGTCCAGAACGTCGTCCTCTACGCATTGGTCTACGGCTTCGGCTTCCACACCAAGCTGGAGAACATGATCTGCAGCATCGTGGGCATCGGCGTGGCCACGGTGTTCCGGTTCTGGGCCTACCGCACGTTCGTCTTCAAGACCGTCCAGCAGGCGGAGGAGGCGGTCGAGGCCGCCGAGCAGATCCTCGCCGCGGAGCAGGTCAAGCGCCAGCCCGTCTACCGCAGCCGCTGAACGCTCCGCGCCAAGAGGCGAGCACTTCGCTCCCGCAGGTAGTTGCACGACGAGGGGCGCGGGGAACTGCGCGAGAAACCCCCCTGTGCGGATGGCCCTGACCGTTGAGGACCATCTGTTGTGGGTGGCTTGTCGCGCAGTTCCCCGCGCCCCTGGGTGTCGCCTAGGCCTCTTCTTCGTGCCGGGCCAGGAAGAGGGCGAAGACCGGCGGTCGCTGCGAGAGCAGCTCCAGACGTCCGCCGTCGGCCTCGGCGAGGTCGCGGGCGACCGCCAAGCCGATGCCGGTGGAGTTGTGGCCGCTGACCGCGCGTTCGAAGACGCGTGCGCCCAGCTCGTCGGGGACGCCCGCGCCCTCGTCCTGGCACTCGATGACGACCTTCGTGTCGCGCACACGCGTGCGCAGGGTGACCGAGCCGTCGCCGTGCATCAGCGTGTTCTCGATCAACGCCGCGATCACCTGGGCGACCGCGCCCGGCGTGCCGACGGCCCAGAGGCCGGGCGGGCCCTCCAGGTACAGCTTGCGGCCGTAGCGGCGCAGCGCCGGGCGCCACTCCTCGGCCTGTTGCTTGATGACCTCGTCCACGTCGAAGGCGACCGCCGACGTGTTGCGCGACTCCCGGCTGTTGGTGAGCAGCCGCTGCACGACGTCCGTCAGCCGCTCGACCTGGACCAGGGCGATCGCGGCCTCCTCCTTGACCGTGTCGAGGTCGTCCGTCTCGATGATCTCCTCCAGCCGCATCGAGAGCGCGGTCAGCGGCGTGCGCAGCTGGTGGGAGGCGTCAGCGGCGAGGCGGCGCTCCGCCGTCAGCATCCGGCCGATCCGGTCCGCGCTGCGGTCGAGGACCTCGCCGACGCGGTCGAGCTCGGGCAGGCCGTAGCGCCGCTGCCGGGGGCGCGGGTCTCCGGAGCCGAGGCGTTCCGCCGTCTCCGCCAGGTCGAGCAGCGGGCGGGTGATCCGCCTGGACTGCCACAGCGCCAACGCCATCGCCGCGGCGATGGTCAGCACCGCGACACCGACCAGGAGCAGCAGCATCCGCAGGATCGACGTGTCGACCGGGCCGCGTGCCTCCTGCACCACCACGGACTCGCCGTGCGGGCCCTTCTCCGTCGCCGTGACCGGGTCGTCGCCGGCCGGGGGCCTGCCCAGCGTGATGGTGCGGCCGTCGACGAGCTGAACCACGGCGTAGCGGCCCGAGCCCTGGTCGTTGAGGCCCGTGAGCGAAGCCGCGTCGATCGGCTCCTTGGCGACGTACCGGTTCTCCACCACGCCGACCATGTGCAGCGCCTCGGTGCGCACCGCGTCCTGCGCCGAGCCCTCGATACTGCGCTTCTCGACCAGCGCCAGCGGCACGCTGAACAGGGCCACCGTCACGAGCACCACGGCGAGGATGGAGTTGAGCAACCTGCGCTTCACGTACGGGGTCCCGCCTAGCCCTTTTCGAAGCGGAAGCCGACGCCGCGCACGGTGGTGATGTAGCGGGGGCTGGCCGCGTCGTCGCCCAGCTTCTTGCGCAGCCAGGAGATGTGCATGTCGAGCGTCTTGGTCGAGGTCCACCAGGTGGTGTCCCAGACCTCGCGCATGATCTGCTCACGCGTCACGACCCGGCCCGCGTCCCGGACCAGGACGCGGAGCAGCTCGAACTCCTTTGCGGAGAGCTGCATCTCCTCCTCGCCCAGCCAGGCGCGGTGCGAGTCGACGTCGATCTTGACGCCGTGCGCGCCGGTGCTCATGTCGGCGGTGCCACGGCGCAGCAACGCCCGTACGCGGGCCAGGAGTTCGGCGAGGCGGAACGGCTTGGTGACGTAGTCGTCCGCACCGGCGTCCAGGCCGACGACGGTGTCCACCTCGTCGGCGCGGGCGGTCAGCACCAGGACCGGGAAGGCATGGCCGTCGGCGCGGAGCCGACGGGCGACCTCGAGACCGTCCATGCCGGGCAGGCCGAGGTCGAGCACGAGCAGGTCGACCGCGCCGCCGGTGCCCGCGGTCTCCAGCGCCGAGGGGCCGTCCTCACGGACGATCACCTCGTAGCCCTCGCGACGCAGGGCGCGGGCGAGCGGCTCGGAGATGGCAATGTCGTCCTCGGCGAGCAGTACACGCGTCATGGCTCGATCGTAGTCCGCCGAGCGGCCCCGTCCCGCTTCCATCGAACGGAGGACCGTACGCCGCATTTCAGGGCCGGTCCGGGGTCGCTGGCCTACCGTCGACAAAAGCGATCCAAAAGTGATCAATGCCGGATGAATGCCACCGGGCCAACGGCCACACGCCACCGGCTCCTGGGGAGAGGCGACGCAGCGCATGGTTCAGGACCTGGCGCCACCGACGGACCGGCACGCACACCGGAGCTTCTTCGGCCAGCCCTGGGGGCTGGCGACGCTCTTCACCACCGAGATGTGGGAGCGGTTCAGCTACTACGGCATGCGCGCGCTGCTGGTGCTCTACCTGGTCGCCCCGCACAGCGACGGCGGCCTGGGCTTCTCCAAGAGCACCGCGACCGCGATCTACAGCGTCTACGTCTCGATGGTCTACCTGCTGACGCTGCCCGGAGGCTGGGTCGCCGACCGACTCTGGGGGCCGAAGAAGACGGTGGCCGTGGCCGGCGGCGTGATCATGATCGGGCACTTCCTGCTGGCGCTGCCCGCCACCGCGTCGTTCTTCGGCGGGCTGGTCTTCATCGCGGTCGGCTCGGGCCTGCTCAAGGCCAACATCTCGACGATGGTCGGACAGCTCTACAGCGGCCCGGAGGACCCGCGCCGGGACGGCGGCTTCACGATCTTCTACATGGGCATCAACCTGGGCGCCTTCGCCGCGCCGCTGGTGATCGGCACCGTCGGGCAGCGGGTCAACTGGCACCTGGGCTTCGCCCTGGCCGGCATCGGGATGGGCATCGGCCTGGTCATCTACCTGATCGGCATGGGCACCCTCAGCCCGAACAGCTCCGTGGTGCCCACCCCGCTCAGCACCGAGGCGAAGCGGAGCGTGCTGCGCAAGGGGCTGTTCTGGCTGGTCCTGGCCGTCGTCTTCTACGCGGTGCTCGGCGGCACCGGCCACTACACGATCAACTGGGTCACCATCCCGCTCACCGTCATCGGCCTGGTCTTCCCGGCCTGGATGCTCTGGCGGATCAAGCACGACCGGGACCTCTCCCCCGCGGAGAACTCCAAGATGACCGGCTACATCTGGTTCTTCGTGGCGGCGGCCGTCTTCTGGATGATCTACGACCAGGGTGGCTCGACGCTCAACATCTTCGCCGCCGACAACACGGCCAACAGCCTGCTCGGGGTCCACTTCCCGTCCAGCTGGTTCCAGTCGCTCAACCCCCTCTACATCATGGCGCTGGCCCCCGTCTTCGCCTGGATGTGGCAGTGGCTGGCGGCACGGAACCGGGAACCGGAGACGGCGACCAAGTTCTCCTTCGGCCTGTTCCTGGTCGGGGGGTCCTTCGCCGTCTTCCTGGGGGCACTGGCCGCGGCGAGCGGCGGGAACAAGGTGACGCCGCTCTGGCTCTGCGTGGTCTACCTGATCCAGACGGTCGGCGAGCTCTGTCTCTCCCCCGTCGGGCTCTCGGTCACCACCAAGCTGGCCCCGGAGAAGTACGGCAGCCAGATGATGGGCGTCTGGTTCCTGGCGGTGACCGCCGGGGACTGCACCACCTCCCTGGCCACCACGGCGGGCGCGGACCTGAACAGCCGCGGCTACGTGGCGGCGGAGGTGGCACTGGCGGTGCTGGCGGGCATCGCGGTCCTGCTCAACCGCCACAAGATCCGCCACTACCTGGGCGAAGTGCGCTGAACTGCGACAACGACCCCAACGTACGTGCACAGAGGAGACGTTGAGGGGGCCGCAGCCCTACCACGCCGAGGAGCCCGGCGGTGGGTGCTGAGAACCACGTCACATCAGGGAACCGAACACGCCTCGCCCCGGAATCGCTGATTCCGCAACCAGAAGCGGGTCGGACTCGATGAATCCCAGGTGAATTGGATAAAAACCAATGGATTTGCAGACGCCGTGACCGAAATCCGGAATCGGGCATAGCGATCAATCAGCGTGATCGCTGTCAAAGGCCGTCAAACGCTGACCTACAGTGGTCCGAATCCCTGTTGTACAGATGGCAAGGAACCACGCAATGCCGCCGATACCTGCCGAGGTCGCCGTAGAGGCCCTGTCCGTTGCTCGGGAGACCCCCAGCCGGAAGACCTTCTTCGGACACCCCCGTGGCCTGTCGACGCTGTTCATGACCGAGATGTGGGAGCGCTTCAGCTTCTACGGCATGCGCGCGTTGCTGGTGCTCTACCTGGTCGCCCCCCATTCCAAGGGCGGCCTGGGCTTGGGCGCCGCGACAGGCATGGCGATCTACTCGATCTACAACGCCATGGTCTACCTGCTGGCCCTGCCCGGCGGTTGGATCTCCGACCGGTTCTGGGGCGCTCGCAAGACCGTCATGATCGGTGGCGCGATCATCATGATCGGCCACTTCCTGCTGGCCGTGCCCGCCGAGTTCTCCTTCTTCATCGGCCTGGGCTTCATCGCCGTCGGTTCCGGCCTGCTCAAGGCCAACATCTCGACGATGGTCGGCCACCTCTACCCGGACAAGAACGACCCGCGCCGGGACGGCGGCTTCACGATCTTCTACATGGGCATCAACCTGGGCGCCTTCGCCGCGCCGCTGGTGATCGGCACCGTGGGGCAGAACGTGAACTGGCACCTGGGCTTCGCCCTGGCCGGTGTCGGCATGGCCCTGGGCCTGATCAACTACATCGTCGGCGGTCGCCACCTCAGCGAGCAGAGCAAGGTCGTCGCGTCGCCCATGCCGCGTGCCGAGCGCAACTCGCTGCTGCGCAAGGCGTCGTTCTGGATGGTCCTGGCCGTCGCCTTCTTCGGCGCCGTCGCCATCAGCGGCCACCTGACGGTGAACTGGTTCATCTGGGCGCTGACCCTGGTCGGCCTGGTCATCCCGGTGATCGTCTTCACCCGCATCAGGCGGGACAAGGACCTGACCGGCGACGAGCGCAACAAGCTCTCCGGCTACATCTGGTTCTTCGTGGCCGCCGCGGTCTTCTGGATGATCTACGACCAGTCCGGCTCGACGCTGAACCTCTTCGCCACCAACAACACGGCGAGCAAGCTGTTCGGCTTCGACTTCCCGAGCACCTGGTTCCAGTCGCTGAACCCGCTCTACATCATGGCGCTGGCCCCGGTCTTCGCCTGGCTGTGGGTGTGGCTGAACCGCCGTGGCAAGAACCCGAGCACGGCCGTGAAGTTCGGCATCGGTTCGGTGCTGATCGGCGCCTCCTTCGTGGTCATGATGATCGCGCAGGCCGCCGCCTCCGGTGGTCACCTGGTCACCCCGCTCTGGCTGGCCATGGTCTACCTGGTCCAGACGGTCGGTGAGCTCACGCTCTCCCCGGTCGGCCTGTCCGTCACCACCAAGCTGGCGCCGAAGAAGTACGCCAGCCAGATGATGGGCATCTGGTTCCTCGCGGTCACCGCGGGCGACTGCGTCGCCGCCGTGCTGCAGCAGCTGCTCGGCAACGCGTTCCTCAGCGACACGTCCTTCGCCATCCAGGGCGCGGCTGCCGCGCTCGCCGGTGTCGCGATGTTCCTGTACCGCCGCAAGGTCCGGGGCCTCATGGGCGACGTGCACTGATGCGCTGACGCACTGACGCACTGACGTCGGAAGGGTGGGTCCCCGTCGGGGGCCCACCCTTCCGCGTTGCCGGTACGGACCGGACCACTCAGCGCTGCTTGCGCAGGCGACGCCACGGCGTGAGCACGAAGACCGCCGCGCCGAGCAGCAGGATCGTGCCGCCGACCAGGCCGAGCGCCTGGTACGGGGCGTTACTGCCACCGGTCTCGGCCAGACCGCCGCTGGTGCTTGAGCTGCCGCCGGAGCCGCTGCTGCCGCCGGTCGTGGCGGACCCGCTGGACCCGCCGGAGCCGCTCGACCCCCCGGAACCGCTGCCGCCGGTGATGCCGCTCGATCCGGCCGCGGTGACCTGGAGGGTGAGCGAGGGCGACGGCTTGGGACTCGGGGTGCAGGTGGTGGTCGTGCCCAGCGCCCTGATGGTCAGCACGCCCGTGGTGAACGTGACCTGGCCGGTGTGCCCGGGAGCGTAACTACCGCTCATGTCACTCGGCTTGATCGGGGTGTTGGCCGGGATGGACGCGGAGTTGGCGGGGCCGGTCAGGGTCAGCGTGCCACTGTCCGCGCCCGCGACGTCGACGGTGGTGCTGGGCGTCATCGAGCCGGCCGGAAGCGCGACCGGCGAGGAGGAGACACCGGAGGCGAAGGACTCGGTGAGCTTGTAGGAGCTGCCGGACTTCACCGCGCTGATGGTGATCTGGGGCTTGGCGCTGACGTTGCCGATCGGCGTGGTGCAGGCGTAGTCGACGGTCACCGGGGTGCCAGGGAACGAGCTCCCGCCACCTCCGGTGCCGCCGGTCGTCGTACCTCCGGCCGAGCTGCCGGTGCTGCCTCCCGTGCTGCCGCCGGTCGTTGAACCGCCGGAGGTTGTGCCGCCGGAGGTCGTGCCGGTGCTGCCTCCCGTCGTGCCGCCGGTCGTGCCTCCGGTGCTCCCGCCCGACGTGCCGCCCGTGGTGCCGCCCGTCGTTCCCCCGCTCGTGCCGCCGCCGGAGCCCACCTGAAGGGTCAGGCCGGGGCTGGGCGTGGAGTCGGGCGTGCAGGAGGTGTTCGTCGACATGACGTTGACGTTGTAGTCCTTCGGCGTGAAGGTCACGCTCCCGGCTGTGGTGAGCTTGATCGTCGCCGTCATGTCGGAGAGCACCATCGGCGAGTTCTTCGGGATCGGCGGGTTGGTCCGCGTCCCGGTCATCGCCAGCGTGCTGCTCTGGGCGCCGCCGACGGTCAGATCGCCCGTCGGCAGCACGGAGTTGGCAGCCAGGTCGACATAGCCGGGGTTCTGCGAGGCGGCTTGGACGAAGTGCCAGGTGATGGTGACCGTGTCGCCCACACTCGGGCTGGCGTTGGAGCTGGAGACGGCGACGACCGTGGTGCCGTGCACCGCGCCGCCGATGGGTGGGTTGCAGGTGGTGGCGAAACTGTCGTCGGCCGCGGAGGCGCTGGGCGCGCCCGCGATCAGCGAAGCGCCGACCAGGGCCATGATCAGGCCCCCGGCCAGCCGGATCCTCTTCACGTGTCAGTGGTCCTTTCCGCTCGGGGTGGTCGGACCAGGGGTGCGGGCCTGGGGTGGTGCGGGCTTGGGTGCGGAGGTGGCCACCGTCCCCGGCGCGAACCAGGGCAGGGTGGGCTCTCGCTGCGGCGATGCGGTGGGCGGCACGGTCGGGGCGTAGCTGGGCGGCAGCGGCACCAGTGTCGGAGCCGTCGGAGCCGCAGGCGTCGGCGGCAGTACGGCGGTCTCCGCGTCCGGATTGACGAACTCGCCCGGCTGGACGGCCGCGACCGCTACCGGCGCCTGCACCGGCACTGGCACGTGGGGCGGCGCGGGAGGCATCACGAACGGGCTCACGTCCGCCGACGGCGCGGCGCGGCGTGGGTCGCCCGCGCGGCGGCGGCCGAGGTGGGAGCGTCGCCGGTCCCGTGCGCGCTGGGTGACATCGGGCCGGACCCTGTCGAGCACGGCAAGGCCGAGCCGGAAGAGACCGACCGCGACCACGACGAAGAGCAGCACCCAGAAGACGTCCACGCCCCACGCCACGGGCAGGTCCTCGTGCTGGGTGGTCAGGGTGCGGCCCTGGTAACTCAGGCCGACGAAGTACTCGCCACTCGCACCGGAGTCGAACTGCACCGGCAGGTCGATCTCCTGCTGTTTGCCCGGCTCCAGCGTCCCCTGCCAGGGCGCGGCGCTCCAGTCGGGTGCCAGCACCGAGTGCCAGGTGCCGAGTTGGAACTCGGGGTTGGTGATCGGGCTGCCGCCCATGTCCGCGACGACCATCCGCAGGGTGCGGTCGGGCGGCGCACCGAACCAGTTGAGCGGTCCGTTGCCGCCGCTCAACGAGGCGCTCAGCATCACGAGTTGTCCGGCCCCGGCCGCGTTCTGCGGGATCGGCGCGGTCGGCGCGCCCATCACGTCGAACGGCGTGTTGACGCTCTGCTGGTTGCCCATGACGGCGCTGACGTGGATCACACAGGGGCAGGGCTTGGGCGGCGTCGCGACCGCGAGCTGCTGGCTGAACTGCCCGTCGGCACCGGTGGTGACGGCACGTCCGGTGGCATTGGCGCAGTCGTCGGTGCCCGCGATGGCGTCCTGTCCGCAGAGCAGCACGGTGAGCAGTGCGGACGCGGGCCAGCCGGAGCCGGAGACGGTGATGGTCACACCCGGCTTGGCCACTGCGGGCACGGCGGTGGCCGTCGGGTTGCTGCCGCTGCTTCCGTCTGCGTGGGCGGCGGCGACCGGCAGTCCGACCGCCCCGCCGAGCGCCCCACCGGCCGCCAGCAGCAGCACGCACAGCAGGGTGGCGAACCGTCCCGTCCTGCGCAGATGACGATGCGTCATGCGGCCACCCCCGTCGGCTTCCGGCTCGCCTCGCGGACGCGACGCCAGGCGTCGCCCGGGCCTCGGTGGATCCGTCGCCGCTTGGCGCGCACCCAGAGCCAGGACCCGCCGCCCAGGAGCAGCAGCACCAGGAGCATCGCCTGCGGCAAGGGCAGCACCAGATAGCCGCCGTTGCCGTTCGCGGAGGCGCCGGTGGCGCCGTCCGTCGCCTTGACCGCGACCGAGACGTCGTCGACCAGCGGCGGACCGGGCAACGCCCGGGTGAGTTGCACCGACTGGCCCGGCAGCAGTTCCAGACCGGTGTCTGTCAGTGGGCCCTGATAGACAGAACCGAACCAGCCGGACTCGGTGATCTCGACGCGCGGGTGGAGCGTCACGTTCCCTTGGTTGGTGAGGGTGTAGTGGAGCACCGCCGTGTCGGCCCCGAAGTCGGCAAAGGCCGGTGCCGAGCGCTGGACGGTGACGGACGTGACGGCGAGCGCGGGCACGGAGACGCCGGTCACGTGCAGGTAGATGCGCGCTGCGACGGCGTGCTGGGCGGTGGTGCCACGCGTGGCTGCCACCGCCACGATCGCGCCCGGGTGGTCACCGGGCTCGGCAGTGACGGGGAGCGAGAGGGTGAAGGGGATGTCGGCCCGGGTCCTGGGCGGCACGGTCAGCCGGGTGGCGCTCAGAATCAGCCACGCGCCGACGCCGGTCATGCCCTGGCCCTCGCCATGGAGCTGGAACGTCATGGGCCGGGTGCCGAGGTTCGCCACGGAGACGTGGTCGCTCAGCGTCCGGCCGGGCGCGGATTCGAGGTAGAAGTACTGCCGGTCCCCCGGGCCCGGCGTGGTCACGCCGGGCGGCGGGGTGGGGAAGACGGCCCAACCTTCGTTACTGCTGGTGTCTGCGGCCGACGCCGCCCCCGCACCGCCGAACAGCAGCGCGCCGAACGCCACCACTGCGGTGAGCAGGACCACCACGGGGGCGGCAAAGGCTGACGCGTTGAAGGTCCGCCGCGATGGCGGCAGCACGGCGAGCGGGGATTGCGGCATCGGTCAGCCTCCCTTGCGGGAGCCCGGGGTGGTCGGCCCCGGACCCCTTGGAACTCACGAACCGTCAGATGGAGAACTTGGGTTGGGCACTCATATGCGGGCGCCTGGGCGCGCGGGACGGTTGCGCCGGGTGAGCCAGAGCGCGCCGGAGACGCCGACGAGCAGAACGGTGCCGCCGAACAGGCCGAACGCCACGGCGTCGTCCGCCGGACCGGTCTGCGGGAGGGTGCTGCCGGTGCCGCCGGCGCTGCTCGACCCGCCGGTGGAGCTCGATCCGCCCGAACCGCCGGAGCTCCCCAAGCTCCCGGAGCCGCCGGAGCTGGAGCCCGAACTGGACCCGCCCCCGCTGCTGCCCCCGGAACCGGAACCGCCGGACGCGTTGGACACGTTGAGCGTCAGCGCGACCGGCGTTCCCGAGGCGGTGCAGTTCGTGGTGGTGCCGAGGGCCGCGATGACCAGCTTGCCCGGGGTCAGCGTCACCGAGCCGTTGTGGTGCGGGGTGTAGGTCCCGGTCATGCTGCCCAGCTTGATCGGGGTGTTGGCGGGGATCGTCTGCGCGTTGCCGCTGCCCTTCGCGACAAAGCTGCCCGAGTCGGCCCCGCCGACGTCCACGGTGACGCTCGGCACCATCGAACCCGCGCCCAGCGCCACCGGGCTGGACGACACGCCGTTGGTGAAGGTGACCGTGACGTTGTAGTTCGACCCGCTCGCGGTCGCCTCGACGTCGACCTGCGAGGTCGCCGACTTGGTCCCGATGGGCGACTGACACACGTAGTTGACCGGGACCGTCGAGGCGTGTGCCGGTGTGGCCACCGCCGCTGCCATGCCGAAGGCGAACAGACCCGCTGCCGCCGCCCCCCGGGTGATCCTCCTGCTGCCGCTCACGCTCGCCCTCCTCCGGACCGTGCACCTTACTGACTAGTCGTCAGATTTGCCGACGGTACGGCAGGCACACATCAGGGGGAAGCCTCGTGCAGCGACCTTCTCAGGGAACGGTGTGAACGTCTGGGAAGGCCGAGGTGCGCGAGCGGAAGCGAAGGGCGCGTCAGAGCACGCGCACGCCCCCCTGCCAGACCGCGCTGACCAGCGGGACACCGGGACGGTAGGCGAGGTGGACGTGCGACGGAGCGTCCAGCAGCACCAGGTCGGCACGGGCACCGGGCGCCAGGTGCCCGATGTCGGTCCGCCGCAGCGCGCGGGCGCCGCCGAGGGTCGCCGCGACCACGGCCTCGTCCGGCGTCATCCCCATGTCGCGGACCGCGACGGCGATGCAGAACGGCATGGAGCTGGTGAAGCTCGACCCGGGGTTGCAGTCGGTCGACAGCGCGACGGTCGCGCCCGCGTCGATCAAACGGCGCGCGTCCGGGTAGACGGCGCGCGTCGAGAACTCCGCACCCGGCAGCAGCGTGGCCACGGTGGTGTCCCGGGCGTCGGCCAGCGCCTTGACGTCCGCGTCGGACAGGTGGGTGCAGTGGTCGGCGCTGGCCGCGCCGAGCTCGACGGCGAGCTGCACGCCGGGCCCCTCGGTCAGCTGGTTCGCGTGCACACGCGGGAGCAGCCCGCGGGCTGCTCCCGCAGTCAGGACCGCCCGCGCCTGGTCGCCGTCGAACGCCCCGCGCTCACAGAACACGTCCACCCAACGGGCGTGCGGCGCACAGGCGTCCAACATCGGCCCGGTCACCAGGTCCACGTATCCGGCCGGGTCGTCGGCGAACTCGGGCGCGACGACGTGCGCGCCCAGGTAGGTGGTCTCGGCGGTATGCGCACCGGCGATCCGCAGCGCACGCGCCTCGTCCTCGACGGTCAGCCCGTAGCCGGACTTCACCTCGACGGTGGTGGTGCCCTGCCGCTGCATCTCCTTGACGAACCGCCGCAGGTTGGCGTCGAGCGCCTCGTCCGAGGCGGCACGCGTGGCGGCCACGGTCGTCCGGATACCACCCGCGGTGTACGCCTGCCCCGACATCCGCGCGTTGAACTCGGCGGTACGGTCACCCCCGAAGACGAGGTGCGAGTGCGAGTCCACGAACCCGGGAATGACGGCCCGCCCCTCGGCGTCCACCCGGTCGTCCGCGTCCGGCGCGGAGTCGGCGGCGCCGACCCACGCGACCTGACCGTCGTGGACGACCACCGCGGCGTCGGTGAGCGTGCCGAGCTCGGGATCGTTGGTGAGCAGGCTGCCGATGTTGGTGATCAGGGTGGTCACGTTCTCGCTCCTAGTCGAGGGAAAAGCTTGAGGCGGCGGGAAGTTGCACTATCCAGGGGCGCGGGGCTCTGCTGATGTGCGGCTCCGCCGCGTGGCCGGAGAGCAGCCGGTGTGCTCCCGCAGGTCGTTGCACTATCCAGGGGCGCGGGGAACTGCGCGAAAAGCCACCCACGCAGGTAGAACACCGAACGATCAGGGCCATCCGCACAGAGTGGTTGCCCGCGCAGTTCCCCGCGCGCCTAGCGAAGTGCAGCGATCGCGTCGTTCAACGCGCGGCCCGTCTCCGGAACCGTGGTGTGGACACCACCGCGCACCACGACGCGCCCGCCGACGACCACGTCCCGCACCTCGGACGGGCCCGCCGCGAAGACCGCCGTCTCCACGCCCAGCTCCGGCGGCTGGCCCGCCGTGCGTGGCGTGTCCAGCGCCACCGTGCAGAAGTCCGCCAGCGCCCCGCGCTCCAGGCGGCCCGCGTCCGTCCAGCCCAACGACGCGTGGCCGTCCTCCGTCGCGGCGCGCAGCAGCGCTGCCGCCGTCCAGTGGCCGCGCTGCTGCGTCGCCAGACGCTCGTTCAGCTCCAGCGCGCGCGCCTCCTCGAAGAGGTCGATCACCGCATGGCTGTCGGAGCCGAGCGAGACCGGGCAGCCGCCGTTGGCCAACTGCCGTGCCGGGCCGATGCCGTCGGCCAGATCGCGTTCGGTGGTCGGGCACATGCAGACGACCGTGGAGGAGTCCGTCAGCAGCCGCTGGTCGTCCGCCGTCAGGTGGGTCGCGTGGACCGCGGAGGTCCGCGGGCCGAGGACGCCGTGGCGGGCCAGCAGCTGGGTCGGCGTCATGCCGAACCGCGCCAGGCAGGCCTCGTTCTCGGCGACCTGCTCCGAGAGGTGCACGTGCAACGGCGCGCGCCGCTCCTTCGCCCAGGCGGCGACCGTGCCCAACTCCGCTGCGGGCACGGCGCGCACCGAGTGGATCGCGGCACCGATCTTGGCGTGGTCGCGCTCCTTGAGCAGCGAGACGCGGTTGGCCCAGGCCTCCGCCGTGCCGTCGCTGAACCGCTCCTGGTGCCGGTTCGGCGGCTCGCCGAAGCCGCTGGAGAGGTAGCAGGCGTCGAGCAAGGTGATCCGGATCCCGGCCCGCGCCGCAGCCTCGATCAGCGCCTCGCCCATCGCGTTCGGGTCGGCGTAGGGGGCGCCGCCCGGCTGGTGGTGGACGTAGTGGAACTCGCCGACCGCGGTGATGCCCGCCAGCGCCATCTCGGCGTAGACCGCTGTCGCCAGCGCGAGGTAGTTGTCCGGGTCGAGCGCGTCGGCCGCCCGGTACATGGTGTCGCGCCAGGTCCAGAAGGTGCCGCTGCCGACCTGGACCGCACCGCGCAGCGCGCGGTGGAAGGCGTGCGAGTGGGCGTTGGCGTGGCCGGGCAGGGCGAGGCCGGTGAGGACGGTCGCGCCGGCGGGCGCGGGCCCGCTGTCCGCGGTGATCGCGCTGATCCGGCCGGTGGCGTCGACGTCGATGCGGACCGCCTTCTCGACGGCGGGCATCGACGCGCCCTCGCGCCGCAGCCAGGCGTGCGGGGCCCAGAAGACGGTCGCTGCACCCTCACTCAACTGCATGACATAGCCTCCAGGACCTTGGCCAGCGCGGCGACGCCGGCCAGGCAGTCGGCCTCGTCCGCCGTTTCCGCGGGCGAGTGCGAGACGCCGGTGGGGTTCCGTACGAACAGCATCGCAGTCGGGACGGCCGCGGAGAGGATTCCCGCGTCGTGCCCCGCGCCGGTCGGCAGCACCGGCGTGTCGGGACCGAGGACGGAGACCAGCTGGTCCCGCAGCGGCGCGTCGAAGTCCACGACCGGCGTGTATGACTCGCGCACGACCTCCGCGCGCACCCCGTCGCGCTCGGCGCGCTCACGGGCGGCCGCGCCGATCTCGTCCACCAGCGCGGTCAGCGTCGCCTCGTCGGCGGCGCGCGAGTCCAGCCAGGCGCGCACCAGCGAGGCGATCGCGTTGGTGCCGTTGGGCTCGACGCTGACCTTGCCGAAGGTGGCCAGCGCACCCGCCAGCCGAGCCTTCTTCCGGGCCGCCAGAACGGTGTTGGCGTAGGTAAGCATCGGGTCGCGCCGGTCCTCGAGGCGCGTGGTCCCGGCGTGGTTGGCCTCGCCGTGGAAGTCGAACCGCCAGCGGCCGTGCGGCCAGATCGCCGAGGCGACGCCGACCGGGTGCGGTGTCTCCGCCAGGTGCCGGCCCTGCTCGACGTGGAGCTCGACGTACGCGCCGACGCGCGCCAGCCGCGCCTCGTCCTTGCCGATCGCGGCCGGGTCCTGCCCGGCTGCGGCCATGGCGTCCGGCAGCCGGACGCCGTCGGCGTCGCGCAGCTCAAACGCCTGACCCTGCGTCAGCACACCTGCAGTCAGCCGGGATCCGACACAGGCGACGCCGAACCGGGCGCCCTCCTCGTCGACGAAGTTGGTCAGCGCGATGGGCTTGGTCGGCCGGACGCCGCGCGCCAGCAGCGCGTCGAGCGCGGCGAACGAGGAGACCACGCCCAACGGCCCGTCGTACGCGCCGCCGTCCGGAACGGAGTCCAGGTGGGAGCCGGTGACGATGGCCCCCTCTCCCTCAGGATCCCCGTACCAGGCCCACTGGTTGCCGTTGCGGTCCACCTCGTAGGTCAGGCCGCGCTTGCCGGCCTGCTCCTCGAACCACGCGCGGCACTCCGCGTCGGCGCTGGTCCAGGCGTGCCGGCGGTAGCCGCCGGACTTCTGGAAACGACCGACCGGAAGGAGCTCGTTCCACATCCGGCGGTAGCCGTCCGCGGCGTCGCCGATCTCCTCCTCGTACGCCTTCGTCATCTGACCGTCACTCACCCTCGCGCATCGGGATGCGGACCTGGCGTTCGTCGGCGACGTCGGCGGCGAGGTCGTAGCCGGCGTCGACGTGGCGGATGACGCCCATGCCCGGGTC
>NZ_JBGCCR010000036.1:0-79102 GCF_041262485.1 Streptacidiphilus sp. BW17 | reverse complement strand
GGCGCGGGGCTCTGCTGATGTGCGGCTCCGCCCCGTGGGCGCGACAAGCCGAGCATGCGCTCCCGCAGGTGGTTGCACCATCTAGGGGCGCGGGGAACTGCGCGACAAGCCACCCAGTGTGGTGAGTCGCTGAACGAGCAGGGCCATCCTCACAGGGAGGTTGCTCGCGCAGTTCCCCGCGCCCCTAGAGGTGCATGGCATCGCTTTGTGATCTGAGTCACCTTTTGGGCTATCTCCCCAGGTAGCTGACGGTCCGTCGAAATTACGGTTAGTCAGGTGACGAACCGTCTTCTTCTCGCTACCGCTGCCATCCTCGCCTGCGGTGGGCTGCTCGGTGCCGCAGCCGCGCCGACCGCGCCCGCGCCCACCGTGCCTGCGCCTACCGGGCCTGCCGCGCCTACCGCGCCTGCCGTGCCGGCTGCGTCCGCCGCATTCGTCGGCGCAGGGGATCCGTATCTGCCGCTTGCCGGCACCGGCGGGCTGCATGTGCGCCACTACGCACTGTCGCTCGCGTACACACCCAAGGCCCAGCACCTCGACGGCGACGCCGTCCTCTCCGCGACCGCCACGCAGGACCTCGGGGCCTTCGGTCTGGATCTGCTCGGGCTGGACGTGCACCGGGTGGTCGTCGACGGCCAGCCGGTGAGCTGGAGCAGGGACGGGCAGAAGCTGGAGGTCACCCTCGGGCGCACCGTCGCCAAGGGCGGGGACTTCACCATCGAGGTGAACTACGGCGGCAAGCCGACGCCGATCACTGACGCCGACGGTTCCCTCGACGGGTGGATCGCCGAGCCGGGGGATCACGGCGCGTTCGTCGCGGGGGAGCCGCAGGGGGCGATGACCTGGTTCCCCTGCAACTCGCATCCGATCGACAAGTCGACCTACGACGTCACCGTCACCGTCCCGGCGGGGTACACGGCCGTCTCCAACGGGGTGCTGCGCACCCAGCGCACGACGAACGGCAAAAGCACCTTCGCCTGGCACGAGTCCGCGCCGATGGCCGCGTACCTGGCCACAGCCAGTGTCGGGCGGTTCGACGTGGACCAGTACTGGACCGACTCGAAGCTGCCCGTCTACGTCGCGGTCGACCCGGCGGAGGCCGACGACGCCTTCCCGGTGCTCGACAAGCTGCCCGAGGTGATCTCCTGGGAGGCATCCCGGTTCGGGCCGTACCCGTTCGACGCGGCCGGGGCGATCGTCGCGCACGACAGCAAGATCGGCTACGCGCTGGAGTCGCAGACCCGTCCGGTCTACGACGAGGCGCCGGACATCGACACCCTGGTCCACGAGACGGCGCACCAGTGGTTCGGCGACTCGGTCACGCTGACCCAGTGGAAGGACATCTGGCTCAACGAGGGGTTCGCCACCTACACCGAGTGGCTCTGGGACGCCGACCACGGCGGCAAGTCCACCAAGGCGCGCCTCGCCGCGCTCTACGCGCTGCCGGCCAACGACCCGCTCTGGGCCTACCCGGCCGGCAATCCGGGCGACCTGCGGCACCTCTTCGGCGAGCCCAGCTACGCCCGGGGCGCGATGACGCTGGAGGAGCTGCGGGAGGCGGTCGGGGACACGGCGTTCTTCACGATCCTGAAGCGGTGGACCTCCGCACACCGCCACGGCCACGGAACCACCGCCGACTTCGAGGCGCTCAGCGCGTCCGTCTCCGGCAAGAACCTTGATTCTCTCTTCGCGACATGGCTGTACGCGTCGGGCAAACCGGCGAAGATGTGACGTGGAGAGCTGATTGGGGGCGCATGCCGCATGACTGATCTGCGCACGACAGATCTGGGCGTGACAGATCTGATCGACCGACTGCGGAAGGGTCTCCCCGAGGCCGCCGTCGTGGAGGACCCGGACGTCACGGCGTCCTACCGGACGGACATGGCGGGCTTCTGCGAGTCCGCCCCGCCCGCGTGCGTGGTGTTCCCGGAGACGGTCGAGCAGGTCCAGCACGTCATGCGGACCGCGTCCGAGCTGCACGTTCCCGTCGTGCCGCAGGGTGCGCGGACGGGGTTGTCGGGCGGAGCGAACGCGGTCGCGGGCTGCGTCGCGCTGTCGCTGGTGAAGATGGACCGGATCCTGGAGCTCGATCCGGTCAACCGGATCGCCGTGGTCGAGCCGGGCGTGGTCAACGCCGAGCTGTCGCGGGCGGCGGCCCGGCACGGGCTCAGCTATCCACCGGACCCGTCCAGCTGGGAGTCGTGCACGGTCGGCGGCAACATCGGCACCGGCGCGGGCGGCCTCTGCTGCGTCAAGTACGGCGTGACGGCCGAGTACGTGCTGGGCCTGGACGTGGTGCTGGCGGACGGTCGGCTGCTGCGGACCGGTCGCCGCACCGCCAAGGGCGTCGCCGGGTACGACCTGACGCGTCTCTTCGTCGGTGCGGAGGGCACGTTGGGCGTGGTGGTCGGCGCGGTGCTGGCGCTCCGGCCCGCGCCTCCGCCGCAGCTGGTGCTGGCGGCGGAGTTCGCCTCGACGAACGAGGCGTGCCGGGCGGTGTGCGCGGTGATGGCCGCCGGACACACACCGTCGCTGATGGAGCTGATGGACACCACGACGGTCCGCGCGGTCAACGCGATGGCGCAGATGGGCCTGCCGGACTCGACGGCCGCGCTGCTGCTGGTCGGCTTCGACAGCCTGGACCCGGCCTCCGACCTGGCGGCGGTCGGCGAGCTGTGCCGGGAGGCGGGCGCGACCGAGGTGGTCCCGGCGGTGGACAGCGGTGAGTCCGAACTGCTGCTGGAGGCACGCCGGTTGGCGCTGCCAGCGCTGGACCGGCTCGGGACGACGATGATCGACGACGTGGCGGTGCCGCGCTCCCGCCTCGGCGAGATGCTGGAGGGCGTGGACCGGATCGGGCGCGAGTTCGACCTGACGATCGGCGTCTGCGCGCACGCGGGCGACGGCAACACCCATCCGGTGGTCGTCTTCGACGCGAAGGACGAGGCGGAGACGGCGCGGGCGCGCGGATCCTTCGACGCGATCATGGCTCTGGGTCTGAGCCTGGGCGGCACGATCACCGGCGAGCACGGCGTGGGCCTGCTCAAGAAGGAGTGGCTGGCCCGGGAGTTGGGCCCGGTCGGCCTGGAGGTGCAGCGTCAGCTCAAGGGGGTCTTCGACCCGTTGGGGATCATGAACCCGGGCAAGCTGTTCTGAGCAGGACGGATGCCGATCATGAAGCGCTCGGTAGGTCAGCTCGGGGCGGGGGACTGCCAGGTCTGCACCATCGGAGCGGTGCCGTTCCAGGTGACGTAGAAGATCGAGTCGACGGTGCTGCTGACGAAGTCCACCCGGAGCCACTGGTCGCCGGTGTAGACGTGCATCGACCAGCCGCTGTCGGGCGTCGCCGAGACGAGGCTGGCGGAGGTCGTGCCCATCGCGACCACGATCCGGCCGCCGTTCGGGGTGTAGCTCGTCACCTGCCCCGAGGCGGTGGTGGTCGGCTCCGGCGAAGGCGGGGGTGAGGAGTGCCCGCGGCCCGACGGCGTGGCGGAGGGTGGGGAGGAGCGCCGGGCACTCGGCGTCGACGCGGGGGAGTGCCCCGCCGTTCCGGGGGAGGTGGGCAGCGGCGCGGGTGTCCTGGAACCGGAGCCCGTGACGGAGAGCGGCAGGGCCGACGGCTGCTGGTAACCGTCGTCGGCCAGCACGCTGTGGACGCCCAACCAGGAGACGCTCACCGCTGCCCCGGTGGCGACTGCCCAGGCGCCTGCCTGTACCAGCTCTCTTCGCACCGGGTCAGTATGCCGCGCCGGACGTGGCTCCGAGGCATCCGAGGTGCGGGGCCGGAGGTATGCGGGGGTATCCGGGGGTACGGGTTCGGGGGTACAGGTCTGGACCTCCCATGGCGTAGCGTCACGGCCATGGCAACAGTGCTCGTGGTCGAGGACGATCCATTTGTTCGGTCCGCCCTGATTCGTCACCTCTCCGACGCCGGTCACGCCGTTCGCAGTGTCGGCACCGCGTTGGAGGCGCTGCGCGAGGTCGCCCAGGTCGGCTGCGACCTGGTGATCCTCGACCTCGGCCTGCCGGACCTGGACGGCGGCGAAGCACTGAAGATGATCCGCGGCCTGACCGACACCCCGGTCATCATCTCCACCGCGCGCGACGAGGAGACCGAGATCATCCGCCTGCTCAACGACGGCGCGGACGACTACCTGGTCAAGCCCTTCTCCGCGGAACACCTGACCGCGCGGATGGCCGCCGTGCTGCGTCGCGCGGGCTCGTCGGGCGGCGGCGGGAAGATCCTCCAGGCGGGCGGCCTCCGTATCGACCTGCAACGACGCGAGGCCGTCCTCGACGGCCGGGAGCTCGACCTGACCCGGCGCGAGTTCGATCTGCTCGCCTACCTGGCGGGCCGGGTCGGCGTGGTCGTCCCCCGGCGCGAGCTGCTCGCCGAGGTCTGGCGCCAGCCCTACGGGACCGACCAGACCATCGACGTCCACCTGTCCTGGCTGCGCCGCAAGCTGGGGGAGACGGCGTCGCGCCCGCGCTACCTCCACACCGTGCGCGGCGTCGGGGTTCGCCTGGACGTGCCGGTCGACGCTCCGGACACCACGGGCGGTACCGGCAGTACGGGCGGCGCGGCGGACGCGCGATGAGATGGGCGCTGTTCAAGGTCTGCGTCGCGGTCACCACGATGGTGGCGCTGGCCTTCCTGATCCCGCTCGGCCTGATGGTCCGTGAGACCGCACGCGAGCGCGCCTTCACCGCGGCCGAGCGGCAGGCGGCGACCGTGGGCCCGGCGCTGGCCATCACCACGGACGAGAACGCGCTGCAACGCGCCCTGGCCAGCACGCAGGACGGAGCGGCCGGACTGATCGCGATCCACCTGCCGCGAGCCGGCTCGGGCTTCACCCTCGTGGGCAGGGAACGGGCGAGCGAGAGCGCGATCGACGCGGCGGCGGCCGACGGACGCAGCGGCACGACGGGTGTCGACGGCGGCTACGCGTATCTGGAGCCGGTCGCGGTGAGCGACGGCAAGGTCGCGGTGATCGAGGTCTTCATCCCGGACGCGGAGTTGACCCGGGGCGTGACGTCGGCGTGGCTGGTACTCAGCGGTGTCGCGGTGGTGCTGGTCGCGATCTCGGTCGCGGTCGCGGACCGGCTCGGCATGCGGATCGTCGGCTCCGCGCGACGCCTGGCGGGTGCGGCCCGGGCGCTGGGCACGGGCGATCTCGCCGTCCGGGTCCCGCAGGTCGACGACAGCCCGCCCGAACTTCGCGAGGCGGCCGAGGCGTTCAACGCGATGGCCGACCGTGTGGTGCACCTGATGGCTGCGGAAAGGGAGTTGGCGGCGGACCTGTCGCACCGGCTGCGCACCCCGCTGACGGTGCTGCGGCTCAACGCGGCGTCCCTCGGCGAGGGCGACCCGGCCGACCAGACGCGCGCCGCGGTCGAGCAGTTGGAACGCGAGGTCGACCAGATCATCCGCGCGGTGCGGGGCCGCGGGGGTCGCGGTGGTGGCGGAGTTCCGGCGGTCGGGAAGAGTGGCGTTTCTTGCGACGCCGCTGAGGTGATCCGGGAACGGGTCGCGTTCTGGTCCGCGCTGGCGGAGGACGAGGCCCGCGACTGGCAGCTCGCGGGTGCGGAGGGAAGGGTCCAGGTCCCGGTCGCGGCCTCGGAGTTGGGCGCGGCGTTGGACGTGATGCTGGGCAACGTCTTCCGGCACACGCCGGAGGGCACGGCCTTCGCGGTGGACGTGCACGGCACCGGCGACGGCGTCATCATCCTCGTCTCCGACGCGGGCCCCGGCATCCCCGATCCCGCCGCAGCGATGCGTCGCGGCGGCGGCGCGGAACGCGACGGCTCGACCGGCCTGGGCCTCGACATCGTTCGGCGGGTCGCGGAGAGCACGGGCGGTGACGTGGCACTCGGCCGCAGCGTGCTCGGCGGTGCGGAGGTGCGGGTCCGCCTGCTGCGGCGCGGCACGGTCCCGCCCCCGCGCCAGAGCAGGCGCATCCGCGCGCGCAGGACCTGACGAGCCACCCACGCAGCCGGCAGGCCGAACGCGCAGGGTCATCCGCACAGGGTGGTGTCTCGCGCGCGCAGTTGATCGAGCAGAGCCCCGCGCCCCTGGCTGGTGCAACCACCTCGCCTGCCCGAATAACTGGCGGAACGGTGACTTCCTTAAGCGGGCCCTAAGCCCGTACTACCGCCGCCTCAGACACCCCGAACCGTCCTCGGGAAGGGGCTAGCGTCGCGGACGTTGGATCGCGCGGCGGTGGTGACCTGGGGGGTTCCTTCGGCTCTGCCCCGGAGGGGCGCCGCGCGGTCGGTAATCCGAGCGCACCGTGGAGGTACTCCCGCATGACGAACCACGCCCGCCGATCCCGTCGTCGTCCGCGCCGCAGCGCGGTCCTCGGGGCGTCCGCCGTAGGCGTCGCGCTGATGGCCGGAGGCGCGGTCGCGCTGGCCTCGGGGGCCAACGCGGCCACCGTCGGTGCGGTCTACTCGACGACCAGCAACTGGGGCAGCGGCTACAGCGCCCAGTACGACGTCAGCAACCCGACCGGCAGCACCATCAGCAACTGGTCGCTGACCTTCGACCTGCCCGCAGGCGCGAGCATCAGCTCGCTGTGGAACGCGACCTACACCGCGAGCGGCGGCCACGTCACCGTCAAGCCCGACAGCTGGGACAGCACCCTCGCGTCCAACCAGCACGCCGTCGTCGGATTCGTCGTCAACGGCTCGGGCGCGCCCACCAACTGCACCATCAACGGCGCCGACTGCTCCACCGGCTCCGCGCCGACGCCGTCCGGGCAGCCGACCACCGGCAAGCCCACCCCCGCGCCGAGTCAGTCGTCCTCGAAGCCCAGCTCCACGCCGTCCCCGACCGCCAGTCCCAGCGCAAGCGCTACTGCCAGCGGTACCCCGACGCCGACGCCGTCCAGCACCGGGTCCGCGTCCGGGGCGGGCTTCTCGCCGTACATCGACACGTCGCTCTACCCGGCCTACGACATGGTCGCCACGGCCAAGGCGACCGGGGTGAAGAACTTCAACCTGGCGTTCATCGTCGACGGCGGCAGCTGCACGCCGATGTGGGGCGGCGTCACCGCGCTGACCAACGACGGCGTGCCGGGGCAGATAGCCGCGCTCCGCGCGATGGGCGGTGACGTGCGGGTCTCCTTCGGTGGGGCCAACGGCACCGAGCTGGCGGACTCCTGCAGCAGCGTCGGCGCGCTGACCGCCGCGTACCAGAAGGTGATCGACGCCTACGGTCTGACGAAGATCGACTTCGACGTCGAAGGCGCGGCGGCGAGCGACACCGCCGGTATCGCGCTCCGCGACCAGGCCATCGCCCAGCTCCAGGCGAACGCCAAGGCCAAGGGCAAGACGCTCGACGTCTCCTTCACCCTGCCGGTGCTGCCCTCCGGACTGGTCCAGTCCGGGACGGACCTGCTGACCAACGCCAAGACCGCCGGGGTCGACGTCTCGGCCGTGAACGTCATGGCGATGGACTACGGCGACTACGCCGCCCCGAGCCCCAGCGGCAAGATGGGCCAGTACGCGATCGACGCCGCCACCGCGACCGAGGCGCAGCTGAAGTCGATCTTCGGCTGGAGCGACGCGACCGCCTGGCAGCACGTCGCGGTCACTCCGATGATCGGCGTGAACGACACCAGCGACGAGGTCTTCACGACCGCCGACGCCACGCAGCTGGCCAAGTTCGCCGCCACCGAGCACCTCGGCTGGCTGTCGATGTGGTCCGCGGCCCGTGACGCGGAGTGTTCCGGCGGCGCGCAGAGCTACGCCTCGCCGACCTGCAGCAGCATCGTGCAGTCGCCGCTCGGCTTCACCAAGGCGTTCGGAACGTACGCGGGCTGAGCCTCGCCCCGCTGGGCCGGTCGTACACGGGCCGTGGGCGGGCAGGCGGAGCGGCGGCGCCGGTCGGGGAAACCTGACCGGCGCCGCCGCTGTCGTACCCGCAGCGTGTTCATGGGCTACTGTCACGCAGGGTATGCGACAAGGAGTGAGTGCGTGACGAGCGTCAGACGGGGTACCGGTGGTGTCCGCGAGGCCGTGCTGGCGGCCAGGGAGGCACTGCGCGAGGCGCCTCGGCGCACCACGCGGAACGCGGCCCTCGCCGCGTTCGGCTCGCTGCTGCTCTACGTGGTGATCCGGCACCTCGCCCATGTCTCGATGATCGACTCACGGGTCTACCAGGCCGAGGGCGCGGCGGTCGTGCACGGGCGCGACCTCTACCAACTGCGGGTCGGGCCGGCCACGCTGCCCGCGACCTATCCGCCGTTCGCGGCGATGCTGTTCACGCCGGTGTCCTGGCTGTCGATTTCCGCGCTCCGGATCGTCGTCACGCTGATCAACCTCGGGCAGCTCGCGGTGGTCGCGGTGCTCTGCTGCCGCTTCGCGGGCTGGCCGAGCCGGGCGTTGCGCCCGGCGACGGTGCTGCTGATCACCGGGTTCGGGGTCTGGCTGGAGCCGGTGTGGACGACGCTGCGCTACGGGCAGATCAACCTGCTGATCCTGGGCCTGATCCTGTTCGACCTGGCGCTGCCGGACAGCCGTCGCTACAAGGGCATCGCGATCGGGCTCGCGGCCGGGCTCAAGGTGACGCCCGGTCTCTTCATCGTCTACCTGCTGCTGACGCGCCGTTTCCGGGCGGCGGGGACGGCGGTCGCGTCCTTCGCGGGGACGGTGCTGCTCGGGGCGGCGGTGCTGCCGCACGCGGCCTGGACCTTCTGGACCAAGGACCTCTACATCACCAGCCGGGTCGGCAAGGAATGGATCGTCGACAACCAGTCGCTGCGCGGCCTGATGGACCGGCTCGAACTCACCATGCACAGTGGGAACCTGACGCTGGTGCTGGTCGCCGTCGTCGCCGTGGGCGGACTGGCCGTGGCCGTGCTGCTGGACCGCCGGTGCCGCCGGCTGCCCCGCAACCGGGCCTGGTCGGTGCTCACCTGTGCCGTCACCATGCTGCTGATCTCGCCGATCAGCTGGACGCACCACTGGGTCTGGTGCCTGCCGCTGATGGTCGTGCTCGGCGCGGAGGTGTCGGCGGAGCGTGCCAGGCAGCGTCGCGGCGTCGCGGCACCCGGATTCGCCGGACGGCAGTGGCGGGTGCTGGCGTGGATCACCGGGTTCGTCTTCTGCTGCTACTCGATGTGGCTGGTGCCGCACGGAAAGCTGACGACGCTGCACCTGCCGTTCTACGCACGGCCGGTGGTGTCGATCTACCCGCTCTACGGACTGGCCTTCCTGGCGCTGATGGCAGAACGCGTCCGCCGCGCGCTGCGGCGCAGCGGCGGGTTCGCCTCGGTATGGGAGCTGTGGGGCTCGTCGGACTCGCGGGTCGGCAGTGGCGGCGGAGACGGTGCGGACAGGCTGGAGCGCTCCACGTCGACGTCGGCCGTGGAGCGCTAGGCGGAGACACAAGGGTCTGACGGACAGGGCATAAGCGGGTCAGCAAGGCTGCTGCACGCAGCGCGGATCGACGGTTCACGCGCTCCCCAGCAGGTCGGCGAGGGCGCCGTCCACGTCGAGGGCCGCCTCCTCGGTCCCGGTCGGAACCAGCCGCAAGGTGCGCTCCAGCCAGGCCGCGACCGGGGCGGTGGGGGCCTCCAGCAGTGCGTCACCCGCGGGGGAGCTGAGCGCCATGCAGATCAGGTTGCGCCCGTCGGCCCGGGTCGGCCAGATCCGCACGTCACCCTGACCGCAGGCGCGGAAGACGCCCTCGACCAGCAGCTCGCGGGCGAAAACCCAGGTCACCGGGCAGTCCTGGCCGAGGTGGAAGGTCATGTGGACGGCGTAGGGGTCGTTCGCGCAGTACATCAGCAGGGCCGGGACGGGCATGCCGCGCTCGGGGGAGAGCACCAGCTGAACCGTCACCTCCTGCTGCACGCACGCGTGCGTCCGCTCGTTGTCCCGCTCGTTGCTGTGGTTGGCGGCGGCCATGACGCGCTCCTTCGGGTCCGATCGGCTGGTGCCGAGTTGCGTGACGTCGCCGGTGCCGGCGCCGTTCACAGGGGGAGAGAGCGGTCGGCGACGGTTCTTACAGCGGTTCGGGAAGTTTTTCTCGCGAGTCGCGTGGGCCGCGCGGGCTCGGTACTACGCTGGGTGACGCGGTGGGGACGCGACGTGTTCGTCGTGTCGCGATCGGACGTGCCCGGGCTTCTGCTGCCGGGCCGCCGACGGCCGAGCCGCCGCCACCGGAGTCGACAAGGCGGGTATGCATCTATGACGGTTCAGCCCCCCGGGGATCGCCCCGCGCCCGGCTACTACCCCGACCCTTCGATCCCTGGCTTCGTGCGCTACTGGGACGGCGACGGCTGGACGCCCGGCAGTGCGCGTCCCGCGCCCACGGACGGCGTGCCGCTGCCGCCTCCGCCGCGCGCGAGCTCCCGGGGACCGCTGCGGGTGGCCCCGCCTCCGCCGCCGCGTGCGGAGGAGACGGGCCCGGTCTTCCTGGATGAGACGGGCGCGGCGGCGCTGACCGTCCCGGCCGCCCCGGAGTACGGCGCCGGGGCCGCTGCGACCGTGTGGAACGCGTCGCCGGAGGCACAGCACGGGTTGCTGGAGCCGGAGGTGCCGCGCTGGGTGTCCTGGGGCGTGCCGGACGAGGCGCCCCCGGCGGTATCGGCGGCTTCGGCGGTTTCGGCTGCCTTGACGGCTTCGGCGGACGCTTCGGCTGAAGTGGAGGCGCAGCCCGCAGTCCCGACCGTGCCTGCGCGGGCGGGGGGCGGCCACTCGATCATCTCCGGCGCGCTCGACGCCGACGCCGACGGGGACGACGAGCTCGCCTCCGCGCTGCGCCTGGCGCTGAGTCAGACCCGACGGGCACATCTGCCGCCCGTGTCCTACTACGAGGCTGAGGCCTGGGCCGATCCGCACCAGGGTCACGCCCAGCCGTCCGCGCCTGTGGCAGGGACGGCGCCGAGCGTCGGCCTCCCGGCTGCTCCGCTGCCCGCCGCTCCACTGCCGCCCGCACAGGCGGGTGCGCGGCAGCCGTCGGGGTGGGAGGGGACCGGGCACCCGTCGTTCGGCAACCTCATGCTCCCGCCGGAGCCCGCCGCCCCGCCCGCTCCTCCGTCCGCCCTGCTCGCCACGCCGACGCTGCCGCGGGGGGACGAGCGGGACGGCGCAGTGACGGACAGTCAGGCCCTCAGTGTGGGCGGCCTGCCGGTCGCGGAGCGCGGTCCTGCCGTGAAGCCCGCGACGGAGCGGCGACCGGCTCCGACCATCCCGACCGCCTCGACCGCTCCGACCATCCCGAGCCTCTCGACCACGCCGACCATCCCGACCGCTCCGACGGTCCCGCAGGCTCCGCGCAGGACGGCGCGTCCGTCCGCCGACGCGTCGTCGACGCGGGTGCGCGCGTCGCAGCCGAAGGCGCGGCCTGCGCTGCTCGGGCCGCGGCTCGGGGCCCGGCTGTTGGACACCGTCGTGGCGTACGCGCTGGTCGGGGTGCTGGCCGTGGTGCTGGTCCAGCGGGTGGTGCTGCATCTCCAAGCGAAGATCAACGCCGCGCAGGTGAGCGGCTCGCCGCAGACGGTGTGGCTGCTCGACGGGACGGTGCTGGCGAACGCGGGCATCCTGCTGGCCGCACTGCTGGCGGTGGGCGTCGTCTACGAGGCGATCCCGACCGCCGCGTGGGGCCGGACGCTGGGCAAGGCGGTCTTCGGGCTGCGCGTCCTCGACTCCCGGACCCGGCAGCGGCCCGGCCTCGGACGCTGCCTGCTGCGGACGGCGGTCGCCCAGACGTCGGTCTTCGTGCTGCTGGGCGTTCTGGAGCTGATCCCCTGCGCCACCGACCGCAGGCTGCGCCAGAGCTGGCACGACAAGCTGGCGCGCACCTTCGTCGCGAAGCGGTGAGGAGGCGCTGCGGTCGGGCTGACGCTGCGTCAATCCAGGGGATGGGAGAAACACCCCAGGATCCGACAAAATGTCCAATTGGAGTGATTCACTCCTGGTATGACGACACCTGAGCCTCCGGAGCGCGGCGAGCCCGAGCAGCCGCCGTCGTTCGACAAGGACCGGCCCGGTTCAGGCGGCTCGCCGTACGACGCGCCGCCACCTCCGCCGCCCCCGCAGTCGGACCCGTACGCCAACCCCTACGCCACCCCCGGCGGTCCCGGCGGCGGGCAGCCGTCCTACACGCCGCCCGGTCCGGGCATGCAGCAGAGCGGGATGCCGCCGTTGGCGGCCCTGACCAAGCGGCTGCTCGCACAGATCATCGACTGGTTGGTGCTGGCGATCATCGCCGTTCCGCTGTCGCTCCTCGCGACCACGGCCAACAACCACGACCGCGGCGGCCTCAGTCTGACGGCCAGTCTGGTCTCCGTCTTCGCGGCCTTCCTCTACGAGGGCCTGATGCTGACCAAGGCCGGCGGTCAGACGCTGGGCATGAAGGCACTGCGGATCCGGGTCGCGGCCCTGGCCGACGGGTCCCCGCCGTTCGGCAGGATGGGCTGGATCCGGGCCGCGGTGTGGGACCTGCCGGCCCTGCTCTGCTGCCTCTGGCAGGTCGTGGACGGCGCCTGGTGCACCTGGGACCAGCCGTACCGGCAGTGCCTGCATGACAAGGCCGCCAAGACGGTCGTGGTCGACGCCTTCTGACGGTTGCTCAGTTCGTTGCTTCGCCGACTCGTTCGGACTGTTCAGTGCGCGACACGCTCCGGTTCGGGTACCCGCAGGGGCGGGGTGGCCGGGGCGTCGCCGCGAGCCACCACCTGCGTCCGCCCGCCCTGGCGCGAGGCCCCGGGGGCGGGCGCAGGACGACGGGCGCGCGGACCGTGCCGACCGCGGCGGGCGGCGGTCACCGTGCCGAGGGTGAGGCAGAGCAGGGCCAGGAGCGTGATCGCCAGGACGCTCTGCGTCCCGGAGAGCGCCAGGAGCGCGACGGTCGTGGCAACGACGGCGAGGGTGCCGACGGCGAGCTGGGAGAGAGCCGGACGTGGCATGGGGCGTTCCGTCCTTCGCATCGGGAACTGCGGGCCGCGCCACGGAACATGCGGGCCCGCCGGGGGCGGTTTCGAGCGGGGACACGTGCTGTTGATCGGCAGATACCCAGCGCATGTGCCGATCAGCCCAAGGTGACCGAGCGGGCCGATGCACGGGGGGCGCACGGGCTCACTCCCGGCCTCGCTCCTGCCCCTTCCCCGGCTCGGGCGGCCTCTTCCCCTGCCCTCCCGGACCTGCGCGATCAGTCGGTGACCACGACCGGATCACCCGTCAGTTCCACACCCGCCGCCCGGAGTTCGTCGAGCGCGGCGTCCGTTGTGGCCTTGGCCACACCCGCCGTCAGGTCCAGCAGCACCCGCGTGGTGAACCCCTCGCGGACCGCGTCCAGGGCGGTCGCCCTCACGCAGTGGTCGGTGGCGATGCCGACCACGTCCACCTCGGTGACGTGGTGCTCGCGCAGCCAGTCGCCGAGCCCGACGCTGTGCTCGTTGCGGCCCTCGAAGCCGCTGTAGGCGGCGGCGTGGGCGCCCTTGTCGAAGACGGCCTCGACCCCGCCCGAGGTGACGGCAGGGGCGAAGTTCGGGTGGAAGCCGACGCCCTCGGTCCCGGCGACGCAGTGGACCGGCCAGGTGTGGACGAAGTCCGGCTCGGCCGAGAAGTGGGCCCCGGGGTCGATGTGGTGGTCCCGGGTGGCGACCACGTGGTCGTAGCCGGAGGCGCTCTCGGCGACCAGGTCGGTGATCGCCGCGGCCACCTCCGCGCCCCCGGTGACCGGCAGGCTGCCGCCCTCGCAGAAGTCGTTCTGCACGTCGACGATGATCAGTGCGCGGCGCATGGCTCCGACTCTCCTTGGCACGTCCTGTAGTAGGCAGGGTCCGTTGAAAGCAGCGTAGGGAGGGAAGCGGTGTTGCGCGAGAGGTGGACTGGACCAGTTGTCCATCGTGTTGTGTGTGGTCGTTCCGTGCTCATCGAACGTCCCCCGTTCGTCCTTCGGATCGGTGCTAGGTTCAGCCTTTGACGTACTCGGTCGGGATGACCGGGTCGCCCTTGGACAACTGGGTGGCCGACAGCGGCAGTTGGCCGCGCGACCGAAGGTGGCGGCGGCGCGCGTCGCCCAGCGGCTCGCGGCCGACGACCTCGCCGCCGCGGATCAGCTCGCGGTGGAGCAGCCTGTCCCGCAGCGGCTCCGGCACCGGGCCGGTGCCGACCACCTCGCACTCGGCCACGCCCTCGGCGTCGAGGCGGCGGGCCGCCCATTTGCGGCCGCCGCGGCTGACCTTGGCGCCCGCCGAGCGCTTGGCCACCGGCACCAGCGCGGCGTCCGGGTCGGCGGAGGCGCCGCGCGCGACCAGCTTGTAGACCATGGCGCAGGTCGGCTGGCCGCTGCCGGTGACCAGCGAGGTGCCGACGCCGTAGGCGTCGACGGGGGCGGCGGCCAGCGCGGCGATGGCGTACTCGTCGAGGTCGCTGGTGACCACGATCTTCGTCTTGTGCGCGCCCAGTTCGTCCAGCTGGCGGCGGACGCGGTGGGCCAGCATCAGCAGGTCGCCGGAGTCGATCCGGACCGCGCCGAGCTCCGGCCCGGCCACGTCGATCGCGGTGCGGACGGCCTCGCTGACGTCGTAGGTGTCGATCAGCAGCGTGGTGCCGCGACCCATGGACTCGATCTGGGCGGTGAACGCGCCGCGCTCGGTGTCGTGGAGCAGTGTGAACGCGTGCGCGGCCGTGCCGGTGGTCGGGATGCCGTACTGGAAGCCCGCCTGCAGGTCGGAGGTGGCGTTGAACCCGGCGACGTAGGCGGCGCGGGCGGCGGAGACGGCGGACGCCTCGTGGGTGCGCCGGGCGCCCATCTCGATCATCGGCCGGTCGCCCGCGGCGGCGGCCATCCGGGAGGCCGCGGCGGCGATGGCGGAGTCGTGGTTGAGGATCGACAGGATCGCCGTCTCCAGGATCACCGCCTCGGCGAAGGTGCCCTCGACCACGAGCAGCGGCGAGCCCGGGAAGTAGCACTCGCCCTCGCCGTAGCCGCGGATGCTGCCGTTGAAGCGGTAGTCCGCCAGCCAGCGCAGCGTGTCGTCGTCGACGACGCCCTGGTCGGCGAGCCAGTCCAGCTGCGGGGTGGTGAAGCGGAAGTTCTCGACCGCATCCAGCACGCGCCCGGTCCCGGCGGCCACGCCGTAGCGGCGGCCCTCGGGCAGGCGGCGGGTGAACACCTCGAACACCGAGTGGCGGTGCGCCGCGCCACTGCGCAGCGCGGCCTGGAGCATGGTGAGCTCGTAGCGGTCGGTCAGCAGGGCGGTCGACGCGGCGGTGGGCGTCGACGCCTGGACAGGAGATACCTGCACAGCATCCATGGACATCATCGTACCGCAGATACTCGTCACTTTGACGATTACTCGGATGCGGTCACCCGTACGGGGGCGGAATCGCTTTGGGATCGCCCGGATGGCAGCATGGACAGTGCAGTCGACAGGAGCCCGAGGGAGTGCAAGTCGTGAGCGTCGCTCCGGTTGAGATCGAGCGCACCGAGTCCGAGCAGGCCCCCTTCGCGGTGCCGGATCCCGACATCCCATGGGTCACGATCGTCCACAACGACCCTGTTAACTTGATGTCCTACGTCGTCTACGTCTTCCAGACGTACTTCGGCTACCCCAAGGAGAAGGCCCGTCAACTGATGCTCGACGTGCATCACAAGGGGCGTGCCACCGTCTCCAGCGGGACCCGCGAGGAGATGGAGCGGGACGTTCAGGCGATGCACGGCTACGGGCTGTGGGCCACGCTGCAGCACGACAAGTGACGGGCAATAGGCACGAGTAGATGACTGGTCTGTTCAAGCGCGCCCACGGCGGCGGCGCGCAGCTCACCCTCGACCCGATCGAGGCGTCCATCCTGCGCAACCTCACGGTGCAGATGCTGGAGCTGATCGGCCCCGGCCCCGGCGGCGACTCCGCCACGGAGGAGTACGACCCGCTGGCGGCGCTGTTCACCGAGGGCCCGAGCGTGCCGCCGACCGACCCGGCGCTGGCCCGGCTCTTCCCCGACGCGTACGCGGAGGGCCCGGAGGCCGAGTCGGCGTCGTCCGAGTTCCGCAGGTTCACCGAGAACGACCTGCGCGCGAAGAAGCGCGAGGACGCGCTGGCGCTGGTCCGTGCGCTGGACGCGGCGGAGCAGGATCGCCGCGGGCGCCCGGTCCTCAAGCTGGACCCCGCCGCGTGTGGGCACGCGCTGAGCACGCTGAACGACCTGCGCCTCACGCTGGGCTCCCGCCTGGAGGTCTCCGAGGACGACGACTCCCTCTACCGCCTGCCGGACGAGGACGAGCGGAAGCCGCTGGTCATGGCGTACCTGTGGCTGGGGGGACTGCAGGAGTCCCTGCTGGACGTGCTGATGTCCTAGAGGGGACCTTTGTCCTCAAGGGGAGGTGGCAAGCGGGGCCGCATATCAGCAGAGCCCCGCGCCCCCGGGCAGTTGCCACTCACCCGTCTGCCTATCCTTGCGGCATGTTGACCATCACCCGCGAGCTTCGCGACGCGATCGTCGCCCACGCACGTGCCGATCATCCCGACGAGGCCTGTGGCGTCATCGCCGGGCCTGTCGGCTCCGGCCGACCGGCGCGGTACATCCCGATGCTGAACGCCGCCCGGTCGCCCACGTTCTACGAGTTCGACTCGGGTGACCTGCTGAAGCTCTACCGCGAGATGGACGACCGCGACGAGGAGCCCGTCGTGATCTACCACTCGCACACCGCCACCGAGGCCTATCCCTCCCGGACCGACGTGTCCTACGCGTCCGAGCCCAACGCCCACTACGTGCTCGTCTCCACCGCCGAGTGCGGCACCGAGGAGGGCCCCTTCCAGTTCCGTTCGTTCCGCATTGTGGACGGCGTGATCACAGAGGAAGACGTCGAGGTCGTCGGGAGCTACGCCTGAACCGTCGCGAAGGGCCCGCCGAACACCGGCGGGCCCTTGCGTATGTCGGTATGCAAGACGGATCCGTCCGTGGAGTGGGACGGGGATCCCGTTCAGGGGTCGGGAATCTATACGATGACGGCATGCGTTCCGTCGACATGAGCCTTTGCGCGCCCGACACCCGCCTTGTGGCGCGGCTGCATGTCGACCTGTGCCGCCTTGCCAGCGCCATCTGTCGCGTCGCCGCCTGAGCCTGCCGAACGCCCGCCGTCCGCCAGGACGCCAGTCCCAACGAAACGCCCGTCCGCGCCTCGCCGCGGTCGCCGAGCGTGCCGAGCCTTCCGCCTCTCCCACCGAGACGACCACCCTGGAGTGCAGCCATGGCCATCGAGGTCCGCATCCCGACCATCCTCCGCACCTACACCGACGGCGCCAAGGCCGTCGAGGGCAGCGGCGCCACCCTCGACGCCCTCTTCAGCGACCTCGACGGCCGCCACCCCGGCCTGCGTGAGCGTCTCGTCGACGCGGGTGAGCTGCGGCGTTTCGTCAACGTCTACCTGAACGACGAGGACGTCCGCTTCCTGGACGGCATCAACACCGCGGTCGCCGCGGGCGACAACGTGACGATCCTGCCCGCCGTCGCGGGCGGCGCGCGCTGAGATGAAGTACGACACCCCCCTCGAAGCCGTCGGCAACACCCCCCTCGTCGGTCTGCCGCGCATCAGCGCGAGCGTGCCGGGCAACGAGGCGGGTGTCGTACGCCTCTGGGCCAAGCTGGAGGACCGCAATCCGACCGGCTCGATCAAGGACCGCCCCGCGCTGCACATGATCGAGCGGGCCGAGGCGTCCGGCCGGCTCACGCCCGGTTGCACCATCCTGGAGCCCACCAGCGGCAACACGGGCATCTCGCTGGCGATGGCCGCCAAGCTCAAGGGCTACCGGATGGTCTGCGTGATGCCCGAGAACACCAGCGAGGAGCGGCGCGAGCTGCTGCGGATGTGGGGCGCGGAGGTCATCTCCTCCCCGGCCGCCGGTGGTTCCAACACCGCCGTCCGCGTCGCCAAGGAGCTCTCCGCCGAGCACCCCGACTGGGTGATGCTCTACCAGTACGGCAACCCGGACAACGCGGGCGCCCACTACGCCGGCACCGGCCCGGAGATCCTCGCCGATCTGCCGACCGTCACCCACTTCGTCGCGGGCCTCGGCACCACCGGCACCCTGATGGGCGTCGGCCGGTACCTGCGCGAGAAGGTGCCGGGCGTTCAGATCGTGGCCGCAGAGCCGCGCTACGACGACCTGGTCTACGGCCTGCGCAACCTCGACGAGGGTTTCGTGCCCGAGCTCTACGACGCCGAGGTGCTCACCACGCGCTTCTCCGTCGGCTCGGCGGACGCCGTCCAGCGCACCCGCGAGCTGCTGCAGTTGGAGGGCATCTTCGCGGGTGTCTCCACCGGCGCGATCCTGCACGCGGCGATCGGCGTCGCCCGCAAGGCCGCGAAGGCGGGGGAGCGGGCCGACGTGGTCTTCGTGGTCGCGGACGGCGGCTGGAAGTACCTGTCCACCGGGATCTACACCGCCGAGACGACCGAGGAGGCCGTCGAGGCGCTCCAAGGCCAGCTCTGGGCGTAGGCCGTGTTTTAGAACCCCCGCCGGGCCCGCGACGTCTGGTACCGCACCTCGCTGCGTTGTCGGGCTCGGCCAAGTACACCCAGTACGAGGCCGACCCTCGGCCTTGCGATGCACGGCACCAGACGCCGCGGGCTGATCCGGCGGGGGTTCTAAAACACGGCCTGGACGTCCCCCTTCGTAAGACCGCGCCGGACTCGGTTTCTTTGTCCGTTTCCTGCCCTGAAACCGTCACAGAACGCCCACAGCCACGTATGCCGTGACCTTCTTCTCGTTGGGCCGGAAAACGCTGGAGATCCAGCGCTTTCCGCGTCCGACGGAGGAGGCCCCCATGAGCGCCGCTGACCTGTGGTCCTACCGGGAGATCGCCGCGCACATCGGCGTCCAGCCCGAGACCGTCAAGTCGTACCGCCGGCAGGGCATCCTCCCCGCCCCGGACGTGGTGACCTCGTTCGGTCAGCCGCGCTGGTACGCGGACACGATTCGTTCATGGGTACGACGACGACCACACAACCGCCGTTGAGCGCCGCGCCCGCTCCGGCGTGCCGCGCTGCCTCGTCCTGGTGATTCCGAACACAACCGGCCCGGGTGACAGCGACCGTGACGTTCCGCCGCTCTACTCTCGAACCTCCACGACCCCACCGCAATGGAGCGGCGGGTGTGAGCACGCGGAGGGCACGGCATGGAACTGACTGTGGTGGGGAGCGCCGGGAGCTTTCCCTCAGCTGATTCCCCCTGCTCCTGCTACCTGATCCAGGCGGAGGGCTTCACCCTGGTCGTCGACCTGGGCAACGGGGCGCTCGGCGCGCTGCAGAAGTACATCGGCCTCTACGACGTCGACGCGGTCCTGCTCAGCCACCTCCACGCGGACCACTGCGTGGACATGTGCGCGTACTACGTCGCCCGCAACTACCGCTTCGAGGGCTGCCCGGACCCGGTCCCGGTCTACGGACCCACCGGCACGGCCGAGCGGCTGGCCCGCGCCTACGACATGGACGAGCAGCCGGGCATGAAGGAGGTCTTCGACTTCCGCACGCTCAGCGACGGCAGTTTCGAGCTCGGGCCGCTGACCGTCACCGCGGCCCGGGTCGCGCACCCGGTCGAGGCCTACGCCTTCCGGTTCACGCACGCGGGCCGGTCCTTCGTCTACACCGGCGACACCGGTCCGTGCGAGCAGCTGGTCACCCTCTCCCAGGGCGTCGACCTGCTCCTCTCCGAGGCCGCGTACACGTACGGCAAGGAGGAGTTCAGCGGCGTCCACCTGAACGGCCGTCAGGCCGGAGAGCTGGCCCGGAGCGCGGGCGTCGGCCGCCTGGTGCTGACCCACATCCCGGTGTGGACGGACCCGCAGCGCAACGCCTCGGACGCGGCCGTGGAGTACAGCGGCCCGGTCGAGCTGGCTCGACCGGGCGCGGTGTACACGTTCTGACGGTTTCTCAGCCGGCGCCGGCCGAGGCCGTCAGGCCTTGGTGACGTCCTCGATCTCCTCCTCGGGCTCGCGGCCCGGGGTGGTGAGGTTGAACTTCACGATGGCGAAGCGGAAGAGCACGTAGTAGACCACCGCGAAGCAGAGGCCGATCGGGATGATCAGCCACGGCTTGGTCGCGAAGTGCCAGTTGAGCACGTAGTCCAGCAGGCCTGCCGAGAAGGTGAAGCCGTGGTGGACGCCGAGCGCCCAGGTGATCGCCATCGACGCGCCGGTCAGCAGCGCGTGGATCACGAAGAGCACCGGCGCGATGAACATGAACGAGAACTCGATCGGCTCGGTCACGCCCGTGACGAAGGCGGTCAGCGCCACCGACATCATCATGCCCGCGACCACCTTGCGGCGCTCCGGACGCGCGGTGTGCACGATGGCGAGCGCGGCAGCCGGAAGGCCGAACATCATGATCGGGTAGAAGCCGCCCATGAACTGACCGGCCGTCGGGTCGCCCGCGAAGAAGCGGTTCAGGTCGCCGTGGACACCGTGGTAGGTGCCGACCTGCTGCCAGAAGAAGGTGTTCACGAACTGGTGCATGCCGATCGGCAGCAGCAGACGGTTGACCACGCCGAAGATGCCGGCGCCCAGCCAGCCCAGGCCGATCAGCCAGTTGGAGAAGTGGTTCAGGCCGTCGCCGACCGGGCCCCAGGTGAGGCCGAAGAAGACGCCGACCAGGGTGCCGACGAAGGCCATCAGGATCGGGACGAGACGGCGGCCGTTGAAGAAGCCGAGCCAGTCGACCAGCTTGGTGCGGTGGTAACGCTGCCAGAGCACGCCGGTCAGCAGGCCGATCACGATGCCGCCGAGGACGCCCGGATCCTGCGGGGTGCCCGTCGGGGTCGCGGCGGTGACGGTGCCGGCGGCGGGGAACGCGGTCAGCACGTTGTGGTAGACGAGGTAGCCCACCAGCGCGGCGAGCGCGGTCGAGCCGTCGGCCTTCTTGGCGAAGCCGATCGCCACGCCGACGCAGAAGAGCAGCGGCATGTTGTCGAAGACGCTCTGCCCCGCCGCGGCGAAGACGGTGGCGACCTTGCCCCAGTGCAGCCCCTGCGCGCCGAACACGTCGGGCTGACCCAGGCGCAGCAGGATACCTGCGGCCGGAAGGACGGCGATCGGCAGCTGAAGGCTTCGGCCCAGCTTCTGGAGGCCCTGGAAGAGGCCCGAGCCCCGCTTCTTTGCGGGGGCCACCGTGCCTGCGTCGGTGGTTGCGCTCATGGTGTTCCCTTTGTGACAAGAATGGTCTACACCATAGAGGTGTAGACCTCTGTGGTGTAGACCATTCTTAACACGGTTTTACCCCGCCCCGGAATCCTCCGTTTCGGAGTTGTGATGTTCCGGAACCTCACGATCCGCTACTTGGTGATCGCGTCCTCGAGCTCGTCGGCGTCGTCCTCGCGCCCGGGGGTCTTGAGGTCGAACTTGGTGATCGCGAACCGGAAGACGGCGTAGTAGACCACAGCGAAGACCCCACCCACGGGCAGGATGATCAGCGGTTTGGTGGCCAGGTTGAAGTTGATCAGGTAGTCGATCAGACCCGCCGAGAAGCTGAAGCCGTCGTGGACGCCGAGCGCCCAGGTGATCGCCATCGAGCAACCGGTCAGCAGCGCGTGGAGGACGTAGAGCGCCGGCGCGATGTAGCAGAAGGAGAACTCGATCGGCTCGGTGACGCCGGTGACGAGGGAGGTCAGGCCGACCGAGATCATCATGCCCATCACCTCCTTGCGCCGACTCGGCTTGGCGCAGTGCGCCATCGCCAGGGCGGCGGCGGGGAGGGCGAACATCATGATCGGGAAGAAGCCGGTCATGAAGATGCCCGCGCTCGGGTCGTGGTGCAGGAAGCGCGGGATGTCACCCTGGTAGGTCTGGCCCTGGTAGCGCCAGGTCCCGTACTGGAACCAGACGTAGGTGTTGATCAGCTGGTGCATGCCGATCGGCAGCAGCAGCCGGTTGGTGAACCCGAAGAGGCCCGAGCCCAGCCAGCCGAGGCGGGTCAGCCAGTTGCTGAAGCTGTTGAGGCCGGAGCCGATCGGCGGCCACAGGTTGACGAAGACGACGCCGAGCAGGGTGCCGACGCCGGACATCAGGATCGGGACGAGACGGCGGCCGTTGAAGAAGCCGAGCCAGTCGACCAGCTTGGTGCGGTGGAAGCGCTGCCACAGATACGCGGCAGTCAGGCCGACCATGATGCCACCCAGCACGCCCGGGTTCTGGCCGGGAAACTGCGGATGGCTGAGCGCGTCCTTGGCCGGGAAGGCGTCCAGGACGAACCGGTAGACGAGGAACCCGGCGACGGCGGCGAGCGCGGTCGAACCGTCCGCCTTCTTGGCCATGCCGATCGCGACACCGATGCAGAAGAGCAGCGGCAGGCCGATGTAGGCGTTGAGCAGCCCACCACCGGCGGCGGCGCAGACCTTCGCGACGTTGTCCCAGCCCAGGCCGGTCTTGCCGAAGACGTCGTCCTGGCCCAGCCGGTTCAGGATCCCGGCGGCGGGCAGGACGGCGACGGGCAGCTGGAGGCTGCGCCCCATCTTCTGCATGCCGCTGTAAAGACTCTGGAAGGCGGACGACCCTGCGGTGGCCTGCGCCGTGCTCATGCTCGACTCTTCTCCCTCGTCGTCGTGGGTCGAGTCGGGTCCCCCTCGTCCCCCCGGTCCCGTCCTGTGGTGCTGTGGTGCTCTCGTGTTCCGGCGCTCTGGTGGTCTGAGTCGTGCGCGGCTGACGGTCCGTCCGCGTTTGGTCCGTGCCCGCAAGTGGTGTAGACCAGTTGGGTGTGAGGCGTGCCCGTTGTGCACATCCTCGGGGCGCTTGGCGATCTTTGCTTGCGAAGTTGGGCCATTAGTGCGTTAACGTGACATCTCACGACGCCTGCCCTAAAACTGGATATCCCGGCCTAGAACAGGAGAAACCATGGCCAGCAAGGCTGAGAAGATCGTTGCGGGACTGGGCGGCATCGACAACATCGAAGAGGTCGAGGGCTGCATCACCCGCCTGCGCACCGAGGTTCACGACGCCTCCATGGTCGACGAGGCCGCGCTGAAGGCCGCAGGCGCCCACGGGGTGGTCAAGATGGGTACCGCGATCCAGGTCGTCATCGGCACTGACGCCGACCCGATCGCCGGCGAAATCGAGGACATGATGTGACGGACTGCGTGACGAACTGACGGAACGCCCGTCAGGCCGCCGCCGACGGCCCGCGCCCCGCCTGCGCGGGCCGTCGGCGTACCCGCCGCTCGGACCGCCGCTCGGACCTGCCGCTCGGGGCTGCCGCTCGGGCCGTCCGGTCGAGTCCGTTCCGCGCGGTTTCGGTAGGGTCGGGGACATGACTCGCATCGACGGCCGCAGCCCCGAACAGCTCCGTCCCATCACCATCGAACGCGGATGGAGCAAGCACGCCGAGGGTTCTGTCCTCGTCTCCTTCGGCGACACCAAGGTGCTCTGCACCGCCAGCGTCACCGAGGGCGTCCCGCGCTGGCGGCGCGGCAGCGGCGAGGGCTGGGTCACCGCCGAGTACGCGATGCTGCCCCGGTCCACCAACACCCGCAGCGACCGCGAGTCCGTGCGCGGCAAGATCGGCGGTCGCACCCACGAGATCAGCCGTCTGATCGGCCGTTCGCTGCGCGGCGTGATCGACCTGCGCGCGCTGTCGGAGAACACCATCGCCCTGGACTGCGACGTCCTCCAGGCCGACGGCGGCACCCGGACCGCCGCCATCACCGGCGCCTACGTCGCGCTGGTCGACGCCGTGCGCTGGGCCCAGGCGAAGAAGATCACCCGGGCCAAGGCCGAGCCGATCGTGGGCGCGGTCTCCGCCGTGAGCGTCGGCATCGTCGACGGCAAGCCGCTGACCGACCTCTGCTACGAGGAGGACGTCCGCGCTGAGACCGACATGAACATCGTCTGCACCGGCGACGGCCGCTTCGTCGAGGTCCAGGGGACGGCCGAGGGCGCGCCCTTCGACCGCGACCTGCTCAACCAGCTGCTCGACCTCGGCCAGCTGGCCTGCTCGGAGCTGGACGCGATCCAGCGCAAGGCACTGGAGGGCTGAGATGGCGGCGGTAGAACGGCAGCGCCTGGTCCTGGCCACGCGCAACGCCCACAAGGTCGGCGAGCTGCACGCGATCCTCGGCGCGGCCGGTCTCGACGTCGACCTGGTCGGCGCGGACGCGTACCCGGAGGTGCCGGACGTCCGCGAGACGGGCGTGACCTTCGCGGAGAACGCCCTGCTCAAGGCGCACGCGCTGGCGCGCGCCACCGGTCTGCCTGCGGTCGCGGACGACTCCGGCCTCTGCGTCGACGTCCTCGGCGGCGCGCCGGGCATCTTCTCGGCCCGCTGGGCGGGGAAGCACGGCGACGACACCGCCAACCTGGAGCTGCTGCTCGCCCAGCTCTCCGACATCGACACCCCCCACCGCGCCGCCCACTTCGCCTGCGCGGCGGCCCTGGCCCTGCCGGGCGGCGAGGAGCGCGTGGTCATGGGCCGTCTCCGCGGCACGCTGCGCTTCGCGCCCGTGGGGGAGTTCGGCTTCGGCTACGACCCGATCCTCCAGCCGGACGGATACACGGTCACCTGCGCGGAGTTGACGCCGGACCAGAAGAACGCGATCAGCCACCGCGGCGAGGCGTTCCGCGCCCTGGTCCCGGTGGTCCGGGAGCTGCTGGGCTGACGCCGGCGATGACGAGAGGGCTACCGCCGACTGGTGTCGGTGGCAGCCCTCTTCTCCGTGCGCCCGGTGGGACTCGAACCCACGACACACCGGACCTAAACCGGCGTCCTCTAGCCAACTGGGATACAGGCGCAGCAGGACCACCCTATCGCCCTGCGGCGTCACGGGGGATCGGGAGCCGGTTCCGGCTGTGGTTCCGGCCGCAGTAGGTGTCTGTTGTGGCGTGGCAGTTCGGGCAGAGGATGCGGAGGTTCTCCGGTCGGTTGTCGGCCCAGTCGCCATTGATGTGGTCGACCTCCAAGGTGAGGGCCCTTCCTTGCCAGACAGGGCCGATGCCGCAGGCAGCGCAGAGGTCCGGGCGGCCCAGCTCGTGCAGTGCCTGCCGCAGCCTCCAGCCTCGTACGCGACTGGAGTTCGGAGGGCGTCGGACGAGGACCTCGGCGGGGGACAACTTCTTCGGGCAGGAGCGACCCTTGTTGTAAGCCATGCCCGTGAAGTGACTTGTGTCGATCCCGAGGGCGCGGATTCGCCTGGCCACATGCGCGTGCGTGCCTCCCGCCGGCCGCAGATTCAGATGACGTAGCACCCCGGCATAGCTGTGCGAGGCGGCCACCGCCTCGGTGAGCAGCTCCGGCGAGTGTGTCCAGGAACGTGAGTCCGAAGGGATGGGCAAACCGTACTCGGCGAGCCGCTTGCGTAGGTAGCACCGTGCATGACTGCTGGGGTCCTTGCCCATGCGCCGCAGCATGTCGTCGAGTTGGCCGCCCTCGGCAGTGATCGCCGACAGGCATTCGCGCGTGTAGAGCACTCGCGTCGACATGGTCCACCCCCACAGCATCGGATCCAGATCTCATACGGAGAAACGAGGATCGAACGTGCGCGTCACGGCTGCGTGTGAGTGATCTGGGTCACACGCCCAAGGGGCGTTTGGCATCCATGTGGTTGAGACCAATAGGACTAGGCCAGTTTGAGCCATGGTGGCGCTGAGCTGCCTGTTTGGTGAACCTTAAGCGCTCTTAAGTGACACGTTGCCAAACGGGGTCTTGACGCTGGCCGATGGTCCAGGCCAATTTATCTGCGTGCGCAGCCGTTGACCCGAGACGACGTCCCTCGCGGAGGCAGCAGGTATGGAAGACAGACGTCCCACACGAGTGAAGGCACTGCTTGCAACATGTACCGCCGGGCTGCTGGCAGTCGGCGGGTTGGCGTTGGCCGGGGGATCGGCTCAAGCCGCAGCGACCGGGCAGTTGTTGGTGAACGGCGGGTTCGAGACCGGGGATCTGACCGGCTGGTCCTGCTCGGCCGACGACAAGGTGGTCACCACCCCTGTCGCGCAAGGGTCCTACGCGCTGTCGGGCACACCGACCGGCCAGGACGACGCGCAGTGTTCGCAGACCGTCTCGGTGCTGCCGAACTCCACCTACACCCTCTCCGGTGAGGTCGAGGGCGACTACGTCTACCTGGGCGACACCGGCACCGGTACCACAGATACGAGTAACTGGACGGCCTCCGCACCGAGTTGGCAGACGCTGTCGACCACCTTCAGCACCGGCGCGAGCACGACGTCGGTGACGGTGTGGGTCCACGGGTGGTACGGCGAGGGGACGTTCGGCGCGGACGCGATGTCCCTGGTCGGGCCGACGCCGACCGGCGGCGGGACCGGGAGTCCGTCCCCGAGTGCAAGCGCCAGTGCGTCCGCGTCCGCATCCGCATCCGCATCCGCGTCTACGAGCGCGAGCGCGTCGGCCAGTGCGTCCCCGAGCAGCACGGCGACGCCGCCGCCCGTGGACACGGGTTTCCACCACCCCGTCTACTTCATGCCGTTGGACAACTCGCCGCAGGCGATCTCCGACATCCTCGCCAACTCCTCGGAGAACCAGTTCAATCTGGCCTTCGTCCTCGACTCCGGCGGCTGCACCCCGGCGTGGGGCGGCAACGCGTCGACCCCCGTCTCCTCCGACTCCGCCGTGCTGGCGGACGTCAACGCGATCCGGGCCGCGGGCGGTGACGTCGCGGTCTCGTTCGGGGGCTACAACGGCACGGAGCTGGGCTCCAGCTGTGGCAGCGCGTCCGCGCTCGCCGCCGCGTACCAGTCCGTGATCAGCAAGTACAACCTGACCCGGATCGACCTGGACTGGGAGAACACCGCGCTCGACGCCAACATGGCCGTCCGCTGGGGCGCCATCAAGCAGTTGGAGTCCGAGGATCCCAACCTGATCGTCTCGCTGACGATTCCGGCCACCACCGTCGGCCTGCCCGACACCGGCAGGGACGAGATCCAGCAGGCCATCAACGACGGTGCGCGGATCGACCGGGTCAACCTGATGGACTTCGACTTCGGTCTGAACGGCGGTACCCAGACCGCTGCCGCCGAGACCGTCGCCTCGGACACGGCCGCCCAGTTGGAGACCCTCTACGGCTGGAGCGCGCAGACCGCCTGGGCGCACCTGTCCGTGCAGTTGATGAACGGTCACACCGACCAGCCCAGTGAGCTGTACACCCAGCAGACCTTCACCGACCTGCTCGGCTACGTGCAGGCCAACCACGCTGCGGCGTTCTCCTACTGGGACATCAACCGCGACCGTGCCTGCGACCCGAGCGTCGTGCACAACTGGGCCGACGGCGCGTGCTCCAGCGTGACGCAGAACCCGTACGACTTCACGAAGATCATCACCCAGTACAACGGCTGACCGCGCTCAACTGCCCGGAGAGCAGCCGTCGAGATCCCACCCGTGCCGGGAGGCCCCACACCCCGGCACGGGTGGTCGCGGAAGCACCACTCCGCATGACCGAGAAGCACCGCAGGTTCACCCCCACGACCCACGGAGTAGCTCCATGCACCAGCGTTCCCTGCCTGTTCCGTCCTCCCCGGAGCGGAGGACGAAACGCGGCACCGCCCTGGCGACGGTGACGGCGCTCGTCGCCGGATCCTTTGCGGTGGCTGCTGGATTCACCGGCGCCAGCGCCGCCTCCAGCAGTCTTCTGACGAACGGCGACTTCGAGGCCGGCAGCCTGAGCGGCTGGACCTGTTCCACGCTCGACTCGGTGGTCACCACTCCTGTCCACAGCGGTAGTTACGCGCTGGCGGGCGCGGCCTCGGCCGGTGACGACGCGCAGTGCACTCAGAACGTCGCGGTGCAGCCGAACACCACCTACACGCTGTCCGGCTTCGTGCAGGGCGACTACGTCTACCTCGGCGCCACCGGCACCGGCGTCAACGCCAGCACCTGGACGCCGGCCAACAGCAGTTACGGTCAGCTGTCGACCTCGTTCACCACCGGGGCGACCACCACCTCGGTGCAGGTCTTCACCCACGGCTGGTACGGCGAGGGCACGTTCTACGCCGACGACCTCACGCTGACCGGCCCGGCGGGTTCCGGCGGCGGGACCTCCAGCCCGTCCGCGAGTGCGTCCGCGTCGGCAAGTCCTTCGGCCAGCGCCTCGCCGTCGTCCTCCGCGAGCGCGAGCGCGAGCCCGAGCGCCAGCGCGTCCGCCTCGGCCAGCCCGAGTGCGTCGGCCTCTGCGAGCACCGGCAGCGGCGCTCCCGGCGGGGACGGGCTGGTCACCACCCCGAGCGGGATCACGGCCAAGGTCACCGGCAACGCGGTGACGCTCTCCTGGAGCGCCTCCACCGACAACTCGCAGACCGGCGACGCCCCGGCGTACTACGTCTACAGCGGCGCCAACCTGGTCGCGACCTCGATGGGCAGCTCGGTCACCGTCAGTTCGCTGCAGCCGAACACCGCCTACACCTTCACCGTCCAGGGCTACGACAAGGACGGCCACTCCTCCGCCCAGTCCGCGGCGGTCTCCGCGACCACGGGTGCGCTGCCGACGGGTGCGATGAAGTCGGCGTACTTCGACCAGTGGTCGATCTACGGCAACGCCTACTACCCGAAGAACGTGGACACGTCGGGCGCGGCCTCCGGCCTCAAGGTCATGACCTACGCGTTCGAGAACATCGACCCGACCAACCTGACCTGCTTCGAGACGGTCAAGGCCTCGGACTCGACCAACGAGTCGGACCCCAACGCCGGTGACGGCGCGGGCGACGCCTTCGCCGACTACCAGAAGTCGTACACCGGCGACATCTCGGTCGACGGCTCGTCCGACGCCTGGTCGCAGCCGATCAAGGGCAACTTCAACCAGCTGCGCGAGCTCAAGGCCAAGTACCCGAACCTGCGGATCGTCCTCTCCATCGGCGGCTGGACGTACTCCAAGTACTTCTCCGACGTGGCCGCCACGGACGCGTCGCGCAAGAAGTTCGTCTCGTCCTGCCTCGACATGTTCATCAAGGGCAACCTGCCGACCGGCATCTCCGGGGACGCCTCCGGCGGTCCGGGCTCGGCGGCGGGTCTGTTCGACGGCATCGACATCGACTGGGAGTACCCGGCGTCGGCCGCCGGCCACACCGGCAACCACTACTCGGCCGCCGACACCGCCAACTACACCGCGCTGCTCGGCGAGTTCCGCAGCGAGCTGGACGCGTACGGCGCGCAGGTGGGCAAGCACTACCTGCTGACGGCGGCGCTGCCGTCCGGCCAGGACAAGATCGCGCTGATCCAGCCCGCCGCGATCTCGAAGTACCTGGACTACGGCGACGTGATGACCTACGACATGCACGGTGCCTGGGAGACCGCCGGTCCGACGAATTTCCAGGACCCGCTGCACGACAGCCCGAACGACCCGAGCACACCGGTCGCGCCGGGCACGGAGAAGTACAACATCGACGAGACGATCAAGGCGTACACCACCGGCGATCCGGCCTACGGGATCACCGGCGGGTTCCCGGCCTCGAAGCTGGTGCTCGGAGTGCCGTTCTACTTCCGCGGCTGGAGCGGCGTCCCGGCGGGCAGCAACTACGGCCTGTACCAGACGGCGACCGGGGCCAGCCCCGTCCAGACCTACACCCAGCAGGCGGGCATCGCCGACTGGAAGGAGCTGGCGGCCCAGGGCCTGACGACAGGGGCCACCGTGCACTGGGACCCGACCACGCAGAGCTCCTGGATCTACAGCAACGGTGACTTCTACACCGGCGACACCCCGCAGGCCATCGCCGCACGCGGCGCCTACGCCACCGCGAACGGCCTGGGCGGCGTCTTCGCCTTCTCCTTCGAGGGCGACGACTCCTCCGGCTCGCTGATCCACGCGATGACCAGCTCGATGCAGTAACCGCTCGGCCCGTACGACATCAGCACGAAGCCCCCGCCGCACTGCGTCCGGCGGGGGCTTCGTGCTGATGTCGTACGGGGGCTGTCAGACCTTCAGGTCCTTGATCAGCTTGGCCACGTGGCCGGTCGCCCGGACGTTGTAGAAGGCGTGCTCGATCTTGCCCTGCTCGTCGACGACGAAGGTGGAGCGGATCACGCCGGTCACCGTCTTGCCGTACATGGTCTTCTCGCCGAAGGCCCCGTACGCCTGGAGCACCTCCTTCTCGGGGTCGGCCACCAGGGTGACCTTGAGGTGCTCCTTCTCGCGGAACTTGGCCAGCTTCTCGGGCTTGTCGGGGGAGACGCCGACGACGTCGTACCCGGCCTCGGCCAGCACGTCCAGGTTGTCGGTGAAGTCGCAGGCCTGCTTGGTGCACCCAGGTGTCAGTGCGGCCGGGTAGAAGTAGACGATGACCTTGCGGCCGAGGTGGTCCGCGAGGGAGACGGGCTTGCCGTCGGCGTCGGGCAGGGTGAAGGCGGGGGCGGTGTCGCCGGGCTCAAGTCGGGCACTCATGCTGCCGACGGTACCGCCTGGCACCGACGCGGACCGGTCGAGACCGGCCGGGACGCGGCCCCGGCCCGCCCGGCCCCGGCGATACCTGAGCCGGAGCGGGGTGCCGCTGCGCGCAAGGCGGTGCGACCTGACAGACTGTCCGTCAGGAGTAACAGTCGGGTAGGCGAGCGAGAGAGGTGTCCTCGTGGGCGAGGTCAGCACCAGGGACGAGAGCCGGGACAGGCGCAGCGCTGCCCAGATCGAGGCGGACATCGTCCGCACCCGTGCCCAGCTGGCGGAGACGCTCGACGAGCTGGCCGTCGCGGTGCATCCCTCGACGCTGATCGGTCAGGCGCGGGAGTCGGTCAAGGCGAGCATGGACCGCACCGTCGGCCAGGCCTTCGTCACGCTCAACCGCGGCGTCGAGCAGGTGAAGGCGCAGTTCGTGGACGAGAAGGGCCAGCTCCGCAAGGAGCGCGTGGTGCCGGTGGCCGCGGTCGGTGCCGCGGTCGTGGTCGGCCTGGTGCTGCTGCGCCGGAAGAAGTAGTCCTGCAGTAGTCCTTCGAACGAAGGAACCTTCGGCTGCCTGTACGGTTTCCGCGTGAACGCGGAAGCTCTGCGTGAGCGCGGAAGTCGACGCAGAGATCAGCGCGGATGAGATGGCGGACGGGACTGTGAGCAAGAAGCACGACTCCTCCTTCGGCGAGAAGCTGCCGATCCGGATGCTCCACGACCGGGTCCTGGTACGCACCGAGGGCCCGGAGGGGGATCGTCGTTCCACCGGCGGCATCCTTATCCCGGCGACCGCAGAGCTCTCCAAGCGATGCGCCTGGGCGGAGGCGGTCGCCGTGGGCCAGAACGTGCGCAGCATCGAGCCCGGCGACCGGGTCCTCTACGACCCGGAGGACCGCGCCGAGGTCGAGGTGCGCGGCATGCTCTACGTGCTGCTCCGCGAGCGCGACATCCACGCGGTCGCGTCCGAGCGCGTGAGCGAGGCGGACGGCAGCAGTACCGGGCTGTACCTCTAGCCGAAGCTGTCGCCGATCCTGCAGCCGAACTTCCGGCCGAGCCAGAGCCCCTCGCGGTTCGGCTCCGTCCCGTCAGTTCGTCACGGGACGCCGGGAAATCGCAGCTCAGCGGCCGTCGGCCTGATCGCGGGAGTGACGGCCGTGGCCGCCGCCCCGGCCGAGGCGGTGGCCAAGCCGGCCGCGGCCGCCTGCGCCTTCGCGAACGGCACGACGGGCACGTCGGGTGCCAACAAGCACGGTCTCCCCGAGTTCTTCGGCGGCTCGGAGTTCACCAAGCCGAGCGCGACCACCTGCCACGACTTCAACCTGTGGTCGGGCCAGGTCGGTGTCAGCTACGAGGGCTGGCTCTACTACGGCGACGGGAACTGGGGCGCGTGCACCGAGGGGTACGTCAGGTACTCCGGCGGCTCCATTCTCCTGTGCTCCAACGTGGCGGCGGGCACCATCGAGGGTGTGACCTCGAGCAACGGGTCCGGCCAGGGCATCGAGATCGAGGACTGACCTGATTCGACACGCCGCCCCACTGCCTTTCCGGCGGGCGCCGGCCCGCCGGAGGGGCGGTGGGGGTACGGACCGGCAACACGGGTCTGTATCTCTGATCACAGCCCAGGTGAGGGCCCCGCGAACGGCGTAGAGTCCGGGACATGAGTGAGCACTTTGATGTGGTGGTGCTGGGGGCAGGCCCCGGCGGTTACGTGGCCGCGATCCGGTCGGCGCAGCTGGGCCTGACCACGGCGATCGTGGAGGAGAAGTACTGGGGCGGGGTCTGCCTGAACGTGGGCTGCATCCCCTCCAAGGCGCTGCTGCGCAACGCGGAACTCGCGCACCTGTTCACCCAGGAGGCGGACACCTTCGGCATCCGGGTCGAGGGGAAGGTCAGCTTCGACTACAAGGCGGCGTTCGAGCGCAGCCGCCAGGTCGCGGACGGCCGGGTCAAGGGCGTCCACTTCCTGATGAAGAAGAACAAGATCAAGCAGTTCCAGGGCCGCGGCACCTTCGTCGACGCCAACACCCTGCAGGTCGCCCTGAACGACGGCGGCACCGAGACGGTCACCTTCGACCACTGCATCATCGCCGCCGGCGCGACCACCAAGCTGCTGCCGGGCACCTCGCTGAGCCCGCGCGTGGTCACCTACGAGGAGCAGATCCTCAGCGACTCGCTGCCGGAGAGCATCATCATCGCGGGCGCCGGCGCGATCGGCGTCGAGTTCGCGTACGTGCTGCACAACTACGGCGTCAAGGTCACCATCGTCGAGTTCCTGGACCGGATGGTCCCGCTCGAGGACGCCGACGTCTCGGCGGAGCTGGCCAAGCGCTACCGCAAGCTCGGCATCGACGTGCTGACCTCGACCCGGGTCGACTCGATCGACGACAGCGGCGAGAAGGTCCGCGTCACGGTCACCACCAAGGACGGCTCGCAGAAGGTGCTGGAGGCCGACAAGGTCCTCCAGGCGATCGGCTTCGCCCCGCGCGTCACCGGCTACGGCCTGGAGAACACCGGCGTGAAGCTGACCGAGCGCGGCGCGATCGACGTCGACGCGCGCTGCCGCACCAGCGTTCCGCACATCTTCGCCATCGGCGACGTCACGGCCAAGCTGATGCTGGCCCACGCGGCGGAGTCCATGGGCATCGTCGCGGCGGAGACCATCGCCGACGAGGAGACGATGGAGCTGGAGTACGTGATGATCCCGCGTGCCACCTTCTGCCAGCCGCAGATCGCCAGCTTCGGCTGGACCGAGGCGCAGGCGCGCGAGCAGGGCTACGACGTGAAGGTCGCCAAGTTCCCGTTCACCGCCAACGGCAAGGCGCACGGCATCGGCGAGCCGGGCGGCTTCGTCAAGATCATCGCTGACGCCAAGTACGGCGAGCTGCTCGGCGCGCACCTGATCGGCCCCGATGTCACCGAGCTCCTGCCGGAGCTGACGCTGGCCCAGCAGTGGGACCTGACGGTCACCGAGGTCGCCCGCAACGTGCACGCGCACCCGACGCTGGGCGAGGCGGTCAAGGAAGCGATCCACGGCCTGGCCGGACACATGATCAACTTCTGACGCGGCGACAGCACGCCGCGGCGGGAGGCGACAGGACGCGGCGACAGTTCGGCTGATCGTCGTTGATCGTACTGAGGGCATGGAGCACGATGGCTCCATGCCCTCAGATGTTTTTGTGCGTCAGGCAGTACCCGCGGACTACGACCGGATCGTCGCCGTCGCGGACGAGTGGTGGGGCCGTCCGATCAAGGCCACCCTGCCCCGGCTCTACCTGGACCACTTCCACGCCACGAGCCAGGTGGCGGAGGGAGCGGACGACGCCCGGCTGGCCGGGTTCTTCGTCGCTTTCCTCTCCCCCTCCCTGCCGGAGGAGGCGTACATCCACTTCGTCGGCGTCGACCCGTCCCTGCGGGGGACCGGCCTGGCGCGCCGCTTCTACCGCGAGTTCTTCGCGTACGCGACGCAGGCAGGGCGCAGCGTGGTCCGCGCGGTCACCTCGCCGCGGAACGAGGGGTCGATCGCGTTCCACAAGGCGCTGGGCTTCACGGCCGCGGGGCCGGTGGAGGGCTACAACGGGGAGGGCACGAGCCTCGTGCTCTTCGAGCGGGCGCTGGGCTGAACTTCTTGCAGGTGATGAGCCATGCACGTGCCAGGGGCCCGCGCCCCGCAGGTGCTGCGACTCCGCTGCGACGAAGTCCTCAAGGCACCAGCGGTGCCTGGGCCCGGCCGCCCTGGCTGCCGCTCGGGGTGGGGATCGGGGGGCCCGAAGGGGTTGAGGCCGTGGAGGGGATGGACGTCGGCGGGGTGAAGGGCGGGGAGTTGGACGGGGTGCTCGGCTGGGTGGTGCCGCCGCCCGTCGTGCCGCCGTTGGGGGTGCCGGTGTTGCCCGGGGACGGCGTGGCCGTCGGGGTCGGGGTGGCCGTGGTCGTCGGGGTCGGCGTCGCCGTCGGCTGCTGGGTCGGCGGGGTCAGCCAGGTGCCGGTCTGGAGGTCGAACGGCTGGTCCGGCTGGTTGGCCAGGGCCGCCGTCATGTAGTCCGTCCAGATCGCCGTCGGGAAGCTGCCGCCGTTGACGCGGCTGAGGCCGGCCGCCGAGCCGAGCGAGATCCGCTTGCTCGCGCCCTCCTGGGCGAACAGGCCGACAGACGTGGACAGTTGCGGGGTGTAGCCGACGAACCAGGCGGACAGGTTGCTGTCCGTGGTGCCCGTCTTGCCCGCCGCGTCGCGGCCCAGCGCCTGGGCCTTCGCGCCGGTGCCGTTCTGGATGACACCCTGGAGGACCTGGGTGACCGTGTCGGCGACGTTGCGGCTGAACGCCTGCTTCGCGGTGTGGCTCGGCAGTCCCGGGTTCTCGTTGAGATTGGCGTTGGAGATGGACTGCACCGCCCACGGGGTGATCTGCATGCCGTGGGCGGCGAAGGTCGCGTACGCGCCCGCCATCTGGATCGCGTTGGGGGAGGCGACGCCGAGCGCCAGCGTCGCCGAGCTCGCGCTCATCGACGGGGTGTCCGGCGGCAGGCCGGCGGCGATCGCGGCCTGGCGGACGTTGTTCAACCCCGCGTCCGCCGCGACCTGCGCGAACACCGAGTTGACCGAGTTGTCCATGGCGTTCTGGACGCTGATCTCACCGTAGTTGACATTGTCCTCGTTCGGCGGGGCCCAGGCGGCGACGTTCGAGGGCAGGCCCTGGACCGGGCGGCCGCTGGTGCCGTCGTAGAGGGTGTACGGGGTGATCGGCTGGCCGGACTGGGTGACCGCCTGGTTCTGCAGCGCCGCGGCCAGGTCGAAGGCCTTGAAGGTGGAGCCGACCTGGATGTCGGTGCGCAGCGCGTCGTTGTACGGCTGGGACGCGTAGTCCGGGCCGCCGTAGAGAGCGACGATCTTGCCCGTGCCGGGGTCGACCGAGGCCGCCGCGGCGCGGACGTCCTTGGCCTTCGAGGTGTTCGGCAGCGAGTTGCTGAGCTCGGTCTGCACCGAACCGACCAGGCTCTTCTGGTCGTTCTTGTCGAAGGTGGTGACGATCTTCCAACCACCCTGCGCCAGCTGGTCCCTGGTGACGACGTTGTTGCTGACCAGGTAGTTGTCGGCGGTGTCGATCAGGTAACCCGCCTGCCCCGACAGGCCCTTGACCGGGGCGACCGGCTTGACCTTCGGGAACGCGGCCTGGGCGCGCTGCTGCGGCGTCAGGTAGCCGAGCTTGGCCATGCCGTCGAGGACGTAGTTCCAGCGGTCCGTCGCGGCCAGCTTGCCCGCCGGGGTCGCGGTGGCCACGTCGTACGCGCTGGGCGCCTGCAGCAGGGCGGCCAGGTAGGCGCTCTGCTCGGCGTTCAACTGCGAGGCGTTGATGCCGTAGTAGGCCTGCGCGGCGGCCTGGACACCGTAGGCGTTGCGGCCGAAGTAGGAGGTGTTGAGGTAGCCCGCGAGGATGTCGCCCTTGCTTACGGTCTGGTCGACCTTGAGCGAGATGAAGAACTCCTTGAGCTTGCGGCTGACCGTCTGCTGCTGGTTCAGGTAGTAGTTCTTCACGTACTGCTGGGTGATCGTCGAACCGCCCTGCACGCCACGGCCGTTCAGGGTGTCCCAGGCGGCGCGGAGCATGCCGGTGGGGCTGACGCCCTGGTTGGTGTAGAAGGTGCGGTCCTCCGCGGAGACGGCGGCGTGCTGCATCTCCGGCGAGATCTGGTCGAGCGGGACGATGATCCGGTTCATGTCACCGGTCTGCCCGATCTCCGTCTTCCCGTCGGCGTAGTAGTAGACGTTGGCCTGCGCCACGGCGGCGGCGTTGGCGTTCGGCGGCTCGACCCGCAGGTAGATGCCGACGAAGGCGGCGACGCCGAGGCCGACCAGGCAGAGCAGGCCCACGGTGGACATGCGCCAGGTCGGGATCGCCCGGCGGTACCAGGGCATGGCCCTGCGCTGCGCCTTGCGAGCCGCCTTCTTCGCCCGCCGTCGATCGCGCCCACTGGCGCCCATGCCGCCTCCTTCAGCCCGGTCCTCGGCCTCCAGCGTGGTGCGGTCCATGGGGTTGGCGAGGCTGTCCGGATCGTCCATGCGGTCCATGCCTCTGTCGCTCCTGCCCATGCCGTCCTGCGCTTCGCCTTCGACCTGCCGGACCTGCTGTCCTGCAGAACCTCAGGGGCGAGGCCGCTCGCGCCGCCTCGCCCGCTTGATCATTAAACGCCCGAATCATGGCATTCCTGACTACTCTGCCGGATCGATCGTGCGGTGGCGAACAAAGATCACGCCGGAGGGCGTTTTGTGGCGGGCCTGTGACAGTCCTGCGTGGGCCTCGGCTACGCTGTGAGAGCTGAGTCACAGTGAGGTCGAGGAAAGTCCGCTCGTCGGACCGTCCGTCGAACCCTCGCTGCGGGTCGGTTGCACCGCAGCAGAACCCACAACCGAAGAGCGTTGGCGAGAGCCCCTTCGTGGCACCCCCCGGGTGTCGGCGAACGGGGCCATTTCGGCGTTCCCGCGCGAATGCGACCACCTCTCGCCATGGCCGCCGACATGTCGACTTTTGACGGGCATGCACGCGACAGTCCGCCGCTCCCACCTGGCCTGACCGCCACCGGTCCCCGGCCTGACCGCCACTGATCTGTTCGACCGCTGAGAGAGGAGTGTGATGTACGCCGCAGTCTGCGCACGCGGTTTCCGGCGCTACTCCACCTACCGCGCCGCCACCTGGGCGCGCGTGATCACCAACACCGTCTTCGGCTTCATCCTCGCCTACACCTACCTGGCCCTCTGGCGGGTCCGCCCCCACCTCGGCGGGTACGACCTGTCGGCCGCCCTCACCTACGTCTGGTTGGGCCAGGCCCTGTTCGCCTTCCTCTGCATGGCCGGCATGGGAGTGTTGGACGACCTGCAGACCCGGATCACCAAGGGCGACATCGCGGTGGACCTGTTCCGCCCGGTCGACCAACAGGCCTGGTGGCTGGCCGTCGACCTGGGCCGGGGCGGCTACCAGCTGCTCGCCAACGGCCTGGCGCCGATGCTGATCGGCGGACTCTGCTTCGACCTGCGCCTGCCACAGGGCGGCGCGTTGCCGGCCGCGGCGACCTGGGCGGCCTTCGCGGTCTCCGTCGTCCTTGCGCTGCTGGTCAGTTACGCGTTGCGCTTCCTGGTCGCGCTGACCGCCTTCTGGTTGCTCGACGGTCGTGGAGTGCAGATGATCTACTACCTGACCTGCAACTTCTTCGGCGGCTTCTTCCTGCCGATCACCCTTTTCCCGGCTCCGTTGGAGATGCTGGCCCGCGCGCTGCCCTTCGTCTCCGTCTTCCAGGTCCCCGCCGACGTCTTCCTCCAGCGCTACGACGCCGTTGGGACGGCGGCGGCGCTCGGCGTGCAGGCGGCCTGGGCGGTCGTGCTGCTCGGAGCCGGGCGTCTGGTCCAGGCCCGCGCCGTGCGGAAGGTGGTGGTCCAGGGTGGCTGACCTGACATCAGGCCAGGCATCGGGCCATGCATCGAGCCTGACCTCGGGCCTGGCATCGGGGTTCGCCACGGAGCTCCGGCACGCGTTGCGCAGCTACGGCTGGATCGTCGCGATGTGGACCCGCGCGGCCCTCGCCTACCCCGCCTCGTTCTGGATGACGACGGTCGGCAACATGGCCGCGTCCGGCATGGACTTCGTCGTCATCGCCGTGATCTTCCTGCACACCAGCGCGCTGGGTGGCTGGACGCTGCCCCAGCTCGCCTTCCTCTACGGCACCTCCGGGCTGACGCTGGGCCTCGCCGACCTGCTGGTCGGCAGCATGGACCAGCTCGGCGAGCGGGTGCGCGACGGTTCCATGGACACCACGTTGGTCCGGCCGGTGCCCGCGCTGGCCCAGCAGGCCGCGGACCGGTTCGCGCTGCGGCGGCTCGGCCGGATCGTGCAGGCGGGGACCGTCCTCACCTGGTCGCTCGGCCACCTCGATCTGGAGTGGACGCCGGCCAAGGTGTTGGTCTTCGTCTCGCTGGTGGTCTGCGGGGCGGTGATCTTCGGCTCGGTCTTCGTCGCCGGAGCGGCGTTCCAATTCGTCATGGCCGACGCGTCCGAGGTCCAGAACTCGTTCACCTACGGCGGTATGACGATGCTTCAGTATCCGCCGACCGTCTTCGCCAAGGACCTGGTCCGCTGCACCGTCTTCGGCGTCCCGCTGGCCTTCGTCAACTGGCTGCCCGCGCTCTATCTGCTCGACCGGCCCGATCCGTTGGGACTGCCCGGGTGGTTCCGCTTCGCCTCACCGGTCGCCGCACTGCTCAGCGCCGTCGTCGCCGGGCTGCTCTGGCGGGCGGGGGTTCGCGCCTATCGCAGCACCGGAAGTTGAGTCTGAGTCTTCGTCATCTCACTAATTCAGAAAGGGAATTGCCGTGAACGAGGTGCTGATCGAGGTCGAGGGCGTGACCAAGAGCTTCACCCTGCGCCGCCGCACCGGACGGTTCCGGCGCACCAAGGTCCGGGTGGACGCGGTCGCCCGGCTGGACTTCCAGGTCCGGCGCGGTGAGATGGTCGGCTACATCGGGCCGAACGGCGCAGGGAAGTCGACCACCATCAAGATGCTCACCGGCATCCTGCTGCCCAGCGGCGGCCGACTCCGGGTCGCGGGCGTCGACCCGATGCGCGAACGCGTGCGCCTGGCCCAGCGGATGGGCGTCGTCTTCGGCCAGCGCACCACGCTGTGGTGGGACCTGCCGCTGCGCGACTCGTACGAGCTGGCCCGGCGCATCTACCGGATCCCGGACGCCGTCTACCGGCGCAATCTCGACCGCTGCGTCGAACTGCTCGAACTCGGCGAGCTGTTGGACGTGCCCGTGCGCCAGCTCTCGCTCGGCCAGCGGATGCGCGGCGACATCGCGGCGGCGCTGCTGCACCAGCCGGAGGTGCTCTATCTCGACGAACCGACCATCGGGCTGGACGTGGTGAGCAAACGCCGGGTCCGCGAGTTCCTCGCCCAGGTCAACGCGGAGCAGGGGACGACCGTGCTGCTGACCACCCACGACCTCACCGACATCGAGCAGTTGTGCTCGCGCGTGATGGTGATCGACCACGGCCGGGTCGTCTACGACGGCGACCTGGACGGCCTCCACGACCAGGGCCGCAGCGAGCGCACGCTCGTCGTCGACCTGGACCGGGAGGTCCCGCCGATCGAGCTTCCGGGAACGCGGGTGCTGCGCGTCGAGGGCGCCCGCCAGTGGCTCGCCTTCCCGGCCGCGGCGAGCGCGGCTCCGCTGGTCGCGGCCCTGGCGGGCCGTTACGAGCTGCGCGACCTGTCGGTGCGTGAGCCGGAGATCGAGGACGTGATCGCCCGGATGTATGCGGGGGAGGGAGAGGGGGCGGTGGAGCCGGTCGCGGGGTGAGGCACTGAGGAGGTGGGCCTGTCGTAGCCGGATCCTGACGGCAGGCACACCCCCGTTTCGGGACAACTAACCCTCGGCGCAGTGAAGATGTTGTGCACTCAGCCACAGCGGGTGGGCGGGGCCTGCAGCGGCCCTAAGAAACGGATAAAGTCCGCATGTTTGAGAGTCAGCCGACATCGCGTTCCGTCGATGCCGACCGTTCGATGGGGGACAGTCCCGTGGCCACTCCGCCGCAACCGCCCGGCCCTGGCAACCCGTACGGGCAGCCCGGCCCGTACCAGTCCGCACCGCCGCCCGGCCCGTACTCGCAGCCGAATCCGTACGGCGGCCAGCCCAACCCGTACGGGGAGCAGGTGCCGGCGCAGGCCAACCCCTACGCGCAGCCGGCCGCGCCGCAGCAGGCGCCGCCCTTCCCGCAGCAGGGCGGAGCGCCGATGCCCCCGGCCCCGCCCGCGTACGGCTACCCGCAGCCGGGCGCACAGCCCGGGATGCAGCCGGGGATGCAGCCGGGGATGCCGGGCATGCAGCCGGGGATGGACCCCGGCGGGATGTACGGCGCGCAGCCGATGGGCGCGCCCGCGCCGAACGGGCTGACCTGCCGGTTCTGCGGCGGCTACCCGGCGATCGACGCCACGGTGCGTGGGCACCGCGGAATGTTCTTCGTCATGTCCTTTCGGCGGTTGCCCGGCCCGTTCTGCAAGACCTGCGGTACGGCGGCGATCCGCGACATGTCCGCCCAGACGTTGGTGCAGGGCTGGTGGGGTTACGGATCGTGGATCTTCGCGCAAGTTGCGCTGGTCCGGAACTTCCTGATTCACAACAAGATCAAGGCACTGCCCGAGCCCGCGCCCAACCCGCCCGGCCCGCCGATGTACCCGGGCAAGCCACTGATGAACCGCCCGCAGGCGCTGGGCTTCCTGATGCCGGTCTTCGTGGTGCTCATCTTCCTGATCGCCGTGATCGTGGGCTTGTCGAGCGGCAGCAGCGACCCCACCTACGTCCCGCCGGTGACCACCCCGACGGCGACCGCCACGGACAACCCGACGGACGCCCCGACGGACAGTCCCACCGACAACCCGACCGACAGCCCGTCGACGGGCGTCGGCACGGACCCGGCCCAGAGCGCTCAGGTGGGCGACTGCCTGAAGAACAACGGCACCAACTCCAGCCCGGACATGCAGATCGTCACCTGCGCCTCGGGCCTGTACCAGGTCGAGCAGCGTCTCAACAACACGACGGACACGACCGCGTGCCCGGCGGACTCGACGGAGAACTACACGTCGTACGGTGACAACTTCGTGCTCTGCCTGAAGACTTACTCCTGACGGACCGTCGCGTCACCGGTGGGGCGTCGCACATCACGTGCGGCGCCCCACCGGCGTTTCGCTCCGCCGCCTCAGACCGGCAGGGACGTGAGCGCCCGGTGCACCAGGTCGACGGTGGGCAGGGTCGTGGACGCGTGCGCGGAGAGCCGGAGTTGGTCGGGGCGGGTGGTGGCCACCACGCCGTGCTTGGCCAGGTGTTCGCCGACCAGCGGGGCCTGCGTGCGCGGCATGGCGAAGGCGACGATGCCCGCGCGTTCCTGCTCCGCCTCGGGGGAGAGGACGACGCCGCCCGCGCTGCGGACCGTGTCGATCAGCTCGGCGGTGCGCTGGGCGATGTGGGCCTGGATCCGCGCCACGCCCGCATGCTCGACCAGCTCCACCGCGGCGGCCAGCGCGCCCGCCGTGACCGGGCTGAGGTTGGTGAGCGAGAACCGTCCGGCGCCCGGGGCCACCGCGTGCTCCTGGCTGTCGAAGACGCCGACGTCGACCACGCCCGTCCAACCGGTCAGCGTCGGCTCCAGCCGCTCCAGGGCACGGTCGGAGGCGTAGAGGAAGCCCGTCGACCAGCCCGCGCGCAGCCACTTCTGACCGCCGGTCACCAGCAGGTCCGCCGCCGACCACGGCAGGTCGACGACGCCCATGCCCTGGATCGCGTCGACGATCAGCAGCCGGTCCGGGCCGATCACCTCGCGGATGCCGGCCAGGTCGGCGCGGTAGCCGGTGCGGTAGTCCACCGCGGAGACCGAGACGGCCACCGTCTCGGGCGTCAGCGCCTGCCGGATCAGCTCCGGCGTGATCCGGCCGAACGCGTCCGGCTCCAGCGAGACCGGCTGCACCCGCCCCAGCCGGGCCGCCCGCAGCCAGGGGTAGGCGTTGGACGGGAACTCCCGGGCGGGCACCAGCACCGTGCCGTGCGGCAGCCCGAACGCGGCGTGGAAGAGCCCGGTGCTCGCGTTCGGCAGCAGCGCCACCGCGTCCACCGGCACGCCGCCCAGCAGCCGCGCCGCCGCCTGACGGGCGCGCAGTTCCTGCTGCATCAGCTCGTCCACGGTGTCCGAGCCGGCGCGGGCGCTCTGCTCCATCAGCCGCCGGGTGATGTCCAGCACGTCCTTTGAGGGCGGTCCGAAGCGGCCGAAGTCGAGGTAGCCGGTGGGCTCGGAGAACCGCTCGCCGTAGCCGGAGAGCCCGGCCGTGGAAGGGGCCGCGCTGTGGGGTCGCGTGACGGAACTGCTGGACGACATCGTGGATCTCTCCGGCGGTTCGACCGTTTTGCTGGCGGGCGGGTGACACTTGCTGGGTGGATACGCTCCCGATGAAGCCGAAAGACGCGTCCGACGCGCAAGCCGACCGTATGCCAGCCGGGGCCGGTGCGGTGCGCTACACCGCCTCCGACGAGGTGAAACGGCGTGGCGTTCGGCGGATGAAGACCATTGCCACGGGGTTCCTCGTGGTGGCGACGGTGATCTACATCGTGACCACCTGGGCGCTGCGCTCCGGGGCGGGTTCGTGGGCCGGCTACGTCCAGGCCGCCGCCGAGGCCGGCATGGTCGGCGCGCTCGCGGACTGGTTCGCCGTGACGGCGCTGTTCAAGCATCCGCTCGGCCTGCCGATCCCGCACACCGCGATCATCCCGACCAAGAAGGACGCCTTCGGCGTCAGCCTCGGGACCTTCGTCGGGGAGAACTTCCTCTCCGTCGAGGTGGTCCGGGGCAGGCTCGCCGCGCTCGGCATCGGCAAGCGGGTCGGGCTCTGGCTGTCCGCGCCCGGCAGCGCGGAGAAGGTCACCCGCGAGGCCTCGGCCGCGCTGCGGGGCGCGCTGGCGGTGCTGCGGGACGAGGACGTCCAGGCGGTGGTCGGCGAGGCGGTCACCCGTCGCGCCTCCGCCCAGCCGATCGCCCAGCCGCTCGGGAGGATGCTGGCGCGCATCGTGGACGAGGGCGGTCACCGCGGGGTGGTCGACCTGTGCGTGATCCGCGCCCACGACTGGCTGGTCGAGCACCGGGAGCAGGTCGTCCGGACCATCTCCGAGGAGGCCCCGGGCTGGACGCCCAAGTTCATCGACAACCAGATCGGCGTCCGCGTCTACAAGGAGCTGCTCCGCTTCGCCACCGAGGTCCGCGACGACCCCGGCCACGCGGCGCGCGGCGCGGTGGACAGTTTCCTCTCCGACTTCGCGGAGGAACTGCGCGACGACCCGGAGACCATCGGCCGGATCGAGCGCGCCAAGGCCGACCTGCTGGCCCGCCCCGAGGTCCAGGACCTGATCGCCTCGGCGTGGAGCGCGGTCCGCGGCATGGTCCTGGAGGCGGCGGAGGACGAGAACAGCCAGCTGCGCGTGCGCATGCGCAGCGGCATCCGCAGCTTCGGCGGCCGTCTGGCCGCGGACGAGCGGTTGCAGGCCAAGGTCGACCGCTGGCTGGAGGACGCGGCGGAGTACGTCGTCGACACCTACCGCGCCGAGATCACTTCGCTGATCTCGGAGACGGTCGCAGGCTGGGACGCCAACGACGCCTCCCGCAAGATCGAGGCGAATGTGGGGCGCGACCTGCAGTTCATCCGCATCAACGGCACGGTGGTCGGCGCGATCGCGGGGCTGCTGATCCATACGGTCTCGGTGCTGGTGTGACGTTGTCGTGGCGGGGCGTCAGTGGCCCACGCGGCGCCAGGAGCCTCCTTGCCGCATGTTGCCGATGTCCGTCCGATCCATGTCCCGGAACCGCCAGGTGAACCCGTCCTGCTTGCGCGGCTTCTCGGGGCAGTCCGCCAGCCAGGTGGACCGCCCGTAGCGGTCCACCTGCTGGTAGGGCTCGCGCGGCAGGCGCTCCTGACCGGAGAGGAGCTGGCGTGCCAATTCCTCGGGGTCCTCCCTCAGCAGGTGTGATGCCGTAGCTTGGAAGAGGCCGAGCTCGGATCCGTGCAGGCTCAGCACCGCCTTGGAGAACGGGCTCCCGGCCAGCCAGACCCGCCCTGTGGGCCGCGGCAGCTCCACGCCACTCCCGAAGGGGAGCTGCTGAGGATCCAGATACATCTCGTTGATCGCCCGCCCCGAGCCGAGGTCGATCAGCTGCAGCACATCCGTCTTCTCCCATTCGACGAGTCGGAGCCCGCAGAACTCCCACGTCTGGACGCGCTCCCAGCGGCCCAGCCGGTAGCCGAACTCCCGCCAGGGGCAGTGCTGCAGCAGCAGTTCGTAGGCCGCCGCGTAGCGTCGCTTCTCCTTGAGCTTCGATTCCTTGCGCTTTTCGAGCTCGGCGCGCACCGCTGGGTTGTCGAGCGTGTTGGGGGATACGAACTGCTGCATGCAGGAACTCCAGGTTCTAGCCGAGCGCCGAGAGGATGCTGCTGGTCTCCGGCTCGGGCGGGGGCGCGTCGAAGCTGACGGAGGCGGCGAACTGGGCGAGCATCACCCGGAATTCGGGGCCCTGGTCGAGGAACGGTGTGGCGAACTCGACCGCGGCGAGAAGGTCTCCCTCGGGGGACGGGATCAGCGCCTCGATCGTGAACACGGGCGAGGTGGCAGCGGGATCGTCGTCCTCAGGCGTCGGCAGTCGACGGATGCCCTCGAGGAAGAGCACCGGGGTGCCCAGCAGGTCGACCAACTCCGCGTCGCCGTCCTCCACCGAGCTGGGGTCGACACGCTTCGCCATCTCGCCGAGCAGCTGCTTCGGGTCACCGGTCGCGTTGGTGGAGTGAAGCGTGACGACAAGCGTCGAACTGACCACGGTGCCGTCCAGCGGGGAGACGTGCTGTCCCAACCCGCAGTAGCTGGCGCCTCGTTCGCTGAGTTCGAGCAGCAGGACCTGCAGCAGGTCCGCGGTGGGCGCCACGAGCTCCAGTAGCGGTTCCGGGGCGAATTCGGCGACGACTTCCGCCGCACGTTCCAGGGTGCCGCTGATGTCGGTCAGCGGCAGGGCCGTGTAGCCCTCCGGGAGGTTGACCCAGATCTGCTGGGCCTCGTCCGGGGCCGGGCGGGCGCCGCCCAGCAGTTGGTCGATGCGGCTCATGCGGTGGCTCCCTGGCTGTTGCTCGACGAGTCGCCCGAGCCCGTGACGGTCTTGTAGATCGCGGTGACGGCCTTCTTGCCCTGGTTCACCTTCGTCGCGAAGAGTTCGGCGCTGTCGGTGGTCACCTTCGCGGCCACCTTCTGCACCAGCGGGCTCTTCGCCATCTGCTTGCCGGTGAAGCTCGCGGTCTTGATCGCGTCGTCGGCGATGTCCGAGAACTTCGACGCGAGCTTGACCCCTTCTTCCAGGCCCTTCGCGCCCTTGGTGATCCTGGCCGCCGCACCGATGCCCGGGATGACGCTGATCACGTCGGTGGCCACACTCAGCCCCGCTTCGAGGTTCTGCTTGGTGAAGTGCCCGGTCAGCAGACCGCCGATCGCGTCGCGGGTCTTCGGGTTGGCCAGGTCCGTCGCCAACGCTCCCACGCCCGCGGTCAGCGCGATGGCGCCGGCCACGATGTCGATCGGCGGCGGCGTGCACAGGGCGATCAGACCGGCGACAGCGGAGATGTCCGACAGGATCGTGTGGATCAGGTCCAGGTGGGACGAGACCCACTTGGCCACCGCGCTCAGGCCACTGGTGAATCCGTTCCACATCTGGCTGAGCAGGCCCGGCTTGTGCGGGGCCAGATCGTGGGCCGCGTGTTCCAGGTCCTGGGCGTAGCGGTGGGCCACGGATTCGTGCTCGGAGGCGAGTTCCTGGGCGCGCTTGAGGATCGCCTGGAGTTCCTCGTCGAGGTTGTTGACCGTCGAGGTCGCCTGTGAGAGCGCCTGTTGGGCCGCGTCGTACTCGGCCTGGGCCTCTTCCAGCATCTGCCGGTTGGCGTACTCGCGGCCCGCCAGGGAGAGGTTCGGGTTGGCCTCCGCCTGCTGCAGGTCGGCCTTGGCCTGCTGCAGCCGCGTCTGCACCGACGCCGCCTCAGCGTCGAGTTGTGCGGCGGTGTCCTTGAAGCCGACCAGGTTGCCGTGCCAGTCCGTCAGAACGGAGACCGCGGACTCCAGGGAGGTCTGCGCGGTCTGCAGACGCTTCGTCAGTTCGCTGTCCACGTGCCCGCGGAAGGCGTCCGCCGCCGCGCCCTGCCACAGTTCGCTGCCCGCCTGCTCGACCTGGCTGAGCAGTGAGGCCGACTCCTTGAGCGACCCCGTCGCCTGGGTCAGCGCGGCCGTGACCGACGCGACGTCCTCCGGGACGCCGGGGACCGGGTTGAAGCCCAGGTGCGGGTAGTCCTGGTGCAGCAATTCGATGACGCCGGTCACTTCGCAGCACCTCCTGCCGCGCCCGGCTGCATGACGCCGTAGTTGGGGTCCAACTGGTCGATCTGCGTGCCGAGCGGCTGAACCTCGGTCGTGCTGATCTGGTTCAGCGCCTGGCTGAGCGCGTCCTCCATCTGCTGGTAGCCCGACTTCGCCTGCTTGAGGCCGTCGTCGGTGTCCGAGAGGCTCTGCTTGAGCTGGCCCAGCCCGTACTGCCAGGTGCTCTGGAAGTCCTGGGTGGCCTGGTTGAGCTCGCCCGTGCCGATCTGGTCGCCGTCCGCGCCGCCGGTCATCATGCGCAGCGCGGCGTCCATCTGGTCCCCGGCCTGCTGCAGTGCGGAGGTCATCCGCCCCAGGGTGTCGAGATCCACCCGGTAGTAGTTCGCCACTGTTCCCCTGTTCCCCCGATCCAGGCCTCGCCTGGAGCGTTTCAGTGTCTGCGCCACGCTATCCCACACCGTGAGAGGCTGTGACCGGTGTGTCCGCCCGGTGCGGATGAGGGATGAAATGAGAGGAAGCAGCATGTCGATGCGGGCGTTCGTCGCCGGTCTGCCCAAGGCGGAGCTGCACGTGCACCATGTGGGCTCGGCGTCCCCGCACGTCGTGGCCGGGCTGGCCGCACGGTACGAGGGGCGCACCGACGTGCCCGCGGATCCGGCCGCACTGGCCAAGTACTTCGAGTTCACCGACTTCGCGCACTTCATCGAGGTCTACCTGTCCGTGGTGGACCTGATCCGCGACGCGGAGGACGTGCGGGCGCTGACCTACGGCGTGGCCGAGGACATGGTCCGGCAGAACATCCGCTACGCCGAGCTGACGGTCACCCCCTACAGCTCGGTCAAGCGCGGCATCCCGGGCGAGGCGTTCATGGAGGCCATCGAGGACGCCAGGCTCGCCGCCGAGCGGGAGCTCGGGATCGTGCTGCGCTGGTGCTTCGACATCCCCGGCGAGGCGGGGTTGGAGTCCGCCGAGGTGACCGAGAAGTTGGCGCTCGGACTGCGCCCGGACGGGCTGGTCAGCTTCGGGCTGGGCGGGCCGGAGATCGGCGTGCCGCGTCCGCAGTTCCAGCCGTACTTCGACCGGGCCCGCGCGGCCGGCCTGCACAGCGTCCCGCACGCGGGCGAGAGCACCGGTCCGGAGACCGTCTGGGACGCCCTGCGCCACCTGGGCGCCGAGCGCATCGGTCACGGCACGCAGTCCGTCAAGGACCCCGCCCTGGTCGACTACCTGGGCGAGCACCGGATTCCGCTGGAGGTCTGCCCGACCTCCAACATCGCCACCCGCGTCGTGGAACGGATGGAGGACCACCCGATCCGGCAGATGGTCGAGGCCGGGCTGGTGGTGACCGTCAACAGCGACGACCCGCCGATGTTCGGCACCGACCTCAACCGCGAGTACGAGGTGGTCGCCGACCTGCTCAAGCTGGACGAGGCCGGGGTCGCGGAGCTGGCCCGGCAGGCGGTCCGCTCCTCGTTCCAGGACGAGGCGGGCAAGGCCCGGTTGCTGGACGACATCGACACGCATCTGGCGGCCTGGCGCGCCCAGGCGTAGCCTGACGCACCGTCAGGAACGCACCAGGGGTTCGCTTGAGGGGGTGCGCATGGGACCGCGGTGGTTGTGGGGACTGCGCCGCGGTCTCATCCTCTTCGGCGAACTGGCCGTCACCTTGGGGCTGGTGCTGGTGCTGCTGGCCACCTACGAGCTGTGGTGGACCAACCACACCGCCGACGCCAACGCCGCGCAGACGGTCGCCACGCTGGAGCAGCAGTGGGACGCGGAGGCCAACGCCCACGCCTCGGCGTCCGCTTCCGGTCCCGCGTCGCCGAGCCCCTCCGCCCCCGGGTCCGCCTCGCCGAGCGCCTCGGCCACCCTCGCCGGAGGCAGCTCCGGCTCGTCGGGCGCGTCAGGATCGGGCGGATCGGCGGGCGGCTGGCCGAGCAGCGGCTACGGCATCGACAGCATGGTCCGCGACCTGCCCGCGTTCGCGGTGATCCGGATCCCCGTGCTCGGCCTGGTCTTCCCGGTCGCCCAGGGCGTCGACAAGTACGCGGTGCTCAACCACGGCTACATCGGCCACTACCCAGGCACGGCCATGCCGGGCCAGCTCGGCAACTTCGCGGTGGCGGGGCACCGCAACACCCACGGGCAGCCGTTCCGGTACCTGGACCAGGTGCACGTCGGCGACGTCGTCATCGTCGAGGTCCAGGGCTGGGACTACGTCTACCGGATCGACTCGGTCCTGCCGCAGACCGAAGCGTCCGACGGCACGGTGATCCTGCCCGAGCCCTACAGCTCGGTCCACCCCTCCGCGCAGTACGGCTACCGCACGCCCGGCCACTACATCACGCTGACCACCTGCACCCCGGCGTTCACCTCGCTCTACCGGATGGTGCTCTGGGGTCATCTCGTCGGCCAGCAGCCTCGTCCGGCTACCGTGGGAGGGTGAGCCCACCACCCTCGCAGGCCCCGCGCCTGCCGCACTCCCCGGGCGCGCCCGTCCGCGCCGGCATCCCGGAGCACGGGCGGATGCCCAAGTACTACCTCGCCAAGGCCCAACTCTCTGAGCTTTTGGCCGAGTTGGGGGAAGGAGCGACGCTGCCCGCCGAGCGCGAGCTGGCCGAGCGGTACGGCGTCGCCCGCGAGACGCTCCGGCTCGCCCTGCGCGAGCTGCTGCTGGAAGGGCGGGTCCGCCGCCAGGGGCGCGGCACGGTCGTCGCCGGTCCCAAGATCGAGCAGCCGCTCTCGCTCGGCAGCTACACCGAGGGCGTCCGCCGTCGCGGCCACGTGCCGGGCCGTGCCCTGATCGGCCTGGAGCGGTTCGCTGCCGACGCCGAGGCGGCGCGCGAACTCGGCGTCGAGCGCGGGGACTTCGTCTGGCACCTGGAGCGCGTGCTGCTCGTCGACGAGGAGCGGGTCGGCCTGGAGTCGACCTACGCCCCGACCGCGCTGCTGCCCCGGATGGACCAGGACTTCGATCCGAACGGCTCGTTCTACGCCTACGCGCAGGAGGCGGGCGGTCTGGTCTCCGGCGGGGGCGAGGAGCGGATCGAGACCGTGCTGGCCACCCCGCGCGAGGCGCTGCTCATCGGCACGCCCCCGGCGTTGCCCATGTTGCTGCTGCACCGCCGCAGTTGGGACCCGGACGGCCGCCCGTTCGAGCGGGTCCGCACGCTGTACCGGGGCGACCGGTTCAGCTTCTGGACGGAGCTCACGGCCGAGCGCTGAGCGCACCTGCCTCCGGGTTGTGCGAGAAGGAGAACGGGCTCATTCCATAACGAGAAGATAACGGGTCTAGTCCAAACGTGCCGTTCCTGTTCATGCTGGATTCACCGGGAAGGTCCCGTCGTGCAACCGGGGAGATCGAGGGTCGACGACGTGAAGGTCATCGTTGTGGGAGCAGGAGCGCTCGGAACCATGCATGCCTGGCATGCGGTCCAGCGCGGTCATCAGGTCGTCCATCTCGAGCGGGAGGAGCAGGCGCGCGGCGCGTCCGTGCGCAACTTCGGCCTGGTCTGGGTGAGCGGTCGGTCCGTCGGCGCGGAACTGGACACCGCGCTCCGTGCGCGGGAGATGTGGGAATCCATAGCCGCGGAGGTGCCCGACGTGGGCTTCCGCGCCTCCGGCTCGCTCACGGTCGTCCGCACCGACGCCGAACTGGCCGTCGCCGAGGAGGTCGTGGCCCGTCCCGACGCCGCCGTCCGCGGCTGGGAGCTGCTCGACGCGGACGCCACCCGGGCCCTCAACCCGGCTCTCGGCGGCAAGCTGCTCGGCGCGCTGTGGTCGCCCGCCGACGCCCAGGTCGAGCCGCGGGTCACCCAGCGCGCCCTCCAGGACCACCTGCGAGCCACCGGCCGCTACACCTTCCTCGGCGGACGCGAGGTCCGCGAGGTCGTCGGCGAGAACGCCGTTCGCGACGACCGCGGCGAGCTGCACACCGGCGACGTCGTGGTGCTCTGCACCGGCGCCTGGCTCGGCGGCCTGGTCCGCGAGCTGGCCCCGGAGCTTCCGGTGCGCCGGGTCCGGCTGCAGATGATGCAGACCGACCCGCTGGACGAGGTGCTCACCACCTCCGTCGCCGACGGCGACTCCTTCCGCTACTACCCCGCCTACCAGGGCCCGGCCCTGATGGATCTGAATACCCGTCAGGCGCAGGACCCGGTCGCCGCCGAGCACCGGATGCAGCTGCTGATGGTCCAGCGCCGTGACGGCTCGCTGACCGTCGGCGACACCCACGAGTACGACCAGCCCTTCGGCTTCGACGTGGACGAGGACCCCTACGCCTACCTGCAGGGCGTGGTCGAGGACCTGCTCGGCCGCTCGATGCCGCGGATCCGCCGCCGCTGGGCCGGCGTGTACGCGCAGTGCGTGGACACCACGCGCGTGGTGCACCGGGAGCGCGTCCGCGAGGGCGTCTGGCTGGTGACCGGCCCCGGAGGCCGCGGCATGACCTGCTCGCCCGCGATCGGCGAGGACACCGCGAACGAGATTGGACTGTGACGGACCGTGGTTGAGAACACTCAGAACACGCAGAACGCTGAGAAGGCCGAGCGCAAGGTGAAACTGGTCGTCCTGGACATGGCCGGGACCACCGTGCACGACGGCGGCCTGGTCGAGGTGGCCTTCGAGGCAGCGGCGCGTGAGCTCGGCGTCGAGCCGGGCACCGAGCGCCACGAGGCGATGCTCGCCGACGTCCGCGCCACGATGGGCGAGAGCAAGATCACCGTCTTCCGCCGCCTCTTCGGCGAGGAGGAGCTGGCGCAGCGCGCCAACGTCGCCTTCGAGGCCGCCTACGAGCGCCTGGTCGGCGAGGGTCACGTCGTGCCGATCCCCGGCGCGGAGGACGCCATCAAGCAGCTGCGCGCGGCCGGGGTCACGGTTGTGCTGACCACCGGCTTCTCCGGCCCGACGCAGCAGGCCATCATCACCGCCCTGGGCTGGGAGAACCTGGTCGACCTGGCCCTCTGCCCGGCCGACGCCGGCCGTGGCCGCCCGTACCCGGACCTGGCCCTCGCCGCCTTCCTGCGCACCGCCGCCGCGGACAGCGTCGCGGAGATGGCCGTCATCGGCGACACCGGCTACGACATGCAGTGCGGCGTCCGCTCCGGTGCGAGCCTGGTGGCGGGCGTCCTCACCGGCGCCCACACGGCGGACCGCCTGCGCGCCGACGGCGCGACCGCGGTGCTGCAGAGCGTCGCCGACCTGCCCGCGCTGGTGCTCTGACGGTTCGCCGCTTCGTGCGCCGGGTGGAGTCGTTCCCGTCGTCCGCGCACCGTCCTGCCTGCCGGGACGGTGCGCGGACGCGCTGTGTCTCGCCAGGCTGCAGCTTCCCGGCCGGGAATTGCCGGACCAGATCGCCCTCGGGCTGAGCGCGGCGGATCAGCAGCACCCAGCCGCCGCGTACCACCACCTCGGCGGCCACGCGCCGTGCATCCTGCATCAGCCGCGACGGGCAGTGACTGCGTCCGTGTAGAGCTCGGTCGTCAGGTCCGTATCGGTGATGCCGAACGACTTCATCACGGCCCGTACATCCTGCAGTGCGGCGGCGAGTTGCTGCTGCTCGACAAGAGTCTCCAGCTCCAGGAACGTGCCATCGAGCTCGGGCACCTGGACCAGCGTCGCGAGCATCTTCCGCCCGGCGTGCTCGAACTCGTAGTTCCTGCAGCGCTTGGAGAACGCGATCGCCTTCACATAGCCGAGGGCGGCCAGCATTGCGTGGACCGCGTCAGGCTCGTCGACACGGGTCTCGTGTTCCGGCTTCGACCCGGACGCATCGACCCGCGCGTCCTTGTAGGTGAGCACCGAGCGGGTGTCGTGCTGCCCGTGCACGGTCCGCACCCGCAGCTCCCTGTCGCCGGTCATCAGACTGCCGTCCGGCAGGTCGTAATAGGTGTCCTCGTACACTTGGGGGCGGCCCTCGGCGCGGCCGTCGAGCAGCGCCATCACGTGTTCCGGGTCTCGGACGACGGCCTTGAGTTCCGCCTCGATCAACGTCGGACTCCCCTCAGTTCAGTGGGTGCGCTCGCCGTCGGCGAGCATCGCGTCGAACATGCGCCGAAAGCCCCGGTAGAGCGGCCCGTGCGGCGTTTGCATGATCTTGTAGGTGGCGGACTCGTGGCCTTCCCACCCCGCGTCGAAGGCCGACAGGAACAACGTCGCATCCAGCCGGATGAGTCGCCATGTTGGCAGCAGACGGTATCGGTAGGTCTCCACGTCGCAGATCTCAGCAAGCTCCTTGAGGCGAGCTTCGGCCAACAGGACGCCGCTGGCAAGGGACTGCTCTGACTCGCCGATCTCCTTGGCTCGTACGGTGATCGTGGGTGATGTCGGGTCAAGCAACAGGGCACGCAGGCGGACCCGGGCGTCGGTGCCCGTGATGGACGGCCGCAACAGAGAGTCGTTCAGGCCGATCAGGCCGAGGCCGCGGACAGCGAGCAGGTCGATCTCGCTGGCGGTGCGGGCCTGGCGTCGGATGTCGTCAGAGGCACTGGCTTGCGAGGCGTAGACGCGGACGACCTCGGGGAACGCGGCTAGGTCGAAGGCTCTGCCGCTTGAACGCCTGGCGCGGTCGGACGCGAGGCCGAGGAGGTGCCTGGCGTCGTCCGGCATGGCGAGGCCGTCTGCGATGCGCTCGTACACGTCCAGGCGGGACACGTCGCGCCGGCCGTTGATGATCTCGTTCACGCGACCTTGGGCCATGCCAGTCGCTGCGGCGATCCGCGACTGGCTGATACCGAACTGCTGGGCACGGCGGAAGACGTCGGCGATACGCCGGCCGCGGAGAGCTTCGCGCATCTCCTGGCTTTGCCAGGCCCAGTCGGGTAACTCGATCGGTCCGAGCGGTGCCCCCACAGTTCCCCCTTGGCGTGGCGGAATCGAATCCATCTCACCGTGAGATTACCGCTCGGAGATCGTATGGACACCTAGCGTCACATGATCCTGTCTTCCATGGACAGCGCGATCGGTACCGGCACGTACAGAGCAGCGGGGCCGCTGCCCCGCGGCTATATGACGCCGGCGTGCCGGGTGGGCCAGCAGTGGTCCGACCTCCACGCGCAGTGCCACGCGCCCGGCTACCGGGACCGGATCCTCGGCTGGGTCAAGGTGCCGTGTGCCTGTGGCTGCCACCAGCCGGGCACGGGCGAGACGCCCGCCTGAGACTCCCGCCCGGATGTACGTGCTCCCTCGCCACCTGGGCGGGCTGCACAGCACGACCCGGCACCAAACCGGTTGCCGGGCACCGTCGATGAGAGGAACCACCCGTGAAGATGCCCGTTCCCACGATCCCTTTCGCCGCCCGCGGCGCCATGCTCCCGGTCCTCGTCGACCTCGAGCCCGAGCACCCCGCGTACGACTCCGTGCGGCAGATCAACGTCCTCGCCGACGGCACGGCGTGGCACCTGACCCCGCAGGCCGGCTCGTCGACCGACACCAACTGGGACAGCAGCCCCGACGACGTCCAGGACCCGTACATGGCGCAGGCCGCGTGATGGCGGCCGTGTCGGGCGGCCCGGTGCTGGTCGTCGCCGAGAACCTCGACGCCGCCGCCGACATGGTCGTCGACGAGCTCAACCGCCGGTCGGTGCCGGTGGTGCGGTTCGACGCCGCCGACTATCCCCAGCAGGTCACGCTGACGGCCGGTTACGACGCCGGGTGGGCAGGTGTGCTGGAGCACGCGGGTCGCTCGGTGCGGTTGGACACCGTGCGGTCGATCTACTGGCGCCGCCCCGGCCGTCCGGTCGTCGAGGAGGCTATCCCCGCCGAGTACCGGCCCTGGGCAACCGATCAGGCCGATGCCGCGCTGCTGAACGTCCTGGCGGCGCTGCCGGTGCGCTGGCTGAACAACCCTCACACCGACCGGCTCGGGGCGCACAAGCCGCAGCAGCTCGCTGTCGCCACCCGGTGCGGCCTCTCGGTGCCGCGGACGCTGGTCACCAACGACCCTGTGGCGGCGCGGAAGTGGGCAACCGGGATCGGCGGCCCGATCGTCGTGAAGCCGGTGCTCGGGGGCCGGTTGGCCGACCGGGCTGCACGTAGACGCATGGTCCCGACCCACGAGGTCGACCCGGACGAGATCGACGATTCAGTCCGATTGACGGCGCACCTGTTCCAGGAACGCATCCCCAAGTACCACGAGGTGCGCCTCACCGTGGTCGGCAGCGAGTTGTTCGCGGCGACGATCCACGCGGGCAGCGCCCAGGCCGGGCAGGACTGGCGCACCGACTATCCGAGTCTCTCGTACGGTACGTGCGCGATCCCGGAGCACGTCGCCTTGGGGGTGCGCGACTTCTGCACCTGGACCGGTCTTGCCTCCGGGGCGTTCGACTTCGCCGTCACCCCGGCCGGTGGCTGGGTGTTCTTCGAGTGCAATCCGTCCGGGACGTGGGCGTGGGTCGAGCAGCGCACCGGCCTGCCGATCGCTAAGGCTCACGCCACCTACCTGCAAGGAGCCACACCGTGACCGACACGATCGAGCGGGACGCCGAGCGGCTGCGCGCGGCCCTTGTCGACCAGCTCACCGCCTGCGGTGCACTCACTTCGCCGACGTGGCGGTCGGCGTTCGGGCAGGTGCCCCGGCACCACTTCGTGCCGGTCTACTACCGGCAGGGCATCACGGGTGTGGGCCTGTACGAGCCGGGCACACCGGGCTGGCTCGCCGGCGCCTACGTGAACGAGCCTCTGGTGACGCAGATGACTGGCGGTGTCCCGACGTCGTCCTCGACCGGGCCGTCGCTGATGGCGAAGATGCTGGAGGCCCTCTACTTTACCGACGGCATGCGGGTGCTGGAGGTCGGCACGGGGACCGGCTACAACGCCGCCCTGTTGTCCACCCGGCTCGGTTCGAAGAACGTGGCGACGGTCGATGTCGACCCGGCACTCACCAGCCCGGCCGAGCAGCGCCTGAACGCCCTCGACCTCACCCCGACGGTGGTCACCGGCGACGGTGCCGGCGGCCACCCGGCGGGAGCACCGTACGACCGGATCATCGCTACGTGCGCCGTGCGCTCGATCCCGCTGGCGTGGCTGGAGCAGCTCACCCCCGACGGCTGGGCCATGGCCACCCTCGTCAACGGCCTGCACGGCTACGCCCTGGCCCGGGTGGACCAGGACGGGCACGGCCGGATCCTGGACATCGAGTCGTCCTTCATGCCGATGCGTTCCCACGCCGACCCTGCGTTCGCCACCCTCAAGATGCAGGCCGGGCCGCCGGTCATGGTCGGCACCACCAGCGAGCCGGTCATCAACGACAAGGAGCGGTTCGCCCTCGGCCTGGCCCTGCCCGAGGTGGTCGTGTTCGGGCTGCCGGACGGCCGGACCCCGGGTAGCTACCTGGCACACCGCTCGGACGGCTCGTGGGCCCACGCGCTCGCGGACGGCGCCCTGTCGCAGGGTGGCCCGCAACGGCTGTGGGACCAACTCACCAAGGCGCGGGAGGCGTACCGGGCGGCTGGTTCGCCGCGCCCGGACCAGTTCGAGGTGCTGGTCGACGGGAGGCTGCAGCGCGTCCGGCACGGCCAGTTGGTGTACGAGCTTCCTGGCTTCGTCCGGCAGTAGCAGGCTCCCGACGGGGTACTGCCACCAGGCGTCCGCGGGCGGGACGTCCACGACCGTAGAGGGTTTTGTGGACAGCAGAAGGCCCCCGACGCCAGGGACTCGGCGTCGGGGGCTTCGACGGGAACGTCACAGCGGGCGCCGCCGAGCCGAGGGCGATGGCGGTCACGGCGACCCGGTTCGCAGCAGCCCTGCGTGCCAGTCGGTGGTGGTGTCCCAGGAGTCAGTCATCAAAACCTGGACGCTACTTGCTCCCGCCCAGGGCACCACCATCGACCTTCAGCCCCGCCCCAGGCCTCGGCATAAGTCATCTAGGCTGGGTGGTGGTCAGGGCAGACAACGATTCACCGGATCACAGATCACCCAGAGTGGAGAGACCGTCGTGGCTCAGAGCAACTCCGCCGCCGAGGCGAACCCCGTCGAGCGCAAGCCGATCGAGTCGTGGCTGACCGACATGGACGGCGTTCTGGTCCACGAAGGAACGATCATCCCCGGCGCGGACGACTTCATCCGCCGACTGCGGGAGTCCGGCAAGCCGTTCCTGGTGCTGACCAACAACTCCATCTACACCCCGCGCGACCTGCACGCCCGCCTGGCAGGCATGGGCCTGGACGTCCCGGAGGAGTGCATCTGGACCTCCGCCCTGGCCACCGCGAAGTTCCTGGCGGGCCAGCGCCCCGGCGGCACCGCGTACGTCATCGGCGAGGCGGGCCTCACCACCGCGCTGCACCAGGTCGGCTACGTGCTCACCGACTCCAACCCGGACTACGTCGTCCTCGGCGAGACTCGCACCTACAGCTTCGAGGCGCTGACCAAGGCCATCCGCCTGATCAACGCGGGCGCGCGCTTCATCTGCACCAACCCGGACGAGACCGGCCCCTCGACCGAGGGCGTCCTCCCGGCGACCGGCTCCGTCGCGGCGCTGATCACCAAGGCGACGGGCGTCGAGCCGTACTTTGTGGGCAAGCCCAACCCGCTGATGATGCGTGAGGCGCTGAACGCGGTGAACGCGCACTCCGAGACGACGGCGATGATCGGCGACCGGATGGACACCGACATCAAGTCGGGTATGGAGGCGGGGCTGAAGACCTTCCTGGTCCTGAGCGGGCTGACCTCGCTGGACGAGGTGGAGCGGTTCCCGTACCGCCCGTCGCGGGTGGTGAAGTCGGTTTCGGAGCTGATCGATCTGATCTGATGAGCTGGTCGATCTCATCCGGTCCGAGGGACCCGAACGGGTGTCGGGATGTTTGAACAGTCGGGCGATCGTCATATTTCTAACGGTCAGTCAGTGAATTTCTGACGGGCCGAAAGGAACCCCGATGGCAGCCACCCTGCGGACCGCGTTCGCATGTGTCGCGCTGCTGTTGCTGGGCGCGGCTCAGGCTGCGGCTGACGCCGCGCCTGGTGGCGGGACGACGCTGGTCACCGTCGGCGACAGTACGCCGGGCGGTGGGCCGCGGATCGCGCCTCCCGTCGTGCTGGCGCCGCTCACCGTCGACCCCGCCGACACCCGGCCCGGTGCCACCGTGGACCTGCGGACCTTCGCCGACTGCGGCGGGGTCACCACAGGTCAGGTCAGCTCCGAGGCCTTCGCCGCGCCCGTCGGGCTCGCACTCGCCGCCGACGGCGGGCTCTACGCGCAGGCCAGGATCGCGGGCGACGCCGCGCCAGGTACGCACCTTGTGCGCGAGGTCTGCTCCGGACGGCCGGTCGCCGCCGGTCAGGTGACGGTAGTTCAGCTCAGCGCGTCCGCGCCTGCTCCCGCGGCCGGTCGTGGCTGGCGGCAGATGCCGGCGGCGTCCTCGGCCTCCGCCGACGTCGCCGCGTCCGCATCGGGGTCCGGCGCGGGGGCGGTCAGGGACGGCGCGGTCGGGATCCTGCTGGTTTCGGGGGCCGTGTACAGCGTCGTCGTGCTCCGACGAAGGGTGACGAGCGCGGATGTCTGAACGCAGCAAGGTCCGTTCGAAGCGGACCGCCAAGGCCGGCCGCCCCGCGGGTGCCGAGTCCCGTCCGTCCCGTCGACCCCGTCCGCCCTGGCGGCCTTTGCGGCGGCCGCTCGGTGGGGTGTCCGTCGGGTTGTTGGCCGTCGCGTTGGCGGGGGCGGCGCTCGGCGTGGGGGAGCACGTGAGGAGCCAGGTGGCCCGGCAGGGCGCGGCGGTCGTCGCTGCTGTGCAGGGGCGCCAGTCGGCGTCGGACGCGGTCCGGCCAGGGGGCGCGTCCGTGCATGTCGCGCGCCCGGCACATGCCTCCTCGCTACGGCCCGCCGTTGCCATGCTGCCGCGCTCGACGCCGCTGACCATCGCCGTCCCCTCGGTCCGGCTCAGCGCGCCGCTGCTCGGGCTGGGGACGGACGGCAAGGGCGCGGCCGAGCTGCCGCCCTTCTCGCTGCCGCACACGGCGGGCTGGCTGCGCGACTCGGCGGCGCCGGGGGAGCGGGGCATGGCGGTGATCGTCGGCCATGTCGACACCAGCACCGGCCCGGCCGTCTTCTGGAACCTGTCGGCCGTGCGGCCGGGTGCGGAGGTGGACGTCAACCGCGTCGACGGCCGGACGGCCGTCTTCACCGTGGACCAGGTCCGGTCCTCCCCCAAGCCCGCCTGCCCGGCCGCCCAGGTCTACGGCCCGGGCCCCGGCGCGCAGTTGCGCGTGATCACCTGCGGGGGTGGTTTCGACCGGGTGCGGCATGAGTACACCGGCAATGTGGTGCTCTTCGCCCATCTCAGCGGATCCCGCTGACACTGGGTGCGTACAATGTACGCACCCAGTGTGTGGAGGAGGCCGCCTTGGCGGAAGCCCGTACCCCCGTGTGGGCCCGGCCGCGTAGCGCCGGGCGGGGGCCCCAGCCGTCCCTGAGCGTGGAGAGCATCGTCGACGCGGCGGTCGCGCTCGCCGACGCCGAGGGGGTGGAGGCGGTGTCGATGCGCAGAATCGCCTCGGAGCTGAGCGTGGGCACCATGTCGCTCTACCGCTACGTCGAGACGAAGGACGACCTGCTCGATCTCATGATCGACCAGGTCGTGGGGGAGTGGCGGGCCGAGCCGGAGTCCGCCCCGGCCGGTGACTGGCGCGCCCAACTGCGCGCGATCGCCTTCGGCTACCGGGCCATGGTGCTGCGTCATCCGTGGGTGTTCGCGATCACCGCGAGCCGTCCGCCGCTCGGCCCCAACATGATGGGCAACACCGAGCGGATGCTGGGCGCGATGGACGGCCTCGGGCTGGACATCGACGCGATGGCGGGCTTCGGCTGGACGGTCATGGCCTTCGTGCGCGGCTTCGTGATGAGCGAGATCGCCGAGGCCGAGACGATCCGCCGGACCGGGCAGACCGAGGACGACTACCGCCGCTCCGTCGGCCCCTACCTGGGCCGGGTCCTGGCCGAGGGGAACCACCCGCTGCTTGCCCGGTTCGTCCACGACGCGGACGACGACCGCGACGTCGAGGAGGGGTTCGCGTTCGGGCTGGACGTCGTCCTGGACGGCCTGGCAGCGGAGTTGGGCCGGTTGTCGGTGGCGGGCGATAGCGTGTCCGGGACGAATTAGCCAGTCCTGGAGGCCCGCATGTCCCACCCCGCCGTCACCCCCGCCGAAGCCGGCGAGTTCGTGCTGCCCGAGTCGTGGCGGGCGGCGCTGCAAGACGAGGTCGAGCAGCCGTACTTCCAGGAGCTGACGCGGTTCGTCGCGGCCGAGCGCGCCGCCGGCCAGGTCTTCCCGCCGCGCGGCGAGGTCTTCGCGGCGCTGGAGTCGACCCCGCTCGACCAGGTGAAGGTCCTGCTCCTCGGCCAGGACCCGTACCACGACGACAACCAGGCGCACGGCATGTGCTTCTCGGTCCGACGCGGCGTCAAGGTCCCGCCGTCGCTGCGGAACATCTACAAGGAGCTGGCCAGCGACATCGACGTCACCGCGCCCGCCCACGGCAACCTCCAGGAGTGGGCCGACCAGGGTGTGTTGCTGCTCAACGCGGTGCTGACGGTCCGTGCCCACGAGGCCGGCTCGCACGCGGGCAGGGGCTGGGAGAAGTTCACCGACGCCGTCATCAAGGCGGTCAACGCCCGCCAGGAGCCGGTGGTCTTCGTCCTCTGGGGCGGTTACGCCAAGAAGAAGCTCCCGCTGATCGACACCACCCGCCACGTGGTCGTCCAGAGCGGCCACCCCTCGCCGCTCTCCGCGCGCTACTTCCTGGGCAGCAAGCCCTTCTCGCAGATCGACAAGGCCCTGGCCGACTTCGGCCAGGCCCCGATCACGTGGCAGCTCAGCGAGTAGCCGCTGACTCGGTTGTCCGCTGACGCAGGTAGTTGCAACCCCAGGGGCGCGGGGCTCTGATCGTGGTCTGCGCCTTGCCGGGCGGCGTTTGCCGGGCCGCCCGCCCGGCTCAGGTCGAGGAGGAGGTCGAAGGCATGACGGTTCCTGGGTGCGGCGAGCTCGACGGGTTCGAGGAGCTCGACGGGTGCGGCGAGTTCGACGGGTTCGAAGAGGTCATCCTCCCGGTCGAGGGCGGCGAGTTGACGGTGCTGCGCTGGCCCGCGAGCGTCCCCGACGCGCCGGTGGTCGTGGCCCTGCACGGCATCACCGCCAACGGCCTGGCCTGGGGCGCGGTGGCTCGCGCGCTGGCCGGGCGGGCCACCCTGCTCGCCCCGGACCTGCGCGGCCGTGCGGCGAGCGCGGGTGTCAGCGGCCCGTGGGGCATCGGCGCGCATGCGGCGGATGTCGCCGCGGTCGTCGAGTCCCTCGCGGGCGGCGGCCCGGTGGTCCTGACGGGGCACTCCATGGGCGCGTTCGTCGCGGCGCTGGCCGCTGCGCGGTACCCGAGGCTGTTCCGCAGCGTCCTGCTGGTCGACGGCGGCGTCGGCTTCCCGCCTCCGGCGGGGCTGGCGGGCGACGAACTGCTCACCGCGGTCCTGGGGCCCGCGATGGAGCGGCTCTCCATGACCTTCGAGAGCAGGGACGCGTACCGGGCCTTCTGGCAACCGCATCCTGCGCTGCGCGCGGCGTGGTCACCGGAGATCGACGCGTACCTCCAACGCGATCTGGTCGGCGAGGCGCCGACGTTCCGCTCTTCCTGCATCCTGGACGCGATACGCACCGACGGTGTGGGGCTCTTCGACCCCGAGATCCTCGCCTCGGTTCACACCCTCACCCCACCGACGCGTCTGCTCCTGGCGGAACGCGGCCTCTTCGACGAGCCCCAGGCCCTGCTGGACGCTGAGCGCTTGGCTGCCGCGGGCTTGGACACCGACCGCGTGCCGGTCGAGGTCGTGCCGGACACCAACCACTACACGCTCCTGACCGAGGCCGGCCCTGCGGGGCGGATAGCGGAGCTTTTGACAATGACGTGAGTTGCACCACCTCAGGGGCGGGGGGCTCTGCTCATGTGCGGCTCCGCCGCGTGGGCGCGACAAGCCACCCACGCACGTGACACACCGAACGAGCAGGGCCATCCGCACAGGGTGGTTGTTCGCGCAGTTCCCCGCGCCCCTGAGGTGGTGCAACTACCCTGCCTGCAGAAGGAACTACGCCGCCTCTGCGAGCGCCGCGTCTTCCTCCGCCGCGGCCGCGACTCCGGCGGCGCGCGCCCGGGCGCGGTGGCGGGTGACGTGGCGGGCGACGAACGCGCTGACCGTGGTGGTCGCTAGGAAGGAGACGGCGACGCTCAGCCAGGCCGTACGAAACGCGTCCTCGTTCAGCCAGCCCATCGCGATGATGTAGGTCGCCCAGACCACCGCCGAGACGGCGGACCACTGCACGAACCGGGCCGGAGGCCGCTCCGCCGTGCCGGCCGCCAGGTCCAGCACGCTGCGACCGCCGGGCACGAAGCGGGCGACGACGACGGTGCGTCCGGGCTTCTGCTCCAGCGCCTCCAGCACGGACGCCGCAGCGTCCGCCGTGCCCGCGCGGCGCGCGATCCAGCGACGCGCGCGTCCCGCGCCACGGCGGGCGACGTTCAGCAGCACCAGGTCGGCCGCGAAGGACGCGGCCGCGACACCGCAGCCGACGAACGGCAGCGGGAGATGGTTCTCGTTGGACTCCAGGGCCGCCGCGACGACGATGGTGGCGCTCGGCACGAAGGGAACGAAGGCGTCCGAGAAGACGGCGAGCAACGCGACGATCAGGAACCACCAGGACGCGAAGAAGCTCAGCACCATGCTCACGCTGCCAGCTCCCTTGTCCTGCTCTGTCGTGTTTCCGCCTGCTGATCCGCCGGTGGCCCGGATGCCCCAGGATGCCCGAGCAACACAGACCGCTGACCAACGCTAGCGGCTCACATGATCACACCGGAAACCGACTCTTGGTAACCCTGCTCACTCCGTTCTTACCTGGGTAAACGCTGTGAACACGAAGAGTGGAACCGGCGACACGGAAAGATATCGCGTATAGACCCTCTGCTGTCGCATCGTGACAACGAGTTCACCAAATGGCTGACTGGATGTCAGATGAGGCCGGGCTCGCCTGTCTACCGTCGTCACCGTGACCGCCACTCTCTCGTCGGCCTCTCTCCCCGCCCGCGCGGGCATACGCGGTGGTCTGGTGCGCCGAAGCCTCGCCGGACCCGTGGCCCGGCTGCGGACCCAGGCCGGTGTCGCGCTGCTGCTCACCGCGGCCCTGCTGGTCGCCGCACTGCTCGGCCTCGCGGACACCGCCGCGCGGACGCGGCAACTCACCGACATCTCCGAGCCGCGCGCGGTCGCGGCCGGGCAGTTGTACCGGGCGCTGTCCGACCTCGACGCGCAGCGGGCCAAGTCGCTGGTCGTCGGCTACTCCGCGGTGCCGCCCGCGCCGGGGGCCACCCCGGAGCTGGTCGACGACGGCGTGCTGGCCGCGTTGACCGCCCAGACCGACCAGACCGACGCGTCGCAGCAACTGGCCGCGCTGGCCGTCTCCGCCGGGGCCGACAAGGTCCAGCCGCTGCTCGACCAGCTCTCCCTCTACGACGCGTGGACCGGCACCGAGGAGTATGCGGTCGGCACCCAGGCCGACCCTGTGGTGGGCCAGCCGTCGCCCGTCGCGCTCGACACCTACGCCCAGGCCGACGCACTGCTGCAGAGCAGCCTGTTGCCGCAGGTCCGCTCCGTGATGGCCACCGCGGACGCGCAGGTCGACTCCGACCGGGACGCCGCCCACACCGCGGCCCTCGTCTCCGTCTGGCTGCTGGTCGCGCTCGGCGTGCTCGCGCTGTTGGCCCTGCTCTGGTGGCAGCGGGACCTGGCCCGCTGCTACCGGCGCGTCCTGAATGTGCCGCTCCTGGTCGCGACCGCCTGCGTAATGGCCCTCGTGCTCGGCTCGGCCTCGGCGCTGCTGGGCGCGGCGAGTGAGGTCGACGCAGCGGTGAACCAGGGCTACACGCCCTACGCGCGGCTTGCCCAGGCCTCGGTGGTCGCCGTGGACGCGGAGGCGCGGGAGAGCCGCTGGGTCGTCGACCCCGGTTACCGCGACGCGCTGGCCGCCCAGTTCCAGGCGGACGCCGGGCAGGTCCGGACGCTGCTGGCAGCCGACGGCAGCGGTGACGGCGGCGGTGGCGACAGCACCGCCAGCACCGACGGCAGCGCCGCCGCGTCCGTCGTCCAGCAGCGGTTCTCGGCCTACCTGGCCACCGACGCCGGCCTGCGCGCCGTCGCCGACGGCGGGGACGTCAACCAGGCGGCCATCCAGCTCACCGGTGTGGGCCGTAGCGACGTGGGCTTCGCCTACTACGACTTCTCGGTCCACCTGGACGACCTGGCCGCGACCCATGCCGCAGCCTTCACCTCCCACGCCGTGGCCGCAGACAGTGACCTGAACGGCTGGGCCGCGACGTCCGCGGTGCTGCTCGGCCTGGCGCTGCTGCTGGTGCTGACGGGCGTCAGACCGCGGCTGCGCGAGTACGCCTGATCGCGGGCGCGCTGTTCGGCGCTTCGGTACTCGGCGCTTCGGTACTCCGCGCTTCGGTACTCCGCGCGTCAGTGCCTGGCGTGCTGGTAGAGCCAGTCGACAACCGGGACCACCCCGTCCACGCCCTCCGGAACGATGAACGGCGAGGTCCGGTACGTCCCGCCGACGATCACGCTGGGCATCTCGTCGGTCTGGTACCGGTCGCGCAGCGCGGGGGCGGCCTGGGTCTCGTCCCAGACCTGCGGCGACTCGTAGGCCTGCTTGACCGCGTTGGGGTCCAGCCCCTGGCTCTCGGCCCAGTCCAGCACGGCGGGCTCCTGGGTCAGGTCCATCTGCTCGTCGCGGACGGCCTGGAAGACCTGCAGCGCCTCCTGGTCGGCGACGCCCAGCTTGGCCAGCGTGTAGTAGAGCCGGGCGTAGGCCATCATCACCGGCTTGTCCGGCCACGCGGCCGGGATGCGCTTGATCACCACCGGCGGGTTCTGCTGCGCGGCCCACTCGTCCAGCGGCTGCTCCAACTGGTAGGAGTGCGAGCAGTTGTACCAGAAGACCTCGACGACCTCCCGGGGCGACGTGTTCACCGGGTGGGCGAGGTGGACGAAGTCGGCACCCTCACGCGGTGCGTCGGGCGTGGCGGGGGCGCCGGCACCCAGCAGAGCGGTGCAGGCGGCGGCGACGAGGGCGAAGCGGAGAAGGACGCGCATGCTGGCACGATGACAAGTCCCGTCGACTCCAAGTGGGCTGACACGGCGACAGAAGCTGCGCATTCGCTCGAACGGGGACGCCCGCTTGGGCGAAGGACAAGGACGCGCGACGGCGTTCCGCACCGGTGACGGAAAATCCTTTGCGCCGCCCGCATGCCCGCCGTACCGTGGAACACGACCTTGTTGCCGCCCCGAAGGAGTAGGCCGTTGCTTTGCTGAGCTCGGAGACCACGCACCCGACCTCAGCCAGACGTGCCTTCTCGCCCGGGCGGCTTTTGCATGCCCGCGCGCAGCAGCTGCGCCATTCCTCCGCGCACCGCGCTCTGAGCACACCCCTGTGCCGCGCAAGCGCCTTTCCCTGAGCCCCCGTCGGGTCGCCTAAGTCTCCCTCCGTGCCGCTGGATCCACCACCACGACACCGGGAGTCGCCCCATGCATCGCACCGACAACCTGCCCCTGCCCGCCGTCGTCTGCACCGGCCTCGACTACAGCTGGCCCGACGGCGTACCGGTCCTCACCGGCCTCGACTTCGTCGTCGGCACCGGCTGTACCGGGCTGATCGGCCGCAACGGCAGCGGTAAGTCCACCCTGCTCCGGCTGATCGCCGGGGAACTCACGCCGGAGGCCGGACGCATCCGGATCGACGGCACCCTCGGCTACCTGCCGCAGCACCTCCCGCTCGCCGCCGACCTGCCGGTGGACGTCGCGCTCGGCATCGCCGCCAAGCGCGCCGCCCTCCACGCGATCGAACGCGGCGAGGCCACCGACGAGAACTACGCCGCCATCGGCGACGACTGGGACGTCGAGGAGCGCGCCCTGGCCGAGCTGGACCGGCTCGGCCTCGGCCACCTCGGCCTGGACCGGCGGATCGGCGAGCTCTCCGGAGGCGAGGGTGTCCTGCTCGGCCTGGCCGGGCAACTGCTGCGGCGGCCGGACGTGCTGCTGCTCGACGAGCCGACCAACAACCTGGACGCCGGTGCCAGGGAGAGGCTCTGTCGCTCCGTCACCGAGTTCCGCGGCACGCTGGTCCTGGTCAGCCACGACCGGACGCTGCTGGACCTGGTCGACCGGGTCGCCGAACTGCGGGACCACGAGGTCTCCTGGTTCGGCGGCAACTACTCCGAGTACGAGCAGGCGTTGACGGTGGCCCAGGAGGCGGCCGAACGCGACGTCCGCGTCGCCGAGGCGGACCTGCGCCGCCAGCGCCGCGAACTGGCGGACACCCAGGTGAAACTGGCCCGCCGCAAGCGCTACGGCCAGAAGATGTTCGAGATCAAGCGCGAGCCGAGGGCGGTCATGCGGGTCCGCAAGCGCACCGCGCAGGAGTCGGCGGGTCGGCTCCGCACCGAGCACGAGGAGAAGGTGAGCGCAGCCCGCGAACGCCTGTCCGCGGCCGAGCTCGCGGTGCGGGACGACGACGAGATCCGCGTCGACCTGCCGGCGACCGAGGTCCCGGCGGGCCGGACCGTGCTGGCGCTCATGGACGTCCTGCTCGCCCACGGCGCGGCCCCCGCGGGGGTTGTCGAGGGCGACGGCGTGCTCGACCGCGTGCTCGACCCCGCGCTCGACGGCGTGCGGATCGGCCTGGAACTGCGCGGCCCCGAGCGGGTCGCGCTGGTCGGTCCGAACGGGAGCGGCAAGACCACGCTGCTGCGCACCGTCGTCGGCGAGCTCGCGCCGCTGGCGGGCGAGGTCCACCGGCCGGTGCCGGTGCGCTATCTGCCGCAGCGCCTCGACCTGTTGGACGAGGAGCTGAGCGTGGTCGCCAACGCGGCCCGGTTCGCGCCGCAGGCGACCGAGAACGACCTGCGCGCCCGGCTGGCCCGGTTCCTCTTCCGCGGAGCGCGGGCGGACCAGCCGGTCGGCACGCTCTCCGGCGGCGAGCGGTTCCGGGCGACCCTGGCCGCGCTGATGCTGGCCGAGCCCGCCCCGCAGGTGCTGCTGCTGGACGAGCCGACCAACAACCTGGACCTGGCCGGGGTCCGTCAGCTCACCACGGCCCTGGCGGGCTACCGCGGTGCGCTGGTCGTGGTCAGCCACGACCAGCGCTTCCTCGACGAGATCGGTATCGACCGCGAGGTGCGGATGGCCCGAACTGACGTAAGTCAGCCGGTCAGCCCGTCGGCGCCGTCGAGGTCGCCGGAGGCTTGATCGCGGCGGTGAAGAAGTCGAAGTAGATCGCGGCGGAGATGAAGAGGCCGATGACGCCGAGGACGACACCGGCCCACGCCACCGCGCGCACCCAACTCGGCAGCTCCTTGGAGGAGAGGAACCGCCCGCCGAACACGGTGAAGCCGCCGACCAGCACGGCCACCAGCGCGAACGCGCCGTTCCACGCGGCCAGCAGGTGCCACGGGTCGGTGTAGCCGGCCTTGATCTGGTCAGCGGCGGCCTTGCTCGAGGAAGCGATGTTGCCGATCAGCTGCTGGCGCTGCTGCAGCAGCGTGCCCAGCCAGGTCCCGCTGATCGACACCAGCCCGAGCGCGGCGGCGACGACCGCGCTCGCTCCGCCGAGGACGCCCGTGGAGATGCTCTCCTGGGTGAGCGCCTCCAGCTCCTCGTCGGTGAGCTCGTCCATGTCCTTCTGCTCGGGGCTGAGCACCTCGTTGGGCCGGGGTGACCAGCTCTTCTTCTCGGTGACCGCCATGGATACGACTGGAGTCGCGGTCGCTGTGGGGAGTTCGGCGGCAGCCTCGGCGGCCGAGACGCCGCCGATGCCGGAGATGCCGCTGGGGCCGCTAGGGCCGCTGGGGGTGCTGGGCGTAGTGGGGCCGGTAGTCGTCATGCGCGGCACCCTAGGACTTCTTTGTGAGGAACGGATGAATTCTTGACCCCTTCATGGGATCAGCTGTCCCACCGATCCTCGCTGCTACGCAGGTGGCCGCTGTGCACTCCTGTACATCCTCACCAGGAACCGGGCCCAGGTCTTGTACAGAGTCGCACCCCTTGTTGACTGGGTCGTCCTCGTAGGGTCGTAGAGGTGAGCTGGTTCGCCTCTTCAGCGGCGGACCGTTCCGCACACACCTTGGAGAGTTCTTCATGACCGTCCTGCGTGAAGCCCCTGTCGCCGTGAGCGATGCGAAGGGTCGCGTCGCCGAGTTGCACGCGATTCGTGAGCAGGTGCTGGCGGGTCCGAGTGAGGCGGCGACCGAGGCGCAGCACGCGAAGGGGAAGCTGACCGCGCGTGAGCGGATCGAGCTGCTGCTGGACGAGGGCTCGTTCAACGAGGTGGAGTCGCTGCGGCGGCACCGGGCGTCCGGTTTCGGGCTGGAGAACAAGAAGCCCTACACCGACGGTGTGATCACCGGGTGGGGCACGGTCCACGGCCGCACGGTCTTCGTGTACGCGCACGACTTCCGGATCTTCGGCGGCGCTTTGGGCGAGGCGCATGCGCAGAAGATCCACAAGATCATGGACATGGCCATCTCGGCGGGCGCGCCGCTGGTCTCGCTCAACGACGGTGCGGGGGCGCGTATCCAGGAGGGCGTCACCGCGCTCGCCGGCTACGGCGGCATCTTCCAGCGCAACACGCGCGCGTCGGGTGTGATCCCGCAGATCTCCGTGATGCTCGGCCCGTGCGCGGGTGGTGCGGCGTACTCGCCGGCGCTGACCGACTTCGTCTTCATGGTCCGTGAGACCTCGCAGATGTTCATCACCGGTCCGGATGTGGTCAAGGCCGTCACCGGCGAGCAGATCTCGCAGAACGGGCTCGGTGGCGCGGACGTGCACGCCGAGGTCTCCGGTGTCGCGCACTTCGCCTACGACGACGAGCGTGCGTGCCTGGAGGAGGTCCGGTTCCTGCTGTCGCTGTTGCCGCAGAACAACCGGGAGACCCCGCCGGTCGAGATGACCGAGGACCCGGCCGACCGCCGCTGCGAGTCGCTGCTGGACCTGGTCCCGGCGGACGGCAACCGTCCGTACGACATGCGCAAGGTGATCGAGGAGCTCGCCGACGAGGGCCAGTTCATGGAGGTCCACGAGCGCTGGGCCACGAACGTGATCTGCGCGCTGACCCGGATGGACGGCCAGGTCGTCGGCATCGTCGCCAACCAGCCGCAGTCCCTGGCCGGTGTGCTGGACATCCACGCCAGCGAGAAGGCGGCGCGGTTCGTGCAGCTGTGCGACGCGTTCAACATCCCGATCGTGACGCTGCTGGACGTGCCGGGCTTCCTGCCCGGTGTGGACCAGGAGCACGGCGGGATCATCCGCCACGGCGCGAAGCTGCTGTACGCGTACTGCAACGCGACGGTGCCGCGGATCTCGCTGATCCTGCGGAAGGCGTACGGCGGCGCCTACATCGTCATGGACTCGCGGAGCGTCGGGGCGGACCTGGCCTTCGCGTGGCCGACCAACGAGATCGCGGTGATGGGCGCGGAGGGTGCGGCCAACGTGATCTTCCGTCGCGACATCGCGGCCGCCGATGACCCCGAGTCCAAGCGCGTCGAGATGGTGCAGCACTACAAGGACGAGCTGATGCACCCCTACTACGCGGCCGAGCGCGGCCTGGTCGACGACGTCATCGACCCCGCCGCCACCCGTGAGGTGCTCATCCGCTCCCTGCAGATGCTCCGCACCAAGCACGCCGACCTGCCTGCCCGCAAGCACGGCAACCCCCCGCAGTAGGCCCCCACAGTCCACAGCCGGCCTCGCCGTCGAGACCAGCCAACCCCGCTGATCCTTTCAGGAAGGCACCGATGACCTCCGCAACCGCACCGATGGTCCAGATCGTCAAGGGCGAACTGGCGGACGACGAGCTGGCCGCGCTGACCGCCGTGCTGATGGCCCGCGCCGCTGCCGCGGCCAACGCCGAGAGCGAGGCGCAGCCGCGCTTCGCCCACGGCAGCCGCCACCCGCAGGCCCGCTGGCGCCGCCTCGAGCGCGTCACCAGCTACCGCAACCCCGTCAGCTGGCGCTGAGCGCAGGACGCACACACCGGCATGTCGACGCCGGACGCCCGCACGTGCAGTACGTGCGGGCGTCCGGCGTTCCTGTTCTCAACTGCTGTTCTCAGCTGCCTTTCTTGACCGCTGTTCTTGACTGTGTGTCAGGGCTGCTCCTCAGAGCCACTGCAGCAGCGTGCGCATGCAGCGGTCCACCAGGGCGACCGGGCCCTCCGGGCCGTCCGGCGCGGCGTCGGTCGCGGCCCAGGCCTCCAGCGACAGCCGGATGGCGTCCGTCGCGCCCGCGGCGATCATCCGCAGCTCGAGCGCGCTGCGGCCGGCCAGGCTCGGCAGCGCCGCCAGGACCGGGGCCAACTGCTCCTCCGACTCCTGGTTGACCCGGTACCAGACCGCCCGCAGCGCGGCGTCCGCATCGGCGGCGCGGAGCAGCCCGCGGGTGCCCTCCAGCGCCTCGGCCCCCGATGCGTCGACCGGGGTCATCGACGCCTGCGCCGCCGCGACCAGGGCGTCGCGCAGGTCGCTCCCCGACGGTGCCGACCCGCCGGCGTGACCGGACCCTCCGGCCTTCTCGGCCAGCAGCGCCCGCCACTGCGCGCCGCCCGCGCTGAGCAGCGGCGACACCGCGTCCTCTTTGCTGCGGAAGTAGCGGTAGAAGGTGCGCAGCGCGATCCCGGCCCGCTGGGCGATCTCCTCGGCGGTGGTCCCGTCCGGCCCGCGCTCGGCGAAGAGCTCGGCCGCGGCGCGCGCGATGTCGAGCTGCGTCGCCGCCTTCCGGCGCTCGGTCAGGGAGAGCTGGGGGGAGTGGGGGAGCTGAGGGGAGCCGGGGAGCTGGGGAGGCGGTGCGCTGGTCACAGGACACACCTTAGGACGTCGGCGCTCGCGCATGTCACAACTGCACGCACTGCAAGTGTGGCAAATCGTGCCACCAAGGCGTACGGTGTCCAGTGACGCCGGAAATCTCGACGTCAAGACATTCAGCTGTGAACGGAGCAACCTCATGAACCGCTACGAGGGTCGTCGAGTCCTGATCACCGGCGGTGGCTCCGGCATCGGCCAGGCCACCGTGCTGCGCGTACTCGCAGAGGGCGGCCACGTCGTCGCCGCCGACGTCAACGAGGCCGGTCTTGCCGCTACCCGCGAACAGGCCGTCGCCGCCGGGACGGACGCACGCCTCCACGCTGTGACCGTCGACATCGCCGACGAGGCCTCGGTCCGCAACGCCGTCGCCGCCGCCCTCGCCGCGCTCGGCGGTCTGGACATGCTGGTCAACGCCGCGGGCATCCTGCGCTCGTCGCACACCCACGAGACCAGCCTGGACTTCTTCAACAAGATCATCGCGGTCAACCTGACGGGGACCTTCCTGATGATCCGTGAGGCGATCCCGGCGCTGCTGCACGGCGACGCCCCGGTCGTGGTCAACTTCAGCTCCACCTCGGCCGGCTTCGCCCACCCGTACATGGCGGCCTACGCCGCGAGCAAGGGCGGCATCCAGTCGATGACCCACGCCCTCGCCTCGGAGTACAGCAAGCAGGGCATCCGCTTCGTCGCCGTCGCGCCCGGCTCCATCTCCAGCGGCATGACCGACGGCACCGGCTCCAGCAAGGAGAACGTCGGCCCTGGCCTCCCCGAGGACGCCGACATGTCCCTCTTCATGAAGCTCGCCCCGGCGCTGGGCGCGGGCTTCGCGGGTCCGGAGGCGGTGGCCGGCGTGGTCGCCATGCTCGGCTCGGTGGACGGTTCCTTCATCACCGGCACCGAGATCCGCATCGACGGTGGCACGCACTTCTGATCGAGCCGTGCTGAACGTGTCGGTGGGGGAGGCCTGTTGGCCGCCCCCACCCTCGTGCTGTCACGTCATCCGGTCAGCGGTCAGCGGTCAGCGGTCAGCACTGCCCGTCGTCGGTCCAGACGCCGGCCGGGCCGCCCGGGGTGTCGTTCTGTGTCCACCACTTGGCGGTCCACTGGTGGCCGCCGTAGCTCACCACTGCGCCGCCGTTGTAGGCGGTCGCGGAGCTCCACGGCGTCGCCGTGCAGGTCCCGCCGCCACTCGTCGCCGTCGCCGTCGCCGTCGCCGAGGCGCTGGTGCTCGCGCTGGGCGGCGTGGTGACCGTCGAGGTCGGCATCGGCGTCGGCGTGCCGGTGGGCGGGGTTGCCCCGGCGAACTGCACGTCGTACTTGGTGAAGTCCCAGTCGTTCTGCGTCACGCTGCTGCAGCTACCGGACGTCGTGCCGTTGTTGTCCGGCGGGGTGCACTCGCGGTCGCGGTTGACCGACCAGAAGGTGTACCGGGCCATGTGGTTGGTCTCGGCGAAGTTCAACACCGTCTGGAAGTCGGACTGGTAGAAGAACTCGCCGCTGTCGCTGCGGCCGTTCATCATCGAGATGCCCTCGTGGGCATAGGCCGTGGCGCTGTCCCAGCCGAAGGTGTTCACCAACAGGGTGTTGAACTGCTGCAGCGCGGAGATCTGGCTGGCCGCGCCGTTGAACCCGCCGTCGAACGGCATGATGGAGAAGTTGTTCGGCGTGAAGCCGTCCGACTTCGCCTGGTCCAGCACCTGCTGCCCGAACCAGCCGGTCCCGGAGGTGGTTCCCGGCATGGTGATCGAGATGTAGAGGCCGGGGTTGCTCTGCTGCAGGATCTGCGCCGCGCCGACCTCGTTGGCGACCGCGGTGGCGTTCTCGTACTCCGGCTCTTCGAGGTCGAAGTCCATCGCGTGCAGGCCGTACTTGTCGATGACCTGCTGGTATGCGGCGGCGGTCGCGGCCGGGGTGGCGCAGGTCTGGCCCAGCTTGGTGCCGCCGTAGCCGCCGATCGAGACCGAGACGTCGCCGCCCGCGGCGCGGATCGCCTGGATCGTCGACGCCACGGCCGTGTCACTGGAGACGGGCGCAGTGCCGCCCCAAGTCGGCGTGCAGCCACCGCTGTTGGGCGCAAGGATGAACGCCAGCTGGAAGGCCTTGAGCCCGGTCGCGGCCATCACGTCAGTCGGGTTGGGCGGGTTGTTGTCGAGCGGCATCAGATACGGGGCTGCGGCGTACCAACTGCTGCTGAGAGCAGCGCTGTTGCCAGTGCTGGTACTGCTACTCGTGCTGGCCTGGGCGCTGGCGCCCATGGACGCGAGCAGCCCGCCCGCGGCGAGCGCGGCGGCGCCGACCGTCGCGATCGCGCGGTTGGGGGTGAAGCGGAACACCTGGACGCTCCTTGTGGGGAGGAGTGGGCTTTCCGGAAGCGGGGGCGTGCGCGCCATGGGGGTGTGCGCCGCCTGCCTGGTCCAGGGTGGGCGAGGTGTCGATGGTCCGTCAATAGATTGGACTAGACCTTGGGCTAGACCACTTGGGGATTAAGGCCGACTTGAGCTTCCTTTAGGCCTCACCGCCGGTCCGGTCAACCAGCGATGACGACGGCCACTGTCGAGCCCGCCGGGAACTCCTCGCCACCGAGCCGTTCCAGCACTGCGTACAGCACTTTCGCCTCGTACGTCGGGTCCAGTGCGATGCCGTGCCGTTCGGCGAACTCCGCGCGAAACGCGTCGAGTTCGGGGGTGCGGCGGCCGTATCCGCCGAAGGTCGCCGTGGTGTCGACGCGCCACGAGCCGCGACGGCCGCCGAAAGCGGCGTGCTGCAGCACCAGCGTCTCGGACTCCAGATCCGCATGCGTCAACGCGGCGAAGCCGACTGTGCGTTGGTCGTCCGACAGGCCCGCCGCGAGGCCGGCCAGCATCCCGCCCGTGCCGACCGCGCACACGGCCACCTGCACGTCGGTCGTCGCCAACTCCTCACCGAGGGACACGCATCCGAGCACACCCGCCGCATTGCTGCCGCCCTCGGGCACCACCAGCGCCGGGCCGTGGCGGCGCTGCCACTCCCGCAGCGAGTCCGGCTCCATCCGCGAGCGCCAGGCGCTGCGGCTGATGAAATCCAGCTCCATCCCGTCGTCCACGGCTGCGCGCAGCACCGGGTTGAGCTCGCGATCACGCAGCTCGTCCCCGCGGACCACGCCCACGGTGCGCAGTCCCGCCTCCCGTCCGGCGGCGGCCGTGGCGCGCAGGTGGTTGGAGTACGCGCCGCCGAAGGTCAGCAGGGTGTCGTGGCCGTCCGCGCGGGCACGTTCCAGATTCGGCCGCAGCTTGCGCCACTTGGTGCCCGAGACCGGCGGATGCAGCAGGTCGTCCCGCTTCAGCAGCAGCCGAACGCCCGCGCGTCGGGCGCGCGGGTCGTCGATCTGCTGCAGCGGGGAACTCACGCCCGGTCCGCTCCCCGGCCCGAGCCCTGGCTCGGATCCTGACCCGCAACCTGACCCAACCCCCATGCCTGCGCCACGAGTTCGTACGAGCGATGACGGGCGTCGTGCCCGTGGATATTGCTGGTCACCATCAACTCGTCCGCGCCGGTGCGCTTGCGCAGCTCCTGCAGACCCTCGCGGACCTGGTCCGGAGCCCCGATGACGACGTTGGCCAACCAGGAGTCGACGAACTCGCGCTCGAACTCGCTGTACGGGTAGGCCTCCGCCTCCTCCGGCGTCGGCACCTGGCCGGGACGCCCGCTGCGCAGCCGCAGCATCGACAACGCGCCCGACCCCGCGAGCCGCCGGGCCTGCACGTCGTCGTCGGCGGCCACGACGCCGACGCCGATCAGCGCGTACGGCTCCGCCAGCGCCTCGGACGGCCGGAACGACTCCCGGTAGAGGTCGAGTGCGGGCACCGTGTTCTGCCCGCTGAAGTGGTGCGCGAACGCGAACGGCAGCCCCAACCTCCCGGCCAGCTGCGCACTGAACCCCGACGACCCCAACAGCCACACGGGCGGACGCCCGCTCCCGGGCGCGCTCGCCTCACCCGGCACCGCCCGCAGCCGCGCGTACGGGTGCCCGGCGGGGAAGTCCGCGTCCAGGAAGTGCAGCAGTTCACTGAGCTGCTGCGGGAACTCGTCGACGGCATCCATCCCCGCCCCGCGCCGCAGCGCCCGCGCGGTGGCCGGATCGGTACCGGGCGCGCGGCCGATCCCCAGGTCGACCCGGCCGGGGTGGAGCGCGTGCAGCAGCCCGAACTGCTCTGCCACGACCAGCGGTGCGTGGTTGGGCAGCATCACCCCGCCCGACCCGAGCCGGATGCGGCTCGTGTGCGCGCCGAGGTGCGCCAGCAGCACGGCGGGGGAGGAGCTCGCCACCCCGGGCATCCCGTGGTGCTCGGCGACCCAGAACCGGTGGTAGCCCCACTCCTCGGCGCGCTGCGCGAGCACGGTGGTCGCGGCCAGCGCCTGGGACGGGGTGTAGCCGTCGCCGACGGTGGCCAGGTCGAGGATCGACAGCGGCGTCTCCGGACCCTGGTCGCGGGCGTCGACCGGTATTCCGGCGGTGCCTGCTTCGGCGCCTGCGCTGCTCTGGCTCATCGTGCGGCTCCTGTGGTCCGTTGTGGTCCGTGCGGCGGTCCTGGTGGCCCTTTCTCGGGCGATCCCTCTGGGCAACCTCGCGTGGACCGCCCCTGTTCCCCGTCGCGGCGCGTGACACTTCTCATACGGACCGCCGCACGGCGACAACGGCGGCATGGGCGGGAACAGCGACACCAGCGACACCAGAGAGACCAGCGACAACACTGACAACAGCGACAGGAGACCGCTTCATGCCGGGCACGTCGGGTACTCCGAGCTCCTCTCTCCCCTCTGTCCCCTCACTCCCCGAGGACCTGCTGATCCTCTGCGCCACCGGCCCGGACGGCCGCCTGCGCCGACCGCCCCACCTCGACTACGCCCTGGCGGGTGGCGTGCTGGCCGAGTTGGTCCTCGCCGGCGCCGCGACGGTCGACGGCGTGCGTCTGCGCCTACGTGTACCGGATCCGACGGCCGTCTCCGTCGACTCGGTCTCGGGCTTCCCGCCGGAGCTCCTCGGGCGCCTCCCGTCCGGCGAAGTGCGCCTCACGGTCTGCCTCAACCGTCTCCGGCGCCCGGGGCGCGGAGTCAGCCGCCCGGTCCTGGGCAGGATGGTCGCGACCGGCGTTCTCGCGGGGCACACCGGCCGTCTGCTCGGCGTCCTGCCGCACACCCGCTACACCGTCCCGGACCCCTCCGCCCGCGCCGCCCGTACCGCCCGCATCGCCGGCGTGCTCGCCTCTCCGGACACGGCGTCTCCGCGCGACCTCGCACTGACCACCCTCGCCCACGCCGCCGGCCTCACCTCCCACCTCACCCCGTCCCGCCCGGACCGCGCCACCCGCCACCTCCTCACCGACCTCACCCGCGCCGACCCCCTCGCCCACGCCGTCTCCCTCTCCATCCGCCGCGCCAAGAGCAGCAGCTCCTGACGGCCCCCGCCGGACGCCCCACATGGTCGTGAGCACCCCCGCTGGTCAGGTAGTATTTCCGTCGTGCCGAGGCGCGGGAGATCGCGAACGGAGCACACCGGCGCCGCTAGCTCAGTTGGTTAGAGCAGCTGACTCTTAATCAGCGGGTCCGGGGTTCGAGTCCCTGGCGGCGCACAATCAAAAGCGGTACCGACCTGCCCCTTCTCGAAGGGGCAGGTCTTTTTTGTGCCTGTGGTGGGAGCCAGGTGGGAGCGCGGGCGCGAGGCCGCCGCGAACGTTGCTGATGAGCCTCTATTTTTCGGGCTTGGTGGTGGGAACACGCGGCTCAGGCCGAGCAAGAGCCGGTGAGCATGCGTTCGACGGCTGCAAGCCCCTTCTTGCTTGTTCGGGTCGCGGGGGCAGGCGATGCCTGCGAGCGCCCCGACGCTGGGCTCGGCCGCGCACACGGCGGCCGTAGGCCCCATGCCGTCGTCGCTCACTCCAAGGCCTGCACCGGATGGCGAGGAACATGCTCCGGCCTGTGGGGCGTGGTTCGCGTGCCCTCCGCTTAAGGTCTTTTGCGGTAGCGGAAGTCGAAGTCAAGGGGTGATGGTGGGCGCCGCCGCCGAGGACTGACGGCACCCTCTGACGATGGGTCAGTTGACCTGGATGGTGGTGCTGGTGGAGGCGTTGGTGTTCCAGGGGCTGCTGGTCTGGTAGGTGAGGGACCAGGTGCCGGTGGCGGTGGGGCGCGCCCACAGGGCGAAGTCGCCGTGTGTGTTCGTGTGTGCCGTGGTCACTAGGTAGGAGCGGGTGGAGCCGGTGGGGCGGAACCACAGCTGGACGGTCTGGTTGGCGCAGGCGGTCCAGGGGCCGTAGCCCTGCTGGGCGAGGGTGCCCGTGAAGTGGACCCAGGTGCCGGGGCGGACGCTGGTGGTGCTGGGGCCGCCGGTGATTCGGGTCTGGTAGCGGAAGGTGTGGATGGTGTCGCTGATCGCCTGGGCGTAGCCGGGGGCTGCGGGGGTGTACAGGCGCCAGTAGCCGTGCGGGTTGGACACATGCACGGTGTGCGTCGCGGTGGCGGCGGCCAGCGTGGTGACGGTGGTCCAGCCGGTGCGCCCGTCCGGGGACTGCTGGAGCTGGACGGTCCCGCCCGGCGTGCCGGTGGTGCTGGTAACAGTCTGGTGGAACGTCAGGTTGCTGTTGGCGTCGATGGATGCGCCGGACAGCTGCAGGACGGGTTGGTCGGGGACGGAAGTGACAGTGTCGTCGGTGTGCGCGGTGGCGAGGTACCAGCCGGGGCCGTAGAAGGTGTAGAGGGGCCAGGTGGTGCTGGTGCCCGGGACGGTCATGGTGAAGGAGAAGCGGCCGTCGGCGTTGGTGGGGGTCTGTATGGCGGACCAGGTGCTGCCGTCGCCGCCCAGGAACACTGTGTTGTTAGGAACGGGGTGCCAGCCGGCGGCGTTTTGGTACTCCAGGGTGCCCGACACGGTGGTCTTGGTGCCGGCGGTCTGGGTGATCCCCGGTTGGTCCAGGACAATCCTGGTGGGAGTGTTCGTGATGGCAGGCACGGACGTGCTTGGGCCGGGCACGGCTTCCCCTGCACAGCCGGGGCAGGGCAGGCCTGGCAGGACGGCCTGCACGCTGACCGGCAGGGTGGTCAGGCCGCCGGGCTGGGGCCGGAACGGGAGGGTCCAGCTGCCGTCGGCGCCGATGGCCTGGGTGGTGGCGGTGTTGCCGCTGTCCTGGGTGTATCCGGCGCTGGCTACGACGGTCAGCGGGCCGGTCCAGGGGGTGCCGGTGTCGCCGCTGTCGGGGTCGTAGGTGGTGAACCGGCCTGTGACGGTCTCAACGTGGCTGTCGTACGACAAGGGCCCTTGGCTGAACACGGTGTCGTGGAAGACCGGCAGCAGGGTCAGCGGGATCGGGTCACCGCCCAGCACGGACTCGTAGCTGGAGGTGCCGTCTGCGGCGTAGGCGTAGGCGGAGAGCCAGTAGAAGCCGTGGGGCACGTGCAGCGGACCGGTGGTCTGCCAGCTCCCGTTGGCCTGGGGCTGGCTGACGGTGATCTCGGTCTTGGGGCCTGGGCCGCCGGCGGGCAGGGTCTGCTGCAGCACGAAGACGACGTGGTCCACGGGCCCGGAGGCGGTGGCGCCCAGGACGTAGCCGTGGTCGCTCCGCTTCGCCCCCACGTCGGTGATCTGGGTGGTCGGGTCCGTCGAGGGCGCGCTGGACCCGGGGGCGGCACCGGTGGTGGGGGCGGCGTCCGCCGCGGCGGTGGTGGCGGGCAACAGCAGGGCTGCGGCGAGCAACGCGGTGGTGGCGGTTGCGGGCAGGGCGGTGCGGCGGCGCATGGAGGGACTCCCGGGTGTGGTGGGTGGCTTCAGTTGCGGGGTTGGAGCGGACCGAGCCCGGCCCCGCAAGGGTGCGAGTGCCGGGCTCGGTCCGCGCGTTGTCTTACGGGAGGCCGTACTGGGACTGCTGTTGGTACAGGGCTGAGACCTGCTCTTGGGGCAGCGCCTGTTGGTAGGTGCGGACGTTGGCGATGCTGCCGGGGAAGTTGGCGATGTTGCCGGGGGTGTTACCGCCGTCGGCGCCGCCGATCAGGAAGGGGCCGCTTCCGGTCCAGGGAGTGGTGTTGGCTCCGCCCCCGGCGATCTGGCCGTTGATGTAGAGGGTCATGGTGTGGTTGGTGGCGCTGTAGACGCCGACGAGCTGGGTCCAGACGCCGGGCTTGGGGGTCTGGTTGTCCCCGGCGTGGGCGTAGCTGGATGCGCCGGCGGAGTCGGTGTTGGGCGCGACCAGGGCCCAGCCATGGAACGCGGCGGAGTATTGCAGGTAGGCGGAGCAGCGGGCACCGGTGGTGTCGCGTTGGCACAGGGCGGTGTAGTAGCCGCTGGGGTTGTAGCCCGCGTTGAGGTTGACCCAGGCGGAGATCGTGTAGTCGTGGCTCGTGTCGACGGCCTTGGTGGCGCTCAGGTAGTTGGTGCTGCCGTCGAAGGTTGCAGCCTGCATGGATGCACCCGCGCTGTCGGTGATCAGGCCGTGGGTGGGAGTGCCGGTGGGGGCGGCAGGGTTGAGTCCTGCGGTGTCAGCCCAAGGGCTGCCAGCACTTGAGGATGTGTTGGGCAGCCATTCGTCGGTGCCGGAGACGGTGGTGCCGACCGTGGCGGGGGTGGTGGCGAAGCCGGTGACAGCGGTGTTTGCGGTGCCGTCACTGGTGGTGCCGTTCCATTCCTGGACGGTGCCGCTGGTGTTGAGGGTCCACAGGTCGGGGATGCCGGTGGGGCCGGTGAGGGCGCCTTCGGAGCCGATCTTGGGGTAGGCAGCGGCGGTGAAGGTTCCGGTCAGGGCGGTGGGGCCGCTGATGGCGGTGGCGACAGGGACGGGGACGGTGTTGCCGAAGCTGTCGGTCGTGTTGATGGTGCCTGTGGTGAAGGTGTAGGCGTCGATGGCGCCAGTGGTGCAGTTACGGGCCCAGGGGACTGTCATGAAGTTTGTGGGTTTGGCCTGGTGTGACCCGATGGGCATGGACCGGGGTCCGTGCTGGGAAGGATCACGATGGGCACCACGAAC
>NZ_JBGCCR010000035.1:0-82124 GCF_041262485.1 Streptacidiphilus sp. BW17 | reverse complement strand
GGGGGGGGTGGGGGGCGGGTGGGGGTCCATTGGCGTTTTTCCGCCCCCTCTTCCGGGGGGCGGGGGGGGGGGGGGGGGGGCGGCCCCCCCCCCCCCCCCCCCCCCGGGGGCCGGGGCTGGCTTGTCCGCTCGTCCTACGCGCGGATGAGCGCGATGCAGAGGCCCAGGACGGCGATCAACTGGAGGGCCACCCGCGCGTTGATGACGCGGTCCCAGGTCGCCTGGAGCGCACGGGCGTTGGCGAGGGTCTGGCCCTCGTCCGCGGCGGTGGTCAGCGCCTTGTTGACCGGCGCGCTGATCCTCGCGTACACCACCAGCCACACCACCAGCGCGACCGTGCCGACACCCGCGGCCGCCGCAGCCGCGCCGTGACCGCTCACGCCCGCCACGATCGTGCACGCGAGCGCAGCGATGAGACCCACCGCGCCCGGAGCGGGCATGCGCTTGTCGCCGAACCGGTGGACCTCACCCATGACCTTGGTGAGCATGGCGTCGTCCACGTTCGCCAGCGCGGACCGCTGGACGAGCGCGCAGAAGAAGTCCGTCCCATAGACGATGCCGTTGGCCAGGATGCCTACAACTGCCAGTACCTGAATGAGCGTCACCATGAGTGACTCCAGCCTTTCTCTCGTGCCCCGCCGGGCCACGACCCGGATTCCCGAAGGATGATCTCGTGTCGGGCGCGCCCAGCAGATCGGATCAGTTTCGTGAGCAGTGAGGGAACTTCAGTCAGCGCTCAGCTGACGCCGGCGACCGCGTCCGGCTCGGCGGCGCGGGCGACCGGAGCCTCGCCCCCGGCCGGTGCGGACTGCTTGACGCGCCCCCGGACGAAGCACATGGCGATCCCGCCCAGCGCCACGACCGCGGCACCGACCCACAGCGCGGGCACGAGCCCGGCCACGAAGGTCTTGGCCGTGGCGGTGCTGCCCTCGGCGGTGAAGACCGAGGTCAGCACCGCGACCCCGAGCGCGCCGCCGAACTCCCGCAGCGCGTTGTTGGCGCCGGAGGCGATGCCCTGCTCCTCGGTGCGCACCGAGTCCATCAGCACGTTGGCGATGGGGGCGTAGAAGAGGGCCATGCCCACGCCGCCGAGGATCAGAGCCGGGATCTGCTCGCCGTAGGTCACGCCCGCCTTTGAGATGACGGCGTACCAGGCCAGCCCGGCTGCCTGGAAGAAGAGCCCGAGGATGACGATGGGCCGGCCGCCGATCTTGTCGGAGAGCATGCCCGCCACCGGGGCGACCAGGATCGGCATACCGGTCCACGGCAGCATCCGCACACCGGCGCCCAGGGCGTCGTAGCCCTGGACGTTCTGGAGGAACTGGGTCAGCAGGAAGATGGCGCCGAACATGCCCAGAGCCATCAGCAGGCTGGCCGCGTTCACCCCGGCGAAGGAGCGGTTGGCGAAGAGCCGCATCGGCAGCATCGGGTGCTTGACCCGCAACTCCCAGAGCACGAAGGCCAGCACCAGGACCGCGCCGCCGATCAGCGAGGCGAGGATGCCCGTGCTCGTCCAACCGTCGTCGTGGCCGCGGATGATGCCGTAGACCGCGCCGAACAGGCCGAGGCTGATCAGGACCGTGCCGACCACGTCCAGTCGGGCGCTCGGCCCGCGGCTCTCCTTCAGGCGCCATCCGGCCAGCGGCACCAGCAGGATGCCGATCGGCACGTTGGCCCAGAAGATCCACTGCCAGGACATGTGCTCGACGATCGCGCCGCCGATGAGCGGTCCGGTGGCCACCGCGAGGCCGTTGACCGCGCCCCACGCGCCCAGCGCCACGCCACGGAACTTGGCGGGCACGTGCGCGGTGAGCAGGGTCAGCGTCAGCGGCATGACGATCGCCGCGCCGACACCCTGGATCGCGCGGGCGGCGATCAGGGCGTTGATCCCGGTGGTGGAGGCCGCCGCCGCGGAGGCGACCGTGAAAAGCACCAGGCCCCCCATGAACATCTTGCGCCGCCCGAAGCGGTCGCCTGCGGACGCGCCGAGCATCTGCAGCACGGCGAAGGTGAGCGTGTAGGCGTTCACCGTCCATTCGAGCTTGTCGATGCCGCCACCGAGGTGCCGGCCGATCGTCGGCAGGGCGGTGATGACGACCAGGTTGTCCAGCATGGCCATGAAGCCGGCGAGACCGGTCACGATGACCGCCCACACCACCACTCCCCGCCCGACTCCCTGCGACGGGGCGCCAACGGTGTCCGTCATGGACCTTCCTCTTTCCTGGTAGCGACTGATGTCCGGTTCGGCGGACCCGGAGGCGACGTGGAACTGACGTTGGAGCAGCAGCGTGTTCCGGTCCGCGATGAGCTGCTGGTACGCGACTCCAGCGCTCTATCGCTGGGCGAGATCATCGGCGTCCGCACTCAACTGGTCGACGAGAAGCTGGAGTCGGGTCACCTCGTGTCCCGGGCGCAGCCGTCCGCTGTGGGCGAGTGCGACCAGGCCGTGCAACGCACCCCAAAGCAGCTCGGCGAGACTGTCGAGGTCACGGTCTCCCGCCAGGGGGGCGATGGCCTCCCGCAGCTCCGCGAAGGCGGCCACGAGCGGCTCAGGAGTGTCTACCACCCCGAAGTCGAGTCCCACTGGAAGGGTGAACATCGCCTCGTAGACGGTCGGGTTGTCGGTCGCGAACCGCAGGTACGCCTGGGCGAGTCCGCGCAGACCGGCCGCCGGCGTGGCCTCCGTCCGGCAGGCCTCACCGAGCGCTTCGGCGAGCTCGTCGAAGCCCTCCAGCGCGACCGCCTGGACGATGTCCTCCTTGGCCTTGAAGTGCTTGTAGAGCACGGGTTGGCTCCACTCGATCTGCTGCGCCAGGCGCCGGGTGGTGACGGCGCCCCAGCCCTCGGCCTCGGCGAGCTCCCGTGCTGTGGAAATGATCAGTCGTCGGCGCTGGACCTGCTCGCGCTCCCGACGCTCCTGCAGCGACATGACTAGAAAGATAGCCAGGACAGGACTTCTGTCAACACTAGAATTGCTCTTGCTACATCTGCTAGCGTTGACAACATCGCACATGGGCAGGGCAGTCGACCTACCGGAGTGGCGCCGACGATGCAGTACCGCAAGCTGCGCAGCCGTGGCCCGACCGACGCCTTCCAGGGCCGCTCCAGAACCGATCCATCCGACCCGGGCAGACTGCCGCCACCGAAGGCTGCCCGCACGGAAAGAGGGAGCAGATGAGCAGCGGACCCGTGCGTCGTGTGCTCGTCGCCCGCCCCAACCCGACTACAGGAGACGCAGGCCCCATGGCACACCCGCCGTTCACCACCCTCCACCGCAGCCACCAGACGATGCTGCTCGCGCACCGGGCCATGTCGCGGGACCTGGAGTGCCTCGCCCGCGCCGCCGCCGTCCTCGCGGAGCGACCCGACGCCGCGCGGGCCCGCGCCCTCGCCAAGTACGCCGACCAGCTGCTCCACCTGATCGAGCACCACCACACCGGCGAGGACGACGTCCTGTGGCCGGAGCTGGCCAAGCGCGGCGCGGACCCGGAGGCGCTGGAGCTGATGGCCGCCGAGCACGGCGAGCTCGCCGAACTGCTGCAGCAGACCGGTCGTGCCGCGGCCGACCTCACCACCGACCACTCTGCGGCGCTGCGCCTCTCGGCGGCGGCGAGCGACACCCACTCCCTGCTCACCCGGCACGCCGCGGACGAGGAGGACCAGCTGCTCGGCCGCCTCGCCCCCCACCTCACCGACGAGGTCTGGGACGCGCTGCGTAAGCACATGATGAAGACGCAGGCGCCCTGGGCGCTCACCTTCCTGCCGCCGTGGCTGGCCGCCGTCGCCACCCCGGAGGAGCGCAGCGGCGTCCCCGCGCCGCTGATCGCCAAGCTCGGCGGCAGCCGCCTGCGCGCCCTGCGGCGCGCGGCCTTCGGCGAAGAGCTGGCCGCGCAGGCAGCCTGACGAACCGTCAGTATCGCGAGCCGGGTTCGACGCTCACCTCCTCCGACGGGCCTTGACCGTGCTGTCCATCCGCACGGTCGGCCGCCCGTCGGGGGCGTTGTGGGCGCACTCGTGCTCCGCGCTGACCAGGACCTCCCACTCCCCTTCCACGAGGCTCAGATCGGCCACGACCTCGTCCGGGCTGGGGAAGTGGACGTCGGGGTGGTGGTCGTGCCCGTCCTCCCAGGACGGGAAGCCGCCGTGGCCCTCGATGAGCAGCACGCCACCGGGTGCGACGGCCGCCGTTGCCCGGCGCAGGATCTCCTCGCGCGGGATGTCCACCGTCGAGTGCAGGAACTGGACGCTCACCAGGTCGTACTCCCCCTCCGGGAAGGACGCGGCGAGGTCGTGGCGCTGCCAGTCGATCCGGTCCGCGACCCCCTCGACGGCCGCCTGCGCGGCGCCGCGGTCGAGTGCGGCCCGGGAGATGTCCACCGCGGTGACCGTCCAGCCCTGCCGGGCGAGGTGGATCGCGTCCCCGCCTTCGCCGCACCCCAGGTCCAGGGCGCGCCCCGGCGCGAGGTCCGCCGTCTCCCGGACCATGGCGTCGTTGGGCCGCCCGCTCCAGACCTGCCGGCGCTCGCCGTAGAAGGAATCCCAGAACTGCTCGTTCGTCGTCACATCAGTCATGCGGCGATCGTCCGTCGCCCGCGGCGGGACCGACAAGTCCTGTTGCCGGTTCGGCAAACCCGACCCGCTTCTTGACCCTCCTGGGCCGGACGGCCCCTACCGGATCTCGTAGGTCCCGTCCAGCCGGGCGCGGCCGAGGACGTGACCCGCGAGGGCGGCGAGCACGTCGTCCAGGCCGAAGCCGTCGGAGAGCTCCAACGCCCGGTCGACGGCGAAGAGTTGGAAGACGTAGGCGTGCGGTCCGTGCGAGCGGACCGGCATCGGTCCGGCCCAGCCGCGGCGGCCGAGCGCGCCCTTGCCGTGGCGAATACCCGGGACCGGGCTGGGGTGGGCGAGGGCGTTGTCGGGGATCCCCTTCAGCGAGGGGTCGATGCCCAGCGCGAGGGCATGGGTGGCGGGCTTGCCCATCGGGACGTCGGGGTCCTGCGCGATGAGCACCAGCTCGACGGTGCCGGCCGGGGGCTGCGTCCACTCCAGCGCGGGTGAGACGTTCGCGCCGAACATCCTGCCGCGGTACGCCTCCGGGATGGGCGCGCCGTGCTCGAAGGCCGGGCTGGTCAGCGTGAAGTTCTCCGGAGCCTGCAGATCGGGGCGCGCCCAGACGAGGGTGTGCTGACCGGCGCGACGGTTGCGCAGGGCGACGCCGAGCGGGTTTGCGGGCATAGCTGCCTCGACTCTTCCTTTAGGTACACGAAAGATCTCTTTAGGTATACTAATCAGCCATGGAGAAGCAGGCAACCGACCAGCAATCCGCCGGGATACCCCTCGGAACGGACGAGCCGGACCTCAGCGGCGCTCTGCGCTCCGCCGTCGGACGCCTCTACCGCCGCTTCCGCAGCGAGCGCCCGGACGGAAGCCTCGGCGACGTGGCGCTGGAAGTGCTCACCCGGCTGCACAAGCACGGCCCGCAGACGCTGACCGAACTCAGCGAACGCGACCGGGTCTCCCCCGCGTCCATGAGCCAGACCGTCAACCGCCTCACCTCCGCCGGATACGCCGTCCGCACCCCCGATCCGGACGACCGCCGCAAGGTCCGCTTCAGCGCCACCGCGGAGGGCGACGCACTCGCGCGCGCCGCACGCGACCAGCGCAACGCCTGGCTGGACCGGCGGTTGCGCGCACTCAGCGCCGAGGACCGCGCGGTGATCGCCCGCGCGGCAGAACTGCTCGGCGGCATCGCCGACTCCTGATCACGGCGGACAGCTAGGCACGCTCACATCCGTCGGACGCGCAGCACCCCGGTCAGCATCGGCAGCGTGAACTCGCCGCGCGCGGTCTCCGGCCTGCTCGCCAGGAACCCGCGGATCCGGCTCAGCAAGGCCTCCCGCTCCTGCTCCGGCATGACCAGCACCCCCGCGCGCGTCGCGAGAGTCGCGACGAGCGAGTCCGCTGTGCGCCGCTGCCCGTGCGGGAACGTCGCCTGCTCCGGCGAGCCGAACCGAGCGGGCCCGCCGCCCGCCTCGGGCACGTGCATCGCCGCCGTCTCGGCACGCCAACTGGCGGGCGTGTCACGCGGACCGATCGCCGCGCCTCCACTGACCCGCGCCAACTCGGCGACCCACTCGACCTGATCGTCCATCACGTTCCACAGCCCGGCCAGGATCCCGCCGGGCTTGAGGACCCGGGCGATCTCCGGTCCCGCGACGGCCATGTCGAACCAGTGCATCGCGTTCCCAGCCAGCACGGCGTCAACGGACCCGTCCGGCAGCGGGATCGACTCCGCACTGCCGGAAAGCGCCCGGACGTTCGGCAGCGCGCGACGCAGCTCCCCCAGCATCGCCGGATCCGGCTCGACCGCGACGACGTCGGCGGCGGCGACGACGGCGGAGTCGGCACCGCCGAGGCCCTTCGCGACCAGCGTCGCCGTCAACTTGCCCGTCCCCGCGCCCAGATCGAGCACGCGCGGGCCAGGAGCGGCCTCCAGCGCCCAACGCACCGCGTCCTGCGCGTAGTCCGGACGGTGCTCGGCATACGCGACGGCCGCGGCACCGAACGACGAGGCGTGCAGCTGCTGTTCATCCCGATCCGCCATGCGCTCACGCTAGCCCTGCCGCGCACGATCGACCCTGCAATACGAGAATGCGACCGAAATGTGCGCGAGTGTTCATGGTCCGCTGACAGAAGATCAACAAGGAGAAGGCACTCTTCCGTCTGGTGCCATCACATGGAAAGACGGTGGAGAGCGTTGATCAGCATCCTGCTCGCTGAGGACATGATTCTGCTTCGGAAGTCACTGGTCTCGCTTCTGAACCTGGAGCACGATCTGGAGGTCGTGGCCGAGACCGCCCGGGGTGACGAGATCCTGCCGCTGGCGCACCGGCACAGACCCGACGTCGCGGTGCTCGGCACCGAACTGCCCGGCGTGGACGGCATCACCGCATGCCGTCAGCTGCACGACCAGCTGCCGTCCTGCCGGACCATGATCCTCACCGACGTCGGCGGACCGGGCAGGCTGCGCCGGGCACTGGCCGCCCACGCCGTCGGCTACATGCTCACCGACTCCGAACCGGCCGTCCTCGCAGGCGCCATCCGCTCCGTCGCCGCAGGCGGACACGCCATCGAGCCCAAACTCGCCCTCGCCGCCCTCGATGCGGGCAGCAGCCCACTCACGCCCCGCGACTTCGAGGTCCTGCGCCTGGCCGCCGACGGCGAGGACGTCAAACAGATCGCCGACCGTCTCTATCTGGCCTCCGGCACCGTCCGCAACTACCTCACCAACATCGTCACCAAACTCAACGCCCGCAACCGCGTCGACGCCGTCCGCATCGCCCAGGAGGCGGGCTGGCTCTGAGACCTGCCGGGTGCGCTGTGCGCTCGCTCCAGCGATCCTCGAGTGCGCCGCCCAAACCTGTGGGCCCTCTGCTCCAGCCCCACATCCTCCCTTCGGGGACTCTGCTACGGACGGTGAGAGCGATGTCGACGACCATCCCCTTCAGACAGGGCGACTTTCGGCAGGGCGACGAGGTCCGGGTCTACCGGGACGGCCCGCTGGCCGCGGTGGAGACCGCGACCGTCGTCCGGATCACCGAGGACGGCGGTGTCCGGCTGCGCTTCCCGACCGACGGGCACGAGGTCACCTGGCGGCACGGCGGGATCGAGCTCGCGACGCGCACCCACACCCCGCACTACATCGCCTGACCACAACAGCCCCAGGAGTCGAGTGGCGTAGCACGGGGGTGAGCGGGAAGAAAGCCAGGAAGGGGCATGCCGTCCCGGAACATGCCGTCCCGGAAGGAGGGTGACGGCCATGGGCCTGGTCCACCGCGTCACCGACATGTTCAAGGTCAAGGCGAACAAGGCCCTCGACCGCGCCGAGGATCCGCGCGAGACCCTCGACTACGCCTACCAGCGGCAGATCCAGCTGCTCCAGCAGGTCAAACGCGGGCTGGCGGACGTCGCGACCAGCCGCAAGCGGATCGAGATGCAGCGCACCCAGCTCGCCGGCTCCGCGACCCGGCTCCAGGGCCAGGCGGAGCAGGCGCTGGCCGTCGGTCGGGAGGACCTGGCCCGCGAGGCGCTGACGCGCCGGTCCGGCGTCCTCGCCGAGGACCAGGACATGCAGGACCAGCTGGTCAGCCTCCAGCAGGAGGAGGAGAAGCTCACCGCGGCCTCCCGGCAGCTGGAGACCAGGGTCGACGAGTTTCGGACCCGCAAGGAGACGATCAAGGCCTCCTACACCGCGGCCGAGGCCCAGACCAGCATCAGCGAGGCCGCCACCGGCATCTCCGACGGGATGAGCGACGTCGGCGCCGCGGTCCAGCGTGCCCAGGACAAGACCGAACAGATGCAGGCGCGGGCCGGTGCCCTGGACGAGCTGATGGCCTCGGGGGCGCTGGAGGACCCCTCCTCCCCCGTCGCCCACGACGAGCTGCGCGACCAGCTCGACGCGATCACCGCAGGCGGCGAGGTGGAGGCCGAACTGGCCGCGATGAAGGCCGAACTCACCGCGGGCAAGCGAGGCCCTGCCTCGCTGGAGCCCGCCCCGGACGCGCCGGACGCCCCCGCCGAGCCCGGCGAGCGGGATGAGCCGAAGCAGCCGGACCAGCCGGGGCGACCGGACGAGAGCCAGGATCAGCCCGGCTGAGTCTGCAGAAAGGCCTTGCTCGTTCGCAGCGAGGTCTCCAGAACGGTGAGCCGGTGCTGCGGAGCCATCAGGTTCGCGCCCATCGCGGCCAGGTCCTCGGGCCCGGGGACGAGGACGTGCACCCGCGTGCCCATAGACCGCACCTGCCGCGCCTCGCGCAGCAGACGGGAGGTGGAACCCCGGCGCAGTCGGCGTTCCAGCCGGGCGGGGACGCTGCGCGGGTGGTCGCTCTCGCGGGCGCAGGTCGGCGCCAGGACGTACACCTCGTCCAGCTCCTCCCCCGCCAGCAGGTCCAGGTTGGTGTCCGACCAGGCGCAACCGTCCACGTAGCGGCGTCCGCCGATGCGCACCGGCTCGAACCACGCCGGCAGCGCGCACGAGGCGGTCACCGCCGAGGCGAGGTCGGTGGACGGCGCCTCCGGGGTCCCGAACTGCACGCGCATCCCGGTGTCCAGGTCGACGGAGACCACCCGCAGCGCCGGGTTCCCCGGCCAGCGGTCGTCCATGTGCAGCTGGTGGTACAGCTCCCGTACGCCGCTCAGGCTGCCCCGGCCGGTGGGCGCGGCGGCGGCCAGCACCGTGGCGAACGGCATCCGGTGCGGATGTCCCACCAGGTCGCGCAGTAGCCGCAGCGACCCGACCCCCGGCCGGGGGATGCGGGGCAGCGCGCCGCCGACCCAGGTGTCGTAGTCGACCTGTATTCCCCGCATGGGCCCGGTGCCCGGCACGATGCCGCGCTGGTGGTCCCGCAGGTCGGCCGCGGTGACACCGATCGCGAGCATCGAGCTGACCAGCGACCCCGCCGACGTGCCCACGATGACGTCCGCGTTGCGCGGATCCCACCCGCCGGCCTCCTCCAGCGCGCACAACGCGCCGATCGTCCAGGCGGCGCCCAAGCTCCCGCCCGCCCCCATCACCAGCCCGCGCCGCGGCCCCGCCGACCCACGGCGCGCGCCGGCCGGCGCGTTGTCATCGTCACCCGGATCCGTTGCCCGCACTGCCATGTCCGACCGCCGCCTTCCTCGCGCGTCCGGGGCCGCCTCCGACTCCAGCGTCCATGATCCGCCTCGGCACGGCCAGTTGTGCAGAGTTGAACAGATCGCCCTGCCCGGCCCACCCGGTGACCGACCGTGGCCGATCGGAATCGGAGCGGGTCGAGGAGGGTCTTGAACAGCCAGAACTCATCGCCCCCAGGTCGGTCACGACGTGCGACTGCTCCTGGCCCGTTCGATAGGTTGCCCGCCATGACTGATCTTGGACCTGTCGCCTGGCCCCCTGCCCCGATCAAGACCGAGCGTCTCGTGCTCCGCGAGTCCGAGGCCCGGGACCGAGCGACGTTCGTCGAGCTGCTCGCCTCGCCGGAGGTGGGCACCTACCTCGGTGGCCCCCGGCCGCATGACGAGCTCGAACGCACGCTGCCCGAGGTGCCCGAGAGCCAACCCGGACTTTTCGTGATCGAGCTCGACGGAGCAATGATCGGTCAGGTCCTCCTGAGGCGAGCAACGGGGCATGCTCCTTCGGCCGCCGCCGGGAAGGCCGAACTCGGCTACCTGCTCCTGCCGCACGCCTGGGGTCGCGGATACGCCGCCGAGGCCTGCGCGGCGGCACTCGACTGGCTCGACGACGAGCTTCCCGGCGAGCCGGTGGTGCTCTTCACCCAGACCGCCAACGCCCGCTCGATGCGCCTGGCGGCGAAGCTGGGCTTCGCCGAGGTCCAGCGGTACGAGGCGTGGGGAGCCGAACAGTGGATGGGCATGCGGTCCCCGGTGACGGAGTCCGGTAACCGCGGTCTGCGGGGCCGGTGATCGTCCGGCGGGGTTCGGCCTGTCAGGCGCGGTCGTGGAGAGTGACCTGGTAGCCGTCGGGGTCGGCGAAGGTGAAGGTCCGACCGAAGGGGCCGTCGATCGGTGCCGAGACGATGGTGTGACCGTCGGCGACGAGAGCATCGTGAATGGCCTGGACGTCGGTGGCGTGGAGCCAGATCGCAGCACCGATGCCGGGCTGGGCAACGGATGCGAGATCGGTGCCGGGAACGACGTCGCGGAGCGCGAACGCGATCGGCTTCGTCTCGAAGACGACGGCGTGCGGAGGCCCGGCCTGCGAGCGGACGAGGCCGAGGTACTGCTCGTAGAACGCCTGCGAAGCGTCAAGGTCGCGCGCCTGGAGCGAGATGAAGTCGGGGCCGGTGACGGGCATGATGATGCTCCTTCGCTACGTGTCAGATTCCTGACACAGACCAATGTATGTCAGAATACTGACATGAGTCAAAACGGTGCCGGCGTCGACCTGGACAAATCACTGGGCTACCTGCTGAAAGAGGCTTCGAGCGCCCTGCGCGCAGCCATGGAGGAGGTGCTGCGGCCACTCGGAATGACCGTGACGCACTACTCCTGCCTCGAGTTGCTGGCGCAACGGCCGGGCTTGTCGAACTCCGAGCTCGCGCGGGGCGCGTTCGTGACACGGCAGTCGATGAACGTGCTGCTCCAGGCCCTGGAACGAGAGGGCCAGGTGACCAGGCCTGAGGAGGCGCCCGTCGGCAAGGTTCTTCCCACGCGGCTCACGCCTCGCGGCCGGCAGAAGCTCGAGAAGGCGACCGTTGCGGTCCGGTCCGTCGAGGTCAGAATGCTGGCCGGCATGACCGAGACCGAGCAGTCAGCCGCGTTCCGGAGCCTGCAGAGCATGATCCATTCCCTGCGCGACGGCAACGCCGGTGCATAGCTCGTTCCCGGCGCACCTCGCCGACTTGTTCACCCGTGTGGGCGGGGTCAGGCTGATCTCATGGAGCCCGGGAGCCGAGACAGCGGGCCCGCCGCGGAGAGGCGGCCCACCCTCGGCGTGACCGGGGTCGACCCGCTGCCGGGCATGTTCGCCGGTGCGCCGGTGGTCTTCGCCGCGCTCAGCGGACCGGACCACCTGATCGAGGGAGCCAACCAGGCGTTCTTCGACACGATCGGCAGCGAGCCGGGCGCGGACGTGCTCGGGCGGCGGGTCGCGGACGTCGTGCCCGAGCTGGTGGACCAGGGCCTGCTGTCCCTGCTCGACTCCGTCTACGTCCAAGGCGAGCCGATGGTCATGCACGGCGCCGCCGTACTGCTGGGGCCGGTCGGCAGGCGCCGCCTGCGGTACTTCGACTTCAGCTTCGAACCGCGTCGGGACCAGGACGGACGCGTCCGGGGCGTCGCGTTCCTCGCCGTGGACGTCACCCGGCAGCGCGCGGCCCACAAGCTGGCCGCCGAGCAGCAGGCGCTGCTGGAGCAGATCGCGCGGGACGCGCCGCTGGCGGAGGTGCTGGACGGCATGTGCCGGGCCATCGAGAAGCTCTCACCCGCCGTGCTCAGCTCGGTGCTGCTCCTCGACGAGACCGGAACCCGGCTGCTGCACGGCGCCGCACCGAGCATGCCGGACTTCTACAACGAGGCCATCGACGGCTGCCAGATCGGGCCACGTGAGGGTTCCTGCGGCACCGCCGCCTTCCGCCGCGAGATGGTCGTGGTCAACGACATCGCCACGGATCCGCTCTGGACCGACTACCGGGAGCTGGCCGGGCAGGCCGGACTCGCGGCCTGTTGGTCGTCCCCGATCATGTCCAGTGCGGGAGAGCTGCTCGGCACCTTCGCCATGTACCACCGCACCCCGCGGACGCTGCGCGAGGAGGATCTCGACCTGAGCATCGTCTTCACCCGCACCGCGGCGTTGGCCATCGAGCGCCACCGTACCGAGGTCGCGCGCCACCGGGCGCACGAGCGCGAGCACACGCTCAGTTCCGACCTGGAGTTCGTCCTCCGGACCAGCACCGCGGTCAGCGAGGAGGCCCGCTACCCACAGAACCTCCAGCGGCTGGCGCAGCTGGCCGTCCCGACCCTCGGGCCGGTGTGCGTGATCGACGTGCTGGAGTCCGGGCGGATCCGACGGGTCGCCGTCGCCCTCGCCCCGGGACTACCCGAAAGGGCCGAAGAGCTGCTGGTGGCCGAGGCGTCGGCGCACGCCGAGGACGGTCCTGTCGGACGCGTGCTGGCGACCGGACGCAGCGAGGTGAGCCGGGCCGCGCCCGGAGCCGGGTGGCGCGAGCTGGGCCTCGCCATCACCGGCCGGATCTGCGTGCCGCTGACCGCGCGCGGGCACACCTTCGGCGCGCTGACCGTGGTCGCGACCGCCGACCGGCCCCTGGGCCCCCGCACGATCGCCCTTGCCGAGGAACTGGCCCGCACCGCTGCGGCGGGTGCCGAAACCACCCGCCAGCACGCCCAGCGGGCTCGGCTGGCCCATGACCTCCAGGCCGGGCTGCTGCTCGCGGCGCTGCCCGACGTCCCCGGAGCGCGGCTGGCCGCCTCCTACCGGCCGGCGGGCGAGGGCCTGGACATCGGCGGCGACTTCTACGACCTCTTCCCGCTGCCCGGGGACCGGTGGGGGCTGGTCATCGGAGACGTCTGCGGGCGTGGAGCCCTGGCGGCGACCACGACCGCGCTGGTCCGCAACACCGCCCGCGCGGTCGCACCGCTGCTGCCGACCCCGGGCGCGGTGGCCGACGCGGTCAACGGCGCCCTGCTGGCCCGACCGGACAGCGACGAGAGCTTCGTGACCCTGATCTACGCCGAACTGCGCCGGGTGCCCGACGGAATCGCCGTGAGCATGGTCCGGGCCGGACACCCTCCTCCGGTGCTGCACCGGGCCGACGGAACCGTGTCCGCACCCAGCCCTCGCGGCGAGCTCCTGGGCGTCTCGCCGGAGCCCGAGCTGGCCATGGAGTCGTTCACCATGCGCAGCGGGGACCACCTCGTCCTGGTGACCGACGGCATCCTCGAGGCCCGCGACCCGGCCGGGACCCTCTTCGGCGAGGATCGGCTCATCACCGCCGTCCGCCCGACCGCCGGTGCCACTGACGCGCAGCAGATCCTCGACGCCCTCACGGACGCCGTCGACAGCTTCACCGGCGGCTTCACGGACGACGACCAGGCGGCGCTGGTCCTGGTCGCCGAATAGCCGCCCGACTAGCCGACCGACGGCGGGCGGGCCGTTCCAGGGCCGTCAGGGCGCACCCCGGCCGGGCCTACTCCGGCTGGAGGTTGTCGACGTGCGCGCCGGTGACCAGGTAGACGACGCGTTCGGCGACCGAGACGGCGTGGTCGGCGAACCGTTCGTAGAAGCGGCCGGCCAGTGCGACGTCGACGGCGTCCTCGACGCTGTGCTGCCAGCGGTCGTCCAGCAGGCGTCGGAACAGGGCGCGGTGCAGGTCGTCCATCGCGTCGTCGTCCGCGTCGAGTTCGAGCGCCACGATGATCTCGCGGGTGGCGATCACGTCGGCGGCCTTGGCCATCAGGCGCTGTGCGACGTGCCCCATCTCCAGCACGGTGGCATGCAGCTCGTTGGGCACGGCGTGGTCGGGGTAGCGGCGTCGGGCCAGCTTGGCCACGTTCAGGGCCAGGTCGCCGGAGCGCTCCAGTTCGGCGCTGATGCGCAGCGCGGTCACGACGGTGCGCAGCTCGGTGGCGACGGGCTGTTGGCGCGCGAGGACGTCGATCGCCCGTTCCTCCAGGTCACGCTGGAGTGCGTCGAGCCTGTCGTCGGCAGCGATCACGGTCTCGGCGAGCTGGAGGTCCGCGTCGAGGAGTGCGGTGGTGGCGCGGCCGATCGCGGAGGCGGCGAGCCGGGCCATCTGCTCCAGGCCGTCGGTGATCGTGGCGAGTTCCTCGTGGTACGCGTCGCGCATCGTGCTCCCTCTCTGCCGGACTTCCTTCCGCTACTTCAGCAGAAGGAGCGAGGCGAAGCAGGCCGTACTGAGCAGCCAGAGGAAAAGCAGCACCGGCCGCAGCCGTGGCCGGGGCACCGGCCAGGTGCCGGCGGCGGGCGCGGGTGCGCCGTACGCAGGTTGCTGCGGCATCACAGGGAAGGGCTGCGGCGAGCCCTGAGGTTGGCTCCACGGTGCTCCCCCGGCCTGCGGTCCTTCCGGCCCCGGCGCCGCGAGTCCGGAGGGGCCGTAGTCGGGGGCGGGGGCGGGGACGGGGACGGGCGCCGCCGGCGCGTCCCAGGAGGATCCCCAACGCAGGGACGCCGGCGTCCACGTGTAGCTGGCGCCGTCGTCCCCACGCGTTCCGCTCCAGGCCTGGCCGTCGAGATCCTGCCGCCAGCGGTGGTGCTGCGCGTCCGTGAGGTGGACGCTGAGATCGGACAGGCGTGGTGCCCCGTCGGTGTGCGGACCGGCGATGTCGATCTCCGACCCGCCCTGGACGTCGACAGGTTCGGCGAGCGCGACGCCGCGCCAGAAGCCCTGCACATCGAGGATCGGGAGACCACTGGGGTTCCGGACGACGACGCTCCAGCCCGTCACGGAGCCCGCGCCCGCACCCGCACCCGCACCCGCACGCGGCGGGGCGGACCGGAGCCTGATCACCAACTTGTTGAGCTGCCACAGCAGTTCCGCCTCGGCCCGCTCGCGCTCACGCGCGGCGTCCACCTGCTCCCGGAGTCGCCGGCTCTCGGCCTCCGTCGCCGCCGCCTCGAGGCGGCGGCGTTCGGCGTCGCGCTCGGCTTTCCGGCGCTCGGCCTCGGCGCGCTCGCGCCCGCGTGCGGCCTCGTGTGCCTCGGCGGCCCGCTGCCGGTGGTCCGACACGCTGATCCACAGCGCGGACACCGTGCTGAGGATGCCGACCAGTGCCGTTATCTCCGCGATCACGGACCCAGCCTGACGGATGATCACCGGCCGTGTCCACGCGGCCCGGTGGGCGGCGGTCCGGCCAGGACAGCCATGTCGGCCACGCCGGTCACGCTGGTCACGCCGGTCACGTCCGCCACCCCGGCTACGCCGGTCAGGGCAGGATCTCGACGTACCCCCCGCTTCCGTGCACGCGGATCCGCTGTCCGTCCCGGATCAGCCGGGTGGCCTGCTCCACGCCCACGACGGCCGGCAGGCCGTACTCCCGGGCGATCACCGCGCCATGGGTCATCAGCCCACCCACCTCCGTCACCAGGCCCGCGATGCCGACGAACAGCGGGGACCAGCTGGGGTCGGTGAACGGCGTGACGAGGATGTCGCCGGCTTCGAGGTCGGCCTGCGCCATGTCCAGGACGACCCGGGCCCTCCCCTCGACGGTCCCCGCGGAGACCGGCAGGCCGGGCAGAGCGCCGACCGGTACGTCCTCGCGCCGGTACGCCCCGGTCAGCGCCTCGCCGTCCGAGGTGAGGACGCGGGGCGGGGTGAGTGCGTGGTACGAGCGGAACGCGTCCTTGCGCTGCTGGAGGAGCCGGCCGTCGACCCGGCCGGTGCCCACGACGTCGCGGAACTCCTGGAACGTCAGGTAGAAGACATCCTCCCGCTCGGCGAGCAGACCCGCCTGCACGAGGCGCCCGGCCTCCGCCAACAGGGCCTGCTTGTAGACGAAGTACCGGCTGACGATGCCGTACTTGGGATACTCCCGGTACCCGATGAAGGTTCTGACCCGGTCGATCATCCGCTTGGTCTCGTCGGCCTTGCGGTCCCCGTCGGGCAGCAGCCGCAGGCGTGACAGCACGTCACGTTCCTTCTGCTGCGCCTTCTGCCGCCCCTCCTCGAAGCGCCGCTCGGCAGCGCCCGGCCCGAAGTTCCTGACGTTGTCGAGGATCACGGGCACGAGCGTGGTGGGGCGCTCGCGCCAACGCGGCCTGGTGATGTCGATCTCGCCGACGCAGCGCATGCCGTAGAGGTCGAGGTAGACCTCGATGGCCGCGCGCGCTTCGGCCCCGCCCGCGCACGTCTCCAACGTGTCCAGGAAGTGCTCGTCTTGGACGCCCGCATCCTGGACGCTCCGCAGGAACGCCCGCACCTCCGGCAGCGGGCGGATCACGTCCGCGACGTCGAGCAGCGCGAGCCCCATCTCCGAGGTGACGTTGCCGGTGGCGGAGAGCGTGAGCGTGTCAGCCGCGTTCTTCTCTCCCAGCCACTCCAGCAGCGAGTCGTTGAGCCACCAGGTGGCCTCCATGCCCGCCATGATCGCCTGCACGCTCAGCGGATCACTGAGTACCCGCTTGTGCTCCTCGAACGCCTCCTGCAGGAAGTCGAACAACGCCGGTCCACTCTTCGTCCTGATCTCACGCTCCAGGGCGGCGACGGACGCCCGGCTGCGCTCGATCAGCCCGGTGACGATGGACGGATCGGTCTCGATCGGCGCGGACGCACCGCCGGCCCGCGGCCCGCCGGGCTGCGCTGCACCGGCCCGCGGCCCGTCCGGAGGGGCGTCCGGGAGCGGCGGGACGAAATCGTCGCGGTCCAGGACGGTCTCCAGCGCGTCCCTGATCAGCGGATCGCTCCTGCCCATCACGTCCAGGAGGGCGGAACGGCTCGCAGCCGCGGCCAGCCGCGAGGTGACGTCGACGAACAGCCTCCCGCCGGCCTCGTGCATCGGCACCATGGCCGTCAGCTGCCACATCGACAGCCCCAGGGGCTTCATGGGATCGGTCATCATCTGCCCGTGACCGACGGAGACATAGACGTGGTTCCCCTGATCTCCGGCCTCGGGGACGGGGATCGGGAACAGCGTCGTAATCGGCCGACTCTGGACGATCCGGAAGCCGTCGTCGACCAAGCACCACTCGATGTCCTGCGGGCGGCCGAAGTGCGCCTCGATCCGGCGCCCGAGCCGCACCAGCTCCACCACCTGCGCATCCGTCAGCGCCGGTTGGCCCTGCCGCTGCGCGTCGATCGCCACTTCGTGGGTGCCACCGCCCGGCAGAGCCTGCACGGCGCGCTGCTTGGCGGCGATGGTCCTGCCGACGATCTCGCCGTCGCGCACCGTGAAGACGTCCGGGTTCACCAGGCCGGAGACCAGGGCCTCGCCGAGGCCGAAGCCGGCGTCCACGGTGGCGACCGTCCGATTGCCCGTGACCGGGTCGGCCGTGAACAGGATGCCCGACGCGTCGGGGACGACCATCTGCTGCACCACCACGGCCATGTGAACCGTGCGGTGGTCGATGCCGTTCCGCTGACGGTAGGTCACGGCCCGCTCGGTGAACAGCGAGGCCCAGCACCGGCTGACGTGTCGGAGGACCGCCGTCGGCCCCACGATGTTTAGGTAGGTGTCCTGCTGCCCGGCGAAGGACGCCGTCGGCAGATCCTCCGCCGTCGCGCTGGACCGGACGGCGTAGGCGGTGTCCTCTCCGTGCCGAGCGAGCGCGCGGATGATCTCCGCCGCGACATCGTCCGGGACGGGAACCCCCTCGACGGTCCGGCGAAGCTCCGCACCGAGCGCGCGGATCGCCTCCTGGTCCACCGGGCTCACCCGCGACAACTGGTCGAGCAGGACGTCGATCGACGGCGCCCCCGCCACGGTCCGGCGGAACGCGTCCGTCGTCACGCAGAAGCCGTCCGGCACGCGGACGCCGCCGAGCCGCGCCAGCCCTCCCAGGTGGGCGCCCTTGCCGCCGACGACCGCGACCTGTGTCTCGTCGACGTCCCGAAGATCCACCATGTACTGCTCAGTCACTGCGACACCTCCGAAGCCCGCCACATCCTGTTTGCCGATCAGTGCGTTTTTGCCGATCAGTGCGTTGCGCCGGACCAGTCGGTGATCGCACGGTCCAGACCCGTCAGGAACAACTCCACGCCCACGGCCGCGAGAAGCAGGCCGAGCAGCCGGGAGCACACTTCGAGGGTGGTCGTGTGCACCTTGCGCAGCAGCCCCGTCGTCGCCACCATGCAGACCGCGTCGATCAGTGCCACGGCCACGAAGGACGCGACCACGCTGCTGCGCCAGCCCCAGTCGTTCCGGTTCAAGGACTCCACCAGGACGGCGGTCACCGCCAAGGGGCTCACCACGTAGGGCAGCAGCAGTTCCCGGAAGCCAGAGACCACCGGATGCATCTCGTCCACCTCGTCCGGGCTGTCCGCGCCGACGTGCACGCCGAGCACGAGACCCACCGCGTAGAGGAAGAAGATGATCCCGCCGGCCAGTTCGAGCGACTCGGCGCTGATGTGGAAGAACTCCGTCACGTAGGGCGCCGTCCACGCGCAGAGCGCACCCAACAGGGCCGAGGCCGCCGAGGCGAGCAGTGCCACCCGTCGCGCCACCAGCGTGGTGCGCTCCCGTGCTACGTGGGCGAAGGACAGCATCACCTTGGGCGGCCCCACGACCGCGAAGAAGGTGACGAAGGTGCTGGTGACATTGAGCGGCCCGGTGAGCGAGGACATGCAGTCGATCATCCTCCTCCTCGACCGGCACCCCGTCTCAGGCCACTCGGATCGGACAAAAGCCGGTGTTTCGTGTCACAGCTCTGCGACAGTATCGACCGCCTCGGCCGCATCTCACCCGCAGTGGTCGAACAACCCCGCACCGTGCGAATGCCCAGACGAGACGGGTCCGGGGCGGTGGCTGCACCGGACCTTGTCCGTCCGAAACGCTCGATGTGCAACAAGCCCGTCATGGGCTCGGCACGGGGTAAGAACAGGCCCTCCACACGTCTTTCATCCGACTGCAGCACACTGTCGCCATGAACGAATGGGCCGATCAGTGGAACAGCAGCGCCGACAACGGCGGGGGCGGTCAGGAGCCGCCGCTGCCCCCTGGGCTGTCGCCTCGGGGCGGTGCAGGCAGCCGGTCCCGGCTACGCACGCCCACCCGCCAGGTGCCTGGCACCCCGGGTGCGTCCGCCGCGTCGGCCCGGCCCGGCGCCCCGTCCGGACCGGGCGGGACCTTCAGCTCCGGCACCACTGGCGGGCGTCCGCCGCGCGGCTGGCGCCGCTGGTCCTGGCGTCGCCGGACCGCCTACATCGCGGGAGGCCTGGTCGTCGCCCTGCTGGCCACCGCGGGCGGCACCTACGCCTGGGCGGACAGCCAGCTCAACCACACCGTCGACCTGGGCGCGCTGCCTGCCCAGCCGCCGGTCGGCCAGGGGACGAACTACCTGATCGCCGGCTCGGACAACCGGCAGAACCTCACCACGCAGCAGCAACAACAGCTGCACACCGGCAGCGACAACGAGGGCCAGTACGGCAACAGCGACTCGATGCTGATCCTGCACGTCGGCGCGAACGGCGACACGTTGGTCAGCCTTCCGCGCGACAGCTACGTCACCATCCCCGCGTTCACCGGTTCGTCCGGCAAGCAGTACCCGGCGACCCAGCACAAGCTCAACACCGCGTTCTCCTGGGGCGGCGGACAGTTGCTGGCGCAGACCGTCGAGTACAACACCGGCATCCACATCGACCACTACGCCGAGATCGGCTTCGGCGGCTTCGTCAATCTGGTGAACGCGCTGGGCGGGGTCAACATGTGCCTGGACAAGCCGATGGTGGACCAGGCCTCGGGCGCGAACTTCAAGGCCGGCTGCCAGACCTTCAACGGCGCGCAGTCCCTGGCCTTCGTCCGCGAGCGCCACCAGGAGGCGTCGCAGGACCTGGGCCGGATGGCGAACCAGCAGAAGTTCCTCGCCGCCGTCGCCCACCAGGCCGCCACTCCGTCGACGCTGCTCAACCCGTTCAAGCTCTACCCGGCCCTCAGCGCGGGCATGGCCACGTTGAGCGTCGACAAGAGCATGACCCCGTACGACCTGGCGCAGATGTTCTTCGCGATGAAGGACGTCCAGGGCGGCAACGGCCACTCGCTGACGGTCCCGGTCGGGAACGCCAACTACTACACCCCGACCGACGGCGACGCGCTGCTCTGGGACAAGACGCAGGCGAAGACCCTCTTCAGCGAGCTCCAGAACGACCAGCCGGTGACGATCGCGTCCAACGACGCGACGACGGCCGCCTCCGGAAGCTGACGCCGACCGCGAGGCCTTGGTCCAAAAGCGACGACGCCCGCACCGGCTGCAGCCGGTGCGGGCGTCGTCGCTGAGTCGGAGACCCGACAGGGATCAGGCGGAGGCGGGCGCGGTCTTGGCCGGGCGGGCGCCGTACCGGCCGCGCAGCCACTTCTCCGCGGGCTTCTCCACGAAGCGGTAGCACATCCAGGAGAGGACCAGCGCGATCGCGAGCCATACGGCGTCGTAGCCGAGGTTCGTCCAGGCCGGGCGCCCCTGTGGCGGAGGGAAGTAGCGGCTCAGGCCGAAGATCACCGTCGCGTGGATCAGGTAGAAGCAGTACGACCACTCCCCCAGCCGCAGCAGCGGCTTGGTGCGCAGCAGCGACCGCTTCCCGCTCAGGTCACGCAGCGCGGCGGCCAGGATCAGCAACGCGAGGGCCGGGCTGAGGAGTTGGCTGGTCCACGAAACGCCGAGCCAGAGCTCGTAGTGGGCCCACCACATCACGAACACGTCGAGGCCCAGCACCGCCAGAGCGACGCCGACCGGGATGCGGGGGCGCCACCCGCGGATCAGGACCGCGGCCACGACCACGCCGAGGATGAACTCCAGCGCCCGGTAGGCCGGGAGCCACTGCAGCAGCAGGGCGTGGAACGTGTCGTAGTGGTGCGGCAGGTAGTAGTCGAAACTGACCTTCCGGAACACGATGTCGAGGGCGACCAGAGAAACTGCCAACACCCCCAGGACAGCCGGCCGGGCCCGCAGTATCGGCCGGATCACCAGCGGGAACAGCAGGTAGAAGAAGGCCTCCGCGGACAGCGACCAGGCAACCGGGTTTCCGACCAGCGTCGTGTTGGGGTGCCAGGCCAGCAGCAGGGTCAGTCCCAGGACCACCGCCTTCGCGGCCTGGTGCCAGGTCTGCTGCAGTCCGAAGAACGCGAGCACCGTGGTGACCAGCAAGGGCGGCCAGATGCGCGCGAAACGCCGCCAGTAGAAGACCCTCGCCGGGGTGTCCGGCGAGAACGACCACGCCAGCACGAACCCCGACAGGATGAAGAAGAAGGCCACTCCCGCGTCCCCGTAGCTGGCAGGAATCTGCAGCTTGGGAACCCGCCCCATCTGATTGGTGTGGAACGCGAACACAGCCAACGCGGCGAACCACCGCAAACCGGTCAGCGAGTCCAACCGTGGTCGCCGCCCCGACCCCACCGACCCGGTCGATGGTCGGGTGGACGGCGCTGCCGACGACGTGGCGGACAGGGAGGCGGTCTGTGCGGTGGGCATAAGGCCGTAGGTCTCCGGGAGCCGGGAGGAAAAGGGGAGAGGGGAACACCGGGCAGCGCAATGGCAGCTGGATGCTGCACCGCCGCAAATCGGCCGCGCCTACGGCAAAGCCCCCCTTGGACCCTACACAGACAATCAACAGGCTCCGAAGGTCAAAATCGCAGCTGCGGGCGGCGCCTGATGCCGTGGTGTCCGTTCTCTCCGCGTTGAGGCTGATTCGTCAGCGGACCCACAGGGGCCAGGTTTTCCCTCGACGCGAGAACCCGTTCAAAATCAGGACAGGAAATTCACAGGAAATTCAATTCGCCCGCAGCACCGCGTAGGCGCGGACCGGGAAGGTGCCCATGCCCTCGACGGCGGGTGGGGCCGCGTGGAAGCGGAAGCCGTCCGCGGGCAACTGCTGCAGGCCGGAGAGATGCTCCACGACGGGGATGCCCGCGGCCAGCAGGGTGGTGTGCGCGGGGCGGGTCGGATCCTCGGTGTCGTCGATGTTCACCGAGTCGATGCCGACCAGTGCGGGCCGCTGCTCGGCGAGCCACGCGGCGCCCTGTGCGGTGAGGAAGGGGTGGCCGCCCGATCCGTAGCGGTCGGTGCCCCAGTGCCAGTCCCAGCCGGTGTGGATCAGCACCGCCCGGCCGGTGACCTGGAGCGGCAGCAGCACGTTCCGGTCGACGGCGCGGTCCTGCGCGCCGAGGGCCCGGACCACCAGCCCGTCCAGGTCGACCAGCCCGCCCAGCGGCAACCCCGCCAGGTCCGGCCCGTCACCGAAGCGGTGGAAGGGACTGTCGAGGTAGGTGCCGGTGTTCGCGACCATCGAGATCCGGCCGATGTGGAACTCGGTGCCGGGCGCGTAGTGGTCGCGGGACGCCTCGCGGGAGAGGTGGTCGCTGATCTCGGGCGTGGGCAGGCCCGGATAGGTGACCATGCCGTGCCGGATCGGGTGGCTGAGGTCCACGGTCCGGTTGCCCGTCGGCTGCGAGGCCGCCCCGCCGGTACCGCGGCCGCCCTTGTGCGGCTCGCGCAGCGAGCGCCTGCCGCTGATGCGCACCGTGTCGACCATCAGCAGTCCGAGGTGACGCACGAACAGCTGGGCGATGTCGTCGTCGCCGAGGTCCGGGACGGGCACGTCCAGGCGGAACCCCTGGGTCTGCAAGCCGCCGCCGTTGGCGAAGACCACATCCGCGTCGAACTGCACGCGCCACTGCTGCCCGTCGGCATCGTCGTGGCCCTGGTCCGTGTTCACCGTCTCCATACTCACGATGATCAGTGAAGCTGAGCTGGAGAGCAATCGAGGATTTCTGAAGTGTCGCTACAGTCGTGCTTATGGAACTGGACCCGAGGCGCCTCCGGGTGCTCCACGCAGTGGCCGTGCGCGGCGGCGTGGTGGACGCGGCACGACTGCTGCACCTGACTCCCTCGGCGGTTTCCCAGCAACTCGCCCAACTGGAGCGGGAAGTCGGCCAGCCGCTGGTGGACCGGTCCCGGCGCAGGGTTGGACTCACACCGGCCGGACAGCTCCTTGCCGCCCGCGCCGAGCGCATCGAGCAGGAACTGGCCGAGGCGCGCCGGGAACTCGCCACGGCGAGCGGGCGGATGACCGGTCCGGTCGCCATCGCCGGGTTCTCCTCGGCGATCTGCCACCTGCTGATCCCGGCACTGCGTCAACTCTCCGTCGGTCAGCCGGACCTGGAGCCTCGCGTGGTCGAGCTGGAGGGCGCGGTGGCCCTGCGCGAGTTGCGGACCGGCGGGCTCGACCTGGTGGTCGCCGAGTACGACGTGGTCGGCCCCGACGCCACCACGAATCCGGCCGGTCTCTCCGCGGTCCCGGTCGCCGACGACGAGTACCGCGTCGTCATCCCCGCCGGGTGGTCGCCGCCGCCCGACTCCGTCGGGGACCTGGCGGACCGTCCGTGGGTGGCCGGTCCCCCCGAGACCGCCTGCGGGCGGGCGCTGGAGCGGATCGCCGCCGAGTACGGCTTCGCTCCGATCCGCGCGCACACCGCCCTGGAGTTCCCGACCGTCCTCGCGCTGGTGGCGGCCGGGCTCGGTGCCGCGATCGTCCCCGCACTGGCCCTGGGCAGCACGCGCACCGACCTCGTCACGCTCCCCGCCCTGCCTGTCGCCGGCCATCGCCGCATCGCCGCGCTCCGGCGCTTCTCGGGCCGCGGCCCGGACCCGCTGACGGACGCCGTGGTCGCGGCTCTGCGCGAGGCCGCGACGGCGGCGGGGCTGCAACGGCCCGCCACCGGCACGCCCTGACGTGCCCTACCTGCCCTGACATGCCCGGCCGGGGCGAGAATCACTCCGAAGGCTGCGCGGCCTGCCGGACAGCCACCTGTGCAGCGGGAGCGGGTTCCGCTTCGGCCAGTTGCTCGGCGGCCCACGTCGCCCACTCGCTCTGCATGCGACTGAAGCGCAGCCCCCACTCCAGGGCCAGTCGCCCGTGGACAGCCAGCGAGCCCTGCTCTGTCACGAGTGACCGCTCCACTCCCCGGAGTCGCTCGTGCATGTCGGCGGACGCCGCCGCGCGCTCGCGCAGGAACTCCTGGGCCCGTTCACTGGGGACCAGGCCCAGGAAGAAGACCCGCAGCAGCAGGTCGTTGCGCCGGTTGACGGTCGGCGGTTCCTCCAGGAGCCAGTGCTCGAACTCCTTCCGACCGGCCTCAGTGACGGCATAGGCCTTGCGGCCCCGGCCGCCCTCCGCCACCACCTCCACCAGCTCCGCGTCCGTGAGCTTGCCCAACTCCGTGTAGAGCTGGCTCTGCGTGGCGGGCCACACGTGTTCCAGGGATTCGTTGAAGATGCCCAGGAGGTCGTAGCCACTCGCCTCCCCGCGAAGTGCGAGCAGGCCCAGCGCAGCGTGTCTCAAGCTCATGCGTGCATCCTACGCCGACCTTCCTGCATTGACAGGTCCCTAGTGACATTCTATCTTCGACATGTCAGCACAGACATGTCAACGGAGGAGAACCAGTCATGTCCGGATCGGTGCGCGGTTTCATCCCTTGGATCGCTTTCGCGGTGCTCAGCGGCACGGCCGGTTGGGAGACGGCGGCGATCACCGCGGTCGCCCTCAGCGTCGTCCTGCTGCTGCGCAACCGCCGCGCCGGGGTGGGCCTGGACGCGAACGTCATCGAGCTTAGTGCCGCGGTGTTCTTCGTGGCCGTCGCGATCCTCGCCCACGTGCAGCCCCACTCGCCGCTGCGCGACGGTGTCGGCGCGCTGTCCTCCGCCTGGCTGGCCCTGACCGCCTGGGCCTCCCTGGCGATCTCCCGCCCGTTCACCCTGGGCATCGCCCGCCGCTCGGTGCCTGAGCAGCTCTGGAACACCCCGCAGTTCCGGCGGGCCAACAACGTGATCACCTCGGTGTGGGCGGCCGGCTTCACCGTCACGGCGCTGGTCTGCGGCGCCATCGACCTGACCGACCCGCACGCGAGCCTGGCCACCACGCTGATCCAGGTCGCCGGGTTCGTGGTCCCGGCCGTCTTCACCCTCCGCTACCAGGAGTCCCGCCGCCGGCTCGCCGCCCAGTCCGCACAGACGGCGCGCGCCGCGCAGGCCGGGCAGGCCGCCGTGTTCACCAAGGAGAGCTGACCATGACCCCTCCCAGCGATCAGCCCAGCGATCAGCCCGTCCAGCAGCCCGTCTATCTCACCGGTCACCTCGCGCCCGTCACCGAAGAGACCGAGAGCCGCGCCCTGTCCGTCGAGGGCACACTGCCGCCCGAGTTGAACGGCCGTTACTTCCGCAACGGCCCCAACCCCCGCCCCGGACAGGATCCAGGCCACTGGTTCACCGGCGACGGCATGCTGCACGGCATCCGGCTCCAGGGCGGTCGCGCGTTGTGGCAGCGCAATCGGTGGGTGCGCACGGCCGCGTTCGCCGGGTCCCGCTTCCTCGGTCCGGAAGGGCCGGACCTGCGGGCGGTCACCGCCAACACCAACGTCATCCGGCATGCCGGACTCATCCTCGCGCTGGTCGAGAACGGCTTCCCGTACCAGGTCACCGACCGGCTCGAAACTCTCGGCCCCTACGACTTCGGCGGCCGTCTCACCACGGCCATGACCGCCCACCCCAAGGAGGACCCGGTCACCGGGGACCTGCACTTCTTCGGATACGGCGCCCTCCCTCCCCATCTCACCTACCACCGCGCCACCGTGGACGGCACGTTGGTGGAGAGCCGGGAGATCCCGGTCGGTGGGCCGACGATGATGCACGACTTCGCGATCACCGAGAACCACGTGGTCTGGCTCGACCTTCCGGTCGTCTTCGACCACTCCCGGCTGGGCCGGGGCGGCATGCCGTACCGGTGGGACGACGACTACGCGGCCCGGATCGGCGTCATGGCACAGCACGGCTCAGCTCCGGTGCGGTGGTTCGAGGTTGAGCCCGGCTACGTCTACCACGTCGGCAACGCCCGCGAGGACGCGGCCGGCCGGATCGTGCTGGACGCGGTGCGCTACGGGCGGGACGGCTTCGTCCGCTCCTGGGACCGCATCAGCGGGGCAGCCCCGGCACCGTCCGGCACCGCCGACCACCCCCGACTCCACCAGTGGACCCTCGACCCGGATACCGGCCGGGTGAACGAACAGCCCCTGGACGACCGGGCGGTGGAGTTCCCCACCGTCAACGAGACTCTCGTCGGCCGCCCCAGCCGGTACCGCTACGCCGTCGCCGACACCTCGATCGTCAAGTACGACCTGACCCTTGGCGCAAGCCGCAGCTACGACGCGGGCAGCAGCCAGGCCCCGGGGGAGGCCGTCTTCGTCCCCGCGGCCGACGCCCGCGCGGAGGACGACGGCTGGCTGCTGACGATCGTCTCCGACCGCGAGGGCCGTGGCTCCGCCTTCGCGGTCCTGGACGCGAGCGACATGACCCGTGTCGCGTCCGTGCCTCTGCCGAACCGCGTCCCGGCCGGCTTCCACGGCAACTGGCTGCCGGACGCCGGCTCCTGACGGTCTGCCGGAGGACTGCTCTCACGTTCCGCCGAGAGTGAGCACCTCGTCGGCCGCACGGGCGATCAGGGCGGCCAGGTCGACCTCGGGATCGCCGGCCCAGGCTCGGCTGGCGCGCTCGAAGGCCGCCATCCCGACCTGCGCCGCGAGTCGCGCCGTCGGTCGGGTGACCCCGCGGGCGGAGAGGGCCGCTTCGAGGACGTCGGTGAGGCCGGCGGTCTTGGCGTAGGCGCGTTCCTGCAGGGCCGGTGTCACGGCGATGACCTCCGCTCGCTGCTCCGCCACCGAGCGGTTGGCGACGATGAGCGGGACCGCCGCGCTGAACGCCCTGACCATGACCTGCAGCGGGGCCAGGCCGTCCGGCGCTGCGGCGACGGCGTCGACGAGGATCGCGCGCAGCTCCGCTTCGCCGTCGAAGAGCACCTCGCGCTTGTCGGCGAAGTGCCGAAAGTAGGTGCGCTCGCTCACCTCGGCTCGCGCGGCGATCTGCGCGGTGGTGGTCTCGTCGTAACCGCGTTCGCGGTAAAGGTCCAGGGCCGCCGCACGCAGCCGGGCGCGCGCCTTCGATCCGTCTCTCGGCATGCCCGCATTGTACGTAGCGACAGTGACTGTCACGCTGATAGCGTCAGTGACTGTCGCTACGTGGTGTCGTGAGGAGACCCGATGAGCCCCGTTCCCGCTACCGCAATCCGCTTTCACGAGTACGGCGAACCGGCCGACGTCCTGCGCGAGGAGCGCGTCGAGATCGCCGACCCGGCCGCCCGCCGTGTCCGCGTGCGGGTGTCCGCGGCCGGGTTGAACCCGGCCGACTGGGCGGTCTGCCGTGGATTCAGGCCGGGCGGCCTGCCGCGCGGCATCGGCTACGACGTCGCCGGGGTGGTCGACGCGGTGGGTGAGCAGGTGGACGACGTCGCGGCCGGAGACCTGGTCTTCGGGACGGCGGACTTCCTCGGGCAGCCCAGCGCGGGCGTCGCCGACGTCGCGATTCTCGACAGCTGGTACCGCGTGCCCGACGGGCTGGATCCCGTCGAGGCCGCCGTCCTGCCGATGGTCGTCCAGACCGCCGCCTGGACCCTCGATGCGATGGGCGTCGAGCCGGGCAACACGCTGCTGGTCCACGGCGCGGGCGCGATGGTAGGATTCGCCGCCGTTCAGATCGCGCTGAGCCGCGGCGTCCGGGTCGTCGCCACCGCCGGCCCCACCTACACCGCAGAGCTCACCGCGTTGGGCGCCCAGGCCACTCCCTACGGGGCCGGGATGGCCGATCGGGTACGTGAGCTCGCCGGTGGCCCGGTCGACCTGGTGCTGGACGCCGCGCCGCCGCACGCGGGGGTCGTCCCCGAACTCGTCGCCGCCACCGGCGATCCGAGCCGGGTCATGACCATCAGCAACCACGACGAGGCGCGGCGACTCGGCGCACGCGTCAACCTCGACCACCTCACCGCTCCGGCACCGGCGAGCACCTTCCTCCCCCGGTACGCCGCGCTCGCAGCCGACGGCGCGTTCCGTGTCCCGATCGCGCGCACCTACCCGCTCGCCGACTGGCAGGCCGCCGTCGAGCTCAGCAGGTCCGGCCGCCCCGGGGGCAAGGTCGTCCTGATCCCCTGAGAGAACGCGTCGGGCGCCGGTGTGGGGCCCGACAGACTGGGGGCGGGACGCCGGGCGATGCGACTCTCAGGAGCCGGATCACGTCCCCCGGAGCAGACTGGAGGGGCTGTTCCATCGAGCCCTGCGACAGTCCGGGTGGTGCACCATGGCAGACGCCGCCGACGCGGCACGGACCGTGATCCTGACCGTGGACGACGATCCCGCGGTCTCCCGCGCCGTGGCGCGGGACCTGCGCCGCCGCTACGGGGACCGGTACCGGGTGGTCCGCGCCGAGTCCGGCGACTCGGCGTTGGAGGCGCTGCGCGAGCTGAAGCTCCGCGGCACGCCGGTCGCGGTGATCCTGGCCGACTACCGGATGCCCCAGATGAACGGCATCGAGTTCCTCGAGGAGGCGCTCGACCTGTACCCGGGCGCCCGTCGGGTACTGCTGACGGCCTACGCCGACACCAGCGCCGCGATCGACGCCATCAACGTCGTCGACCTCGACCACTACCTGCTCAAGCCGTGGGAGCCGCCCGAGGAGAAGCTGTACCCGGTGGTGGACGACCTGCTGGCGACGTGGCGGGAGACGGACGGTCGGGTCGTGGACATCACGAAGGTCGTCGGCCACCGGTGGTCGGCGCGCTCCTCGCAGATCCGGGAGTTCCTGGCGCGCAACCAGGTGCCCTACCGGTGGTACTCCGTCGAGGAGCCGGAGGGGGCCAGGCTGCTCGCCGCCGCAGGGCAGGACGCGCTTCGGCTGCCGCTGGTGGTCACCCCGGACGGCACCGCCCTGGTCGAGCCGACTGAGCGGGACCTGGCCGCCCACGTCGGCCTGTCGATCACCCCCGCCGCCGACTTCTACGACCTGGTCGTCGTCGGCGGCGGCCCGGCCGGGCTCGGCGCCGCGGTCTACGGAGCCTCGGAGGGCCTGCGCACCGTTCTGGTGGAACGCGAGGCGACCGGCGGTCAGGCGGGCCAGAGCTCCCGCATCGAGAACTACCTGGGCTTCCCCGACGGCGTCTCCGGAGCGCAGCTCACCGAGCGGGCACGTCGCCAGGCGACGAAGTTCGGCGCGGAACTGCTCACGGCGTGCAAGGTCACCGGACTGGAGGTGAACGGCGCCGCCCGCACGCTGCGCTTCGCCGACGGCTCCGCCGTGTCGGCCCACGGCGTGATCCTCGCGACGGGCGTGTCGTACCGGAAACTCGACGTACCGGGCGTCGCGGAGCTGACCGGGCGCGGGGTCTACTACGGCTCGGCGCTGACCGAGGCGACCGCCTGCCAGGGCCAGGACGTCTACATCGTCGGCGGGGCGAACTCGGCCGGACAGGCCGCGATGTTCCTCGCCCGCAACGCCCGGAGCGTCACCCTGCTGGTACGGGCGCCCCAGTTGTCGGCGTCCATGTCGTACTACCTGCTCCAGCGGGTCGAGGACGCCCCGACCATCGCGGTGCGCACGGACACCGTCGTGGAGGCGGCCCACGGCAAGGACCACCTGGAGGGGCTGACCCTGCGCAACCGGGCGACCGGGCAGACCGAGACGGTCGACGCGCAGTGGATGTACGTCTTCATCGGGGCCGAGCCGCTGACCGACTGGCTGGACGGCACCGTCCTGCGAGACCCCCACGGCTTCGTCCTGACCGGCCCCGACCTGACCCCTGACGCGCGCCCGCCGGCCGGGTGGGCGCTGGACCGGCCGCCCTACCACCTGGAGACGAACGTGCCGGGGGTCTTCGCGGCCGGGGACGTACGGGCCGAGTCCGCCAAGCGGGTCGCGTCCGCCGTCGGTGAGGGTGCGATGGCGGTCATGCTCGTCCACCGCTACCTGGAGCAGTCGTGACCGGCGGCTGGGCGCTCTGCGACGAGGAGGAGCTGCGGAAGCTATTCCTGTTCGAGAAGCTGACGCCGGACCAGCTCACCCAGCTGTGCCGGGACGGCCACGTGGAGTGGTTCGAGGCCGGGCCGGTGTGCCGGGAGGGGGATCCGGCGGCGCACTTCTACGTGCTCTTCGAAGGGACCGTGGTCCTCTCCCGTCTGGTCGGCGGCCAGGAGGTGGACGTCACCCGCACGTCGGCACCCGGGGTCTACGCCGGAGCGTTCCAGGCGTACCTCGGTGACCAGGTGCCGCAGGTCTACAACAACTCGCTCCGGGTGACCGAGCGTTCGCGTTTCTTCGTGCTGCCCGCAGAGGCCTTCGCGCGAATCGTGCGCGACTGGTTCCCGATGGCCGTCCACCTGCTGGAGGGCCTGTTCTTCGGGTTCAAGAACACCCAGGAGGCGATCGGACAGCGGGAACGGCTGCTCGCCCTCGGCTCGGTGACGGCCGGTCTCACGCATGAGCTCAACAACCCCGCGGCCGCCGCCGTGCGAGCCACCTCCGCCCTGCGGGAGCGCATCGCCCAGGTCCGCCGCGAGTTCGGCGAACTCGCGGCCGATCCGCGCCGGGCCAAGGAGTTGGCCCGTCTGAACGACCTTCAGGACATGACCCTCGCCCGGATCGGGCAGGCCCCGCCGCTCAGCCCGCTCCAGACCGCGGACCTGGAGGACGAGGTCGGCGACTGGTTGGAGGAGCGCGAGATCGGCAACGCCTGGGAGCTGGCGCCGGTCCTCGTCCAGGGCGGCCTCGGCACCGACTGGCTGGACGGGATCGCCGCCGCCGTGCCCGAGGACCTGCTCGGCCGGGCCCTGGGCTGGCTGGGCTGCACGGTCGAAGCAGAACTCCTGCTGACCGAGATCGAGGACGCCACCCACCGCATCTCCGCTCTCGTGGGTGCGGCGAAGGAGTACTCGCAGCTGGACCGCGCCCCGTACCAGCGAGCCGACGTGCACGAGCTGTTGGACAGCACGCTGCTGCTGCTCGCCGGGAAGCTCGGTCCGGACATCACCGTGGTGCGCGACTACGACGCGAGCCTGCCCAGCATCCCCGGGTACCCGGCCGAGCTGAACCAGGTCTGGACGAACCTGATCGACAACGCCGCCTGGGCCATGCACAGCACCGGCAACGGCGGCACCCTCACCGTGCGGACCGCACGGGACGGGGAGAAGGTACTGGTCGAGATCCGGGACACCGGCCCCGGCGTGCCGGCCGAGGTGCAGAGCCGCGTCTTCGACCCCTTCTTCACCACCAAGCCCGTCGGTGAGGGCACCGGCCTGGGCCTGGACATCTCCTGGCGCATCATCGTCAACCGCCACGGCGGCGACCTGCGTCTCCAGTCCGAGCCGGGCGACACGCGCTTCCAGATCCGCCTCCCGATCGATCCCGCACCGTCCGACACACCGTCCGACACCGAGTAGGAGCAGGAGCCCCGCCATGAGCGCCGAGAACGCGATCGACCCCACCGTCCCGCCGAGCGGCACCGGCTGCGTCGAGTGCGACGCGGCCGGCGGCTGGTGGCTGCACCTGCGGCGTTGCGCCGCCTGCGGCCACATCGGTTGCTGCGACGACTCCCCCGCCAAGCACGCCACCGCGCACGCCAAGGCCAGCGGGCATCCGGTGATCCGCAGCTTCGAACCGAGCGAGGAGTGGTTCTGGAACTACGACACCTCGGAGTTCTACGAGTCCGGCCCGCAGCTGGCTCCCCCGACCCACCACCCCCTGAACCAGTCCGTCCCCGGCCCGGCCGACCGTCTGCCGAGCGACTGGCAGCAGCGCCTCGCCGCCGGGTGACCGCGCGCAGGCTCGACGTCGAAGCGGAGGCGACGCGCCCGCCGGGGAGAAATGGCCGCGTAGCCGCATACGCGCGGGTGAGACTGGGAGCCATGCTGGGACTCCCGGACCACATCCGCGGCTTCTTGTTCGATCTGGACGGCGTACTGACGCGGACCGCCGAGGTACATGCGGCTGCCTGGAAGGACATGTTCGACGGCTTCCTGCGGGCGGATGCGGCTCGGACCGGCACGGAGTTCGTGCCGTTCGATCCGGTCGGGGAGTACGACCGATACGTGGACGGCCGCCCGCGGTTGGACGGAACCCGCGCCTTCCTGCGGTCCCGCGGCATCCAGCTCCCCGAGGGCAGCCCCCAGGACCCGCCCGGGGCACGGACGATCCACGGTCTGAGCACCGCCAAGAACGAGATCGTGCTGCGCATGATCAAGGAGCGCGGCGTCGACGCCTACCCCGGCTCGGTCGCCTACCTGCGTCGCCTGCAGCAGCTCGGGCTGCCACGGGCGGTGGTCTCCTCCAGCGCCAACGCGCGGGACGTGCTGCACGCGGCCGGCCTCGCCGACCTGTTCGAGGTCGTCGTGGACGGCGTCGTCACCGCGGAGCAGCACCTGGCCGGGAAGCCCGCGCCCGACACCTACCTGGCCGCCGCCCGGATGATCGGCGTCCCGGCCGAACACGCGGCGGTCTTCGAGGACGCGCTGGCCGGTGTCGCCTCCGGGCGCGCCGGGGGCTTCGGTGCCGTCGTCGGGGTGGACCGGGTCGGTCAGGCGGACGAACTGCGCGCACACGGCGCCGACGTCGTCGTGCGGGACCTGTCCGAACTGCTCGATCTGCCCGGACGGCTCGAAGGGGACACGCAGTGAGGTCCGAGGCTTTCTCCGTCGACCCGTGGGCCGTCGTCGAGCACACCCTCGACCTGACCGGCCAGGCCACGGCGGAGTCCGTGTTCGCGTTGTCCAACGGCCATATCGGCCTGCGGGGCAATCTGGACGAAGGCGAGCCACACGGGATGCCCGGCACGTATCTCAACGGCGTGTACGAGCTGCATCCCCTGCCGTATGCGGAGATCGGCTACGGGTACCCCGAGTCCGGGCAGACCGTCATCAACGTCACCAACGGCAAGATCATCCGGATGCTGGTCGACGACGAGCCGTTCGACGTTCGGTACGGGCAACTGCGAAGTCACCAGCGCCGCTTGGACTTCCGTGACGGACTGCTTCGTCGCGAGGCGCAGTGGACGTCGCCCGCCGGACGGACCGTCAAGGTCACCTCCACCCGCCTGGTCTCGCTCACCCAGCGGGCGATCGCCGCGATCGAGTACACCGTGGAGGCCGTCGACGGTCCGGCCCGGATCGTGCTGCAGTCCACGCTGGTCGCCAACGAACAGTTGCCCACCGCGGAGGCCGACCCCCGTGTGGCCGCGATGCCGGAGGCGCCCCTGGTCGCGGAGGCCAACATCGCGGTGGGCACGGAGGCCGCACTGGTGCACCGCACCGCCCGTAGCGGGCTGCGGGTGGCGGCCGGGATGGACCACGTCATCGAGGCCCCCGGGGCCTTCGACGTCAGCGCCGAGAGCAGTGAGAACAACGCGCGCATCAGCGTCACCACCGTGCTGCAGCCGGGCGAGCGCCTGCGGCTGGTGAAGTTCGTCGCCTACGGCTGGTCCGCGGTGCGGTCGCTGCCTGCCGTCCGTGACCAGGTCCTCGCGGCCCTCACGGCCGCCAGGTTCACCGGTTGGGACGGCCTGGTGCGCGAACAGCGGGAGTACCTGGACGAGTTCTGGGAGCACAGCGACGTCCGGCTCGACGGCGACGTGGAACTGCAGCAGGCCGTGCGCTTCGCGCTGTTCCACGTTCTGCAGGCGAGTGCGCGCAGCGAGGACCGCCCCATCCCCGCCAAGGGCCTCACCGGCACGGGCTACGACGGCCACAGCTTCTGGGACACCGAGGCGTTCGTGCTGCCGGTGCTCACCTACGCCCTGCCGGGCGCCGTCAACCAGGTCCTGCGCTGGCGGCACAGCACGCTCCCGCTCGCCCGCGAGCGCGCCGCCCAACTGGGCCTCGCCGGAGCCGTGTTCCCCTGGCGCACCATCCACGGCGAGGAGTGCTCCAGCTACTGGCCCGCCGGCACCGCCGCGTTCCACATCGGCGCCGGGATCGCCGCCGCCGTCGTCCGCTACGTACGCGCCACCGGCGACCACGAGTTCGAACGCACCATCGGGCTCGAGTTGTTGGTCGACACCGCGCGGATGTGGCGCTCGCTCGGCCATCACGACCTCGCCGGGCGGTTCCGCATCGAAGGCGTCACCGGGCCGGACGAGTACAGCGCGATCGCGGACAACAACGTCTACACCAACCTCACCGCGCAGGCCAACCTGCGGCACGCGGCCGCGACGGCGACCACGTACATGCAGGAGGCCGCGGCTCTCGGCGTCGATCCCGAGGAGGCGGCGGCCTGGCGTGACGCCGCCACCGCGATGTACATCCCCTACGACGAAAGGCTCGGAGTCCACCCGCAGGCCGACGGGTTCACCGACCACCAGTTCTGGGACTTCGACAGTACTCCGGCGGAGAACTACCCCCTGCTGCTGCACTACCCGTACTTCGATCTCTACCGCAAGCAGGTCGTCAAGCAGGCCGACCTGGTGCTGGCCATGCAGGTCCGCGGCGACGCGTTCACCGACGAGCAGAAGGCGCGCAACTTCGCCTACTACGAGCGCATCACCGTCCGCGACTCGTCGCTGTCGGCGTGCACCCAGGCGGTCATCGCCGCCGAGGTCGGCCAGCTCGACCTCGCCTACGACTACACCGCCGAAGCCGCCCTGATGGACCTCGACAACCTGGGCGGCAACAGCCACGAGGGTCTCCACATGGCCTCGCTCGCCGGGGCCTGCATCGCCCTGGTCGCCGGCTTCGGCGGCCTGCGCGACCAGAACGGCACCCTCACCTTCCGCCCCCGCCTGCCCAGCGGAGTGCGGCGGCTCGCATTCGCTCTGACGGTCCGCCAGAGTCTGCTGAAGGTGGAGATCACCCATGAAACCACCACCTACGAGGTCCGCAAGGGCGGCCCGATCCCGGTCGTGCACGACACCGAGCGTCTCCAGGTGGAACCCGGCCACCCCGTGACCAGAAAGACCCGTCGGCACGAGCCGGTCGAACGCCACGTGCAGCCGCCAGGACGCGAACCCGCCCGCCGCCACGCCCAGCCGGCCTCCCACACGCCCCCGACCGACCAGCTACCGGCCGAGTGATCCGAATCCCCGCCCTGGGCGGCTGAGGCTCAGGCACGGTCCTGCCGCTGGCCGACATCAACTCCGGCACCGGCTACAACGGCACGGTCACCGTCAACAAACTCAGCCGCCGGGGGTCGTCTCGCCCTCGGTGCAGACGACCTGCAGGGTGAGGTCGGCGGGTTCCGCCGCACTGCCCTGGGTCGGCAGCGTGGACTTGTGGACGGCGACGATCCAGCCGGTGGCGTCGGTGGTGGGGCGACTGGCCAGCACGTCGGTCGGGGTCGCGTCCAGGTGGCGTCCGGGCTGGGCGGACACCGTGAAGCCGCCGCCGAGCACGTTCTCGTCCGGCGGGCACATCAGGGTCTGCTCGGCCCCGTTCGCGCCGTTCTTGATGACGGCTCCAGTGATCGCGTGCGGCTGGAAGTCTCGGCGCGGGCTGGTCGCGCCCGCGCTGGTGGTGAGGACGAGAACGAGCAAGGCTGCTCCCGCTGCGGCGGCAACGGCACGGCCGGGGGTGCTGATCACGGCGGATTCCTTTCCGAGGGCGATCACGGACTCAGCGACATTTGAGCATGCCCACATCCAAAATCGCGGGTTCGCCGCGCGTGTCTGCACACGAACAGTCACCCTCCCTGCTTGTCTGACTACTGTCAGCTACGAGCAAGGAGTGTCCCTGACATGTCCCGAAGATTGTCCGCGGCGCTGGTGGCCTGTACCGCTCTCGCACTGGCCACGACGGCCGCACTGTCCACGTCCCTGCCCACCTCCCGCGGCTACGCGGCCGACCAACCGGGCTCGCACGGAGCGCGGAGCGCGCGCGGCGTGGGCGACTACCCGGACCCGATCCGCGCCCTGCGGCTGAAGACCCTGGCCGACTCCCAGGCCGCGCTCAACAACAGCAAGTTCACCGACGTCGCCAAGTACGGTCGGTTCACCGACTACTTCCCCTCCCCCGACTTCGGCGACCACGTGGCCCTGCTGCCCACGGGCAAGGTGCTGCTCTTCTCGTTCGAGCGGATCACCTCCAACCCGCAGCAGGAGCCCGCGCCCACGCAGACGATCGGCAAGGAGAACGCCGGCCGCGCCTACGTCTGGGATCCGAGCCTGGGCACCGGGCTGAACGCGTTCAAGGACGTCCCGCCGCCGACCGTGAACCTCGACGACGGCCTGAACCAGCCGCGCCCCGCGCCCATCTTCTGTGCGGGCCACGCCTACCTGCCCAACGGCATGGTCGCCGTCTTCGGCGGCAACTTCGGCGGCAACAACGGGGCCGGCGCCCGGTTCGCGCTGGTCTTCGACTCCTGGCACGAGAAGTGGCTCAAGCAGCAGGACATGAGTGTCGGCCGCTGGTACCCGAGCGTGGTCACCGGCGCGGACGGCCGGCAGACCATCATGTCCGGCCAGACCGAGCTGGGTTGGGGCACCCCCACCCCGATCATCGAACGCTTCCCTGCCGCGGGGACCGACGTCCCGTACGGGCAGGACTTCACCGAGAACAACCCGGTGGACCAGTGGCGCACCGCCGACGCCCCCTACCGGATGGACTACCCGCACCTGTTCTCGCTGAACGACGGCCGGATCTACGGCTTCGGCCGCGACGCCGACCAGCAGTTCGTCTTCGACCCCGTCAGGCAGACCCGCCTCCCGCTGCCCAACCGCCCCGACGGCGGGCTGCGCCTCTACGGATCGGCGGTCGCCCTGCCCAACGGCACCGCGGGCCCCAACTCCGTGCTGGTCCTCGGCGGCGACAAGGACGACCCGAACACCTACCTGTTCTCCGGCGGCCGCTGGACCAAGAGCACGCCGCGCGCCTTCGGGCGGACCCAGGACGACACCCTCATCCTGCCGGGCGGCAACCTGTTCACCGTCAACGGCGCCTACGGCATCCGCAACTACGGCTTCGGCGACCTCAACCCGAACGCGGACCTGAAGTACCGCCAGACCGAGGCGCGCGACGCCAACGGCACCTGGACCCTCGGCCCGGCGCAGCGGCTGCCGCGCGGGTATCACTCCAACGCGGTCATCCTCCCGGACGGTCGGATCATGGTGACCGGCGACGAGCTGCAGGAGCTGGCCAGCAACCCGGACATCAAGAACCCGGCCGTCAACGGCTCCATCGAGATCTACGAACCGCCGTACCTCTTCCAGGGCCCGCGCCCGACCCTGACCGAAGTGCCCACCCGCGCGCAGGGCTACAACCGGCTCTTCCCCGTCGACACCACCTCGACGGACATCAGTAAGGCCGTCCTCCTCGCACCGATCACCTCCACGCACTCGGTGGACACCAGCCAGCGCTACGTCGAACTGCCCATCGTCGACAAGGCCAACGGCCAGTTGCTGCTGAAGACGCCCCCGTCCGCGGACGCCGCGCCTCCCGGCTACTACATGCTGTTCCTCCTCGACTCCAAGGGCGTTCCCAGCATCGCCAAGTGGATCCAGCTCAAGCCCTGAGCCCACACGTTTCACTCCGCCCCGGGCGGCTGTCTGAAGGCACCCGCCCGGGGGCACCCCACACCCCCAGCGGAGCAGACCATGACCACCACCACGACCGGCACCACCCCGCTCCCCCTTCGGGACAGCGCCGACATCCAGGGCGACATCATCGCCGGGTTCAAGAAGGACTACGTCTCCCTGCTCTTCCTCCAGTTCGAGGACCGGGCACGGGCGCAGGCCTGGCTCGCCGCACTCGCCCCCAGGATCGCCACGACCAAGCAGGTCGCCAGGTTCAACAAGAAGTTCAGCGATGCCCGCAAGACGTCCGGCGGCGACGACCCCGAGGCGCTCAAGGCCACCTGGCTGGGCGTCAGCTTCACCCACGCGGGCATCCAGTTCGTCTCCGGGCAGCCCGTCCCGGTCCCCGACACTCCGAAGGACTCGACGCTGAGGGCCTTCGTCCTGGGCGCGTCCGCCCGCGCCATGGACCTCGGCGACGTCCGGGACAGCGCCAGCGAGTGCTGGCTCTTCGGCCACGACGGCGGCCGCACCGTCCACGCGGTGCTCACCATCGCCTCGGACTCCCCCGAGGACCTGCAGATCGCGATCGACGAGCAGCGCGAGGTCGCGACGAGGGCCGCCGCCGTGATCGTGTTCCAGCAGAACGCCGCGACCCTCACCGGAGATCGCCGGGGCAAGGAGCACTTCGGCTTCAAGGACGGCATCAGCGAACCCGGCGTACTCGGCTTCGACGAGGAGGACCCGCAGCGCAAGGGCTATGTGAAGGGGCACCCCGGGACCCGACTGATCCCGCCGGGCGAGTTCCTCGTCGGCCGGCCCCGGGTCGAGGTCGAGGGCGACCGCCGCGAATACCCGACCAAGGACATGCCGCCGTGGATGACCGACGGGTCCTTCCAGGTGATCCGCCGCCTCGGCCAGGACGTGCCCGGCTGGTGGGCCCAGGTGGGCGAGCAGTTGGAGGAGCTCAAGAAGGTCAAGGACGCCGTGCCCGAAGGCGCGACCGTCGAGTGGCTGGCCGCCCGGATGGTGGGCCGCTGGCGCTCCGGCGCGCCGGTCCACAAGTGCCCCACCCACGACCCGGTCAACGACGCGGCTGCTATGCGCGACAACGACATCAGCTTCCTCGACGACCCCGACGGCCTGAAGACCCCGCTCTTCTCCCACCTTCGCCAGACCGCGCCCCGCGACGGCCTGGTCGACGAAGGGCCGGTCGCCGAGGTGTTCATGGACGCACGCCGGATCATGCGGCGCGGCGCCCCTTACGGTCAGCCGTTCGACCCCACCACGGGCAGCGCGGGCGGCCCGGACGCCTCACGCGGCCTGCTCTTCGTCAGCTACCAGTCCGATCTGGTCGAGCAGTTCGAGTTCATCCAGAAGGACTGGATCAACACCCCGAACTTCCCGCCCGGCCGCGGCGACCGCAAGCCCGGCCCCGACGGGATGATCAGCGGGCGGCTGCCGAAGATCAACGAGGGCGTCCTGCAGTACGAGAGCACCAATGCGGAGGGACCACGGACCACCCCGCTGAGCATGCGGCGGTTCGTCCGCACCGAGGGCGCCGTGTACGCCTTCGCCCCCTCGATCAGCACGCTCAAGGCGCTCGCCCAGGGTCGACTCGACGGACACACCCCGACCTCGGCCCGCGTCGACGCGTTCCTCCCGGTCGCGGACCAACAGCGCTTCGGCGGCGTCAGCCAGTTCTGGATGTTCCAGCAGGACAAGGTCCGCACCATCGCCGTCCCGGACAGCCGGGAGACCACCGACATGGTGCTGCGCCCCACCAGCGACCTCACCGGCTGGCCCGCACTGGAGAACGTCGCCCGGCTGGACGCCCTCCTCCCCGTGGCGGACCTCCAACGCATCGACGGCAGGAGCTCGTACTGGCTCTTCCACACCAGGAACGGCAAGCAGGTGTTCCGCATGATCTCGATCGCGGACGGGCCCCGGTACACCAGCAAGGTCGAGGTGGCCGACCGCGAACTCACCCCGTGGCGTTCCTTCAGCGGCGTCGCCCACGTCGACGCGGTCCTGCCGGTACCGGACCAGCAACGCGTCGGCGGCAAGAGCGGGTACTGGGTCTTCCACACCGTCACCGGGACGGACGGCCGGGAGCGACAGGTGTATCGGATGATCACCATCACCGACGGCCCCCGGCGCGCCGATGAACTCGTCCGCAGCGACCGTGAACTGACCCTGTGGGAGTCCCTGCGCGGTGTCGACTGGGTCGACGCCTTCCTCCCCGTCCCGACGATGCAACGCGCCGCCGGGAAGAGCCAGTTCTGGGTCTTCCACCGCCAAGGAGTCCGCACGGTCTCCATCGCGGACGGCGAACGCCACACCGACACCCGGGTGCGGGACGACCGCCCCCTCGGCGAATGGGTCAACCTCGGATGACCCCGCGCGTGGCCGAGGCGCTCAGGCCCGAACCCGCGCGCCCCGGCCACGCCGACCGGCCTTCGAGATACGGCCGTACGCCACCGCGCTGACCGGCGGGAGCCTCGTCCTCAGCGTCAGCCGGAACGGCGGGTGGGACGAGACCAAGCCGATGACGATGAATCTCCGTACTTCTCCGGCCCTGCTGCCCAAGGGCTTCTACCAGATCGTCAGCCCCGTCCGGAATCACTGCGCCGCCGAGGACCGCACGAAGGGCTCTCCCGAGCTGGTGGTCCGCGGCGGCACCTGCCCGAACAGCCACGGCACCATGTCCACCTGGGCACTGTCCGAGGACGGCACGATCAAGAACCCGGAGACGGATTCATGCTTGGCTCAGCAGTCCACTGCTGTGGATGTCGCCTCCTGCGACGGCCGCTCCGACCAGAAGTGGCGCTACGACGCGGCGAGCAAAGCACTGTACCCGCACGACGCCGACCCGAAGAAGCAGGCGGTCTGCTGGCCCGAGCACGCTGACGCGTACCCCCCGCTCGTCCTCGGCGCTCCGGGCGGCGCCTTCCCAGCCTGTGAGAACTCCGGCAACCAGACTGTGCTGAAGGAGATCAGGTGACGACGAATGCCGCGGCGAGGTAGAGGCCGCTCCTCAGGCGATGCGGCCCGCCAGGAGGTCGTGTGCCAACAGCTGTTCGGTGCCCTTCACCTTGGCGCGGAGGTAGCGGAGGTTGTGCGGGGTGGCGTGGACGCCGGTGGGAACGCGGTCGCGGATCGCGACGCCGAGGTCGCGCAGTTGGGCGGCCTTGTCGGGGTTGTTGGAGAGCAGGTCGACGCTGCCGACGCCGAGGGCGGCGAGCATCTGGGCGGCGGCGGTGTAGTCGCGGCCGTCCTCCGGCAGCCCGAGGGCCGCGTTCGCCTCGTAGGTGTCGTAGCCCTGGTCCTGCAACGCGTAGGCGTCGAGCTTGTTGTAGAGGCCGATGCCGCGGCCCTCCTGGCGGAGGTAGAGGAGGTAGCCGCCGCGCGAGGCGATGCGTTCGACCGCCTCGCGCAGCTGGGGGCCGCAGTCGCAGCGGGCGGAGCCGAAGACGTCGCCGGTGAGGCACTCGGAATGGAGCCGGACCAGCGGGGTGGTCGTTGCGTCCGGGTCGCCCAGGACCACGGCGAGGTGCTCCTGGCCGTCGGCCAGGCCGTGGAAGGTGACCAGCTCGGAGTCGACGCTGTACCCGTCACCGAACCGCAGCGGGACGCGGACGCGGGTACGGACCGACGCCTCGGGACCCACGCTCAAACTGGGGGCGCTCATGTTGGGGCTCCGCTCGTTCCGGGCTTCGTTCCAATTTGAACCAAGCGACTCGATGACAGTACACCGTGCTTCAAATTTGAACAACGGAGAATCGCCCAGTCATGCCCGGATCCGGGAGCAGTTTTGCTCGCCGGTTCTCACCGGTTCTCGCCGGATCACCAACCGGACCAACCCCGGCTGTATTCCGGGGCGGTCAGGCGCCCGTCCGCCAGCGCAGGACCTCCAGCGCGGCGGCCACGTCCACGACGCTCGAAGCCAGCGGGCGCGGCAGCAACTGGTCCGCGCGGGCCAGGCGGCGCAGCAGCGTGTTGCGGTGGACGTAGAGCCGGGACGCGGCGTGCGAGGCGTTGCACTGGGCGGCCACGAACGCGCGGACCGCCTCGGTGACCTCCGGCTCGGCGGTCTCCAGGCCGCCGAGGACCCGCCGGACGAACTGTCCGGCGCTCTTGGGGTCGGCGGTGAGCAGCGCGACCAGTTCGACCTCGTCGTGGCTCGCGACCTGGTGGGGCGAGGAGAGTCGGTCGAGCATGCGTTGCACGGTCAGCGCGTCGAGGTGGCTGCGGCGGAATCCGTCGACGCCGTCGCCGGTCGACCCGACGGCGATCCGCACGCCTGGGATGTCGGCCGCGCGCGAGCGCAACTGCTCCCGGTCGGGGCGGCCGTGCACCCAGACCCAGCGGGTCCCCGCGCCCGCCAGCACCGTCAACGGTCGCGGATCACCGCCGACGCCGGGATGTCCGGCGACATGCCCGGCTCCATGGCCCGCGACCAGCTCCGCCGCCCGGTCGAGGTCGGCGAGCTCCGCGTCCGGTCCCTCGCTCCACACCACCGCGGCCGTGTGCTCCCCCGCGAGCCGGTAGCCGAGGCGCTGCTCCGCGCGGCCGACCGGGATCGGGGCGCCGTCGAGGATCAGGCTGACGGTCTCCAGCCGCTCCGCATGGCTGCCGGAGGTCAACTCCTGGCGCTCACGCGCGATCTGTTCGGCGATCCCGGCGATGGTGTCGTCGACGAAGGCCGCGATCGAGCGGGAGGAGACGTCGAGCAGCTCGCGCAGTTCGTCGTGGTCGGTGGTGAGCGCGAAGCAGATCTCCGTCCACCGCCGCAGCGCGACCGCCTGACCGGCGCGGTACGCGTCCAGTGCGGTCTCGTTGAGCCCGCGTCGGACCAGGTCGCGGGCGATGTTCACCTGGGAGGCGTCGACGTTGGCCTTCACCCGCGCCCCGGGGGCCTGTACGTTGGCCGCGGCCCAGAAGAGCAGGTTGGAGCGGTTGGACGCGCGGGTCGCGGCCCGCAGCGCCGGGTCGTCGGCGAGGTCGCGGTGGTGCGCGGCGGACAGCGTCGCCTCGTCGAGTTCGTCCAGCCAGGCGGCCGGTGCGCGCACGGCGAGCTCCGCGCCCTGGCGGATCAGTTCCCGCACCTGCGGCGAGGGCGGTTCCCATGCTGCGGCTCCCACGCGCCCACCCTACGGCAGCAATGGTGCACTCTGCTGCGCAGAACAGAAATCCAGGTGCACTCTGCCCATGGCCACGGATCCTTGCCCGTACGACGATGATCGCCAACGGCTGGTCCCACCCCCACCGGCTCGACCGCCCCGACCGCCCCGACCGCCCCGACCGCCCCGACGGGAGCTCTGCCCATGGTCTCGAACGACACGAACAGCACAGCCGAGACGCCGACCCATGTCGACGTCGTCATCATCGGCGCGGGTATCTCCGGCATCGGGGCCGGCTACTACCTCCAGCGCGAGCACCCCGGGCGCAGCTACACGATCCTGGAGGCCCGCGAGGCCTCCGGGGGCACCTGGGACCTGTTCCGCTACCCCGGTATCCGGTCCGACTCCGATCTGCACACCTTCGGCTACGAGTTCAAGCCGTGGCGGGACAAGGACTCGATCGCCGACGCCCACAAGATCCTTGCCTATCTGCGCGAGGCCGCCGCCGAGCACGGCATCGACCGGAAGATCCGCTACCGCACCAAGGTGCTCGGCGCGCAGTGGAGTTCCGCCGACGCCCGCTGGACCGTCACCGCCGAGCACACCGACACCGGCGAACGCACCACGGTGACCTGCAACTGGATCTTCGCCGCCGCCGGCTACTACCGCTACGACGAGGGCTACACCCCGCAGTTCGAGGGACGCGACCGGTTCGGCGGGACCATCGTCCACCCCCAGCACTGGCCGGAGGACCTCGACGTCAGCGGCCAGCGGGTCGTGGTCATCGGCAGCGGCGCCACCGCGGTCACCCTTGTCCCGGCACTGGCCGAGCAGAACGCCGCGCACGTGACGATGCTGCAACGCACGCCGACGTACATCATGCCGGTGCCCTCCCAGGACAAGCTGGCCATCGGCATGCGCGCACTGCTGGGCGACGAGCGCGCCTACGCGCTGACCCGGCGCAAGAACATCCTGCAGCAGCAGCTGGTCTGGAAGTTCTGCCAGAAGTACCCGCAGGCCGCACGGGGACTGATCCGGCGCATCAACGCCCGGCTGCTCCCGGAGGGTTATCCCGTCGACGAGCACTTCAACCCGCCGTACGGGCCGTGGGATCAGCGGCTCTGCGCTGTTCCCAACGGCGACCTGTTCCACGCGATCCGCCGCGGCGACGCCTCGGTGGTGACCGACAAGATCGGGACCTTCACCGAGGCGGGCGTGCGGCTGGAGTCCGGCCGGGAGCTTCCGGCCGACATCGTGGTCACCGCGACCGGACTCAACGTGCAGGCGATGGGCGGCATCCGACTGACCGTCGACGAAAGCCCCGTGAGCATCGCGGACACCCTCGCGTACAAGGGGATGATGCTCTCCGGCGTGCCGAACTTCGCGTACGCGATCGGGTACACCAACTCGTCGTGGACGCTCAAGGTCGGCCTGCTCTGCGAGCACTTCTGCCGTCTGCTCGCGCACATGGACAGCCTCGGCTTCGACACCGCCGTGCCGGTCGTCGCGGACCCGGAGCTGCCGACCCGGCCGCTGCTCGACTTCGGCGCGGGCTACATCCAGCGGGCCATCGGCCAGCTCCCCCGTCAGGGCCACCGCGCGCCGTGGCTGACCTCGATGAGCTACGCGGGCGATGTGAAGCTGCTGCGCCACCTCCCGGTGACCGACCCGGAGCTGCGCCTGAGCGTGAGCCCGGGAGAATCGGCTCGCGGCTCCCGCACGTCCACCACCAACGAGGTCACCGCCTGATGGACCGCTACGACTTCACTCTCGGCACCGCCGTCGTGACCGGTGCCGCGAGCGGCATCGGCGAGCAGCTCGCGCACGCCCTCGCCCGCCGGGGCAGCGCGCTGGCGCTGGTGGACCGAGACGCCGAACGCCTCGAACTCGTCGCCAAGGCGGTGCGGTCGGTGTCGGGTCGACCGGTGGCGACCTACGTCGTCGACCTGTCCGACGACGACGCGACGCACGCCCTCGGCGCGCGGCTCGCGGACGAGCACCCGGACACCACACTGCTGGTCAACAACGCGGGCGTGGCGCTCGGCGGGACCTTCGAGCAGGTCAGCGAGGAGGAGTTCGACTGGCTGATGTCGGTCAACTACCGCGCCGTGGTGACGCTGACCCGCGCCCTGCTGCCGGTGCTGCGGGCCAACACCGGATCGCACCTGGCCAACGTCTCCAGCCTGTTCGGGCTGATCGCCCCGCCGGGCCAGGTCGCGTACGCCACCAGCAAGTTCGCCGTGCGCGGCTTCACCGAGGCGCTCCGCGCCGAGCTGGCGGGCAGCGTCGGAGTGACGGTCGTGCACCCCGGCGGCATCCGCACCGGGATCGCCTCGTCCGCCCGGTCCGCCGCGAGCATCCCCGCCTCGGAGGCGGCAGCGGGCCGGGCCGGATTCAACAAGCTGCTCACCTACCCGCCCGAGAAGGCCGCCGAGGAGATCGTCAGCGCCGTCGAGCGGCGTCGGCCACGGCTGCTGATCGCGATCAGTGCGCGCATCCCCGACGTGCTCGCGCGGCTGTTCCCGGCCCACTACTCGTCGGTACTGGCACTTGTCCTGAAGGCCGGCGGTCGGCCAAGGTGAACCTCGACCAACTCCCCGGAGGTAGTTCCATGCCCGCACCCGAGCGCGTTCCCGCCGCCGCTGCTGCCGACGCCGCGGCCGAGACCGCTGTCGGCGCCGCTGCCGGCGTCCAGCCCGACTGGCAGCCGGACATCCTCGGCGACGGGTACGTCCAGCACACCCTCGACCTGGGTGTCGACCCGGACGGCGAGGGCTCCGTCGCCGCGGTACTGGTCCGTCGCGAGACGCGGGCGGACGAGGCCGTCCACGGCGCGGTGCTGTACGTGCACGGGTTCTCGGACTACTTCTTCCAGACCGAGCTGGCCGACTTCGCCGCCGCGCGCGGCCTCGCCTTCTACGCGCTCGACCTGCGCAAGTGCGGCCGTGCGCGCCGCCCCGGCCAGACCGGGCACTACGTCTCGGACCTGGCCTTCTATGACGAGGAGCTGGAGCGGTCGCTGGCGATCGTCACCTCCGCTCATCCGGACCTGCCCGTCGTGCTGGCCGCGCACTCGACCGGCGGTCTGGTGCTGCCGCTGTGGCTGGACCGCCGCCGCGCGGCCGGACGCGTCGCGCCGGTGGCGGGACTGGTGCTCAACAGCCCGTGGTTCGACCTCCAGGGCAAGCCGGTGCACCGTGGCCCGCTGACACAGCTGCTGCGCGTCCTCGCCAAGGTCACCCCCAAGAGCCCGCTGAAGCTGCCGCCGAGCACCACCTACGGCGACTCGCTCCACGTCTCGTCGCACGGCGAGTGGGAGTTCGACCTCGACCTCAAGCCGCTCAACGGCTTCCCGATCACGCCGGGCTGGCTGAACGCCGTCCGCCGCGGCCACGCCCGGCTGCACCACGGACTCGACATCGGCGTGCCCTCGTTGGTACTGCGCTCGGACCGCACCCACTTCGCGAGCTCCTGGTCCGAGCGGGCCGACCGCGCCGACACCGTGCTCGACGTGGCCCAGATCGCCCGGTGGGCGGGCTGCCTGGGCAACGAGACGACCGTCGTCCCGATCCCGGGCGCCCGCCACGACGTGCTGCTCTCCGAGTCGGACGCGCGCGAGCAGGCCTACGCCACGATCGGGGCCTGGCTGGACCAGCGCCATCCGGCTGCGGCCACCGTGGTCGAGGTCGAGGTTGAGGCCGAGACTGAGGCAGCCGACGTACCGTCGCCGGAGGACGAAGCAGCAGTACCCACTTCCTGACGAATCGTCATCGTCATGTCGCCATCCGCCGCGCCGCCAACCGGGCGGCGGGCGGCTGACGCTGAGGCGGGATGCTGACCCGGTGGCGGGAAGCGCCTAGCGTTGGAGCAGGGCCGCCGCTGCGGCGAGGGTGCCGAGGGAGAAGAGGGTCGTCACGACGACCACGCGGCTGGCGAGTGCCTCACCGATCCCGTACTCCTGGGCGAAGATGAAGGTGTTCTGCGCCGTCGGCAGGCCCGCGCAGACGACGACCGCGAGCAGCTGCGGGCCGCTGAGGTGCAGCAGCAGGCCGCACGCGAAGGCGACCAGCGGCTGCGCCACCAGCTTGAGCACCGTGATCACGGCGGCCTCCGTGTGCGCGACCTTCAGGCCTGAGTCGTTGTGGAGAGACGCGCCGAGCGCGATCAGCGCCACCGGCACGGCCGCCCCCGCAAGCAGGTCGAGCGAGCCGGACACGGCCTGCGGCACGGGCAGATGCGCGGCCGACCAGACCACCCCGAGCGCGGACCCGAGGATCACCGGATTGCGGACCGGCAGGCTCGCGATCCGCCGCATCCGCACCTTGCCGGCGGTGTCACCGTGCCGGTCCAGGGCGATCAGGATGACCGGCGTGACGACGAGCGTCTGTAGCAGGACCACCTCGGCCAGGAACGATACCGAGTGCAGCACCTGCTGGGCGATCGGGATCCCGAGGTTCGCCGAGTTCACGTACCCCGCCGCCATCCCCCAGACCGGCCGCTCCCCCGCCTTCCGCCCGAAGAGCCGACTGACGCCGAGCCAGCCGGCCCCGACCACCACGGCCGTGCTCACGCCGAACGCGACCAGAGCGCGGTAGTCGTAGCCCGCCAGCGGCGTCGCCGACAAGGTCATGAACAGCGCGGCGGGCATCGCCATGTGGAACACGAAGCGCCCGAGCACCGACGCCGCGTTCTCGCTGAGCAGCCCCTGCCGACGGGCCGCGTACCCGACCGCAGTCAGGATCCAGATCGGTATGAAGGCGCTGAGCAGGCTCACGCCGTCACCTCGGATGCAGTCGTAGGGCCGGGAAGGCCGATTCCGTCAACGTCCGCGTGCCTGGGGAGGGTGATCACCCGCGCGAGGATAGTCCTGAACTGGTGTGCCGTGGGCGGCGAGACCTGCCGGCCGCCCATCCCCCTGAGAGCTCTCAGGTTACCGGCTGAGCCGTGCAGCCACATGATGCTTGCAGGGCTTGGGAGTTCATCGCCGCCATCGGCGGCGGAAGCCGCCGGGATGAGGCGAGGCCCTCAACAATCAGCTCAACCTCGAGTAGGGAGCCTATGGAGTCGAGTTCCGTCTGCGCGCGTCGGGGTGACGGGGTGACGGGGTGACGGGACGCGGACTGTTGGGCGTCCGGGAAGGTCTGCTCCCCTCAGTCCCAGTCACGCTGCCGTGACGAGTCCAGGGACTACACATCACCCACCGTCAGGCGGCCTCGGCCGGGCGGCTGACGGCCACCTTGCGGAGAAAGTCCGCGTTGTTCGGGGACTGCTTCAGGCGGTCCAGCAGGAGCTCGGTCGCCGCCTGGGTGTCGAGGGCGCCCAGGACGCGGCGGAGGGTCCAGGTCGCGGTGGTGCGGGCGGGGCCGAGGAGGAGTTCCTCGCAGCGGGTGCCGGAGGCCCGGGGGTCGACGGCGGGGAAGACGCGGCGGTCGGCGAGGCGGCGGTCGAGGCGGAGTTCCATGTTGCCGGTGCTCTTGAGCTCCTCGAAGATCAGGTCGTCCATCCGTGACCCGGTGTCCACCAGGGCCGTGGCGATGATGGTCAGCGAGCCGCCGTCCTCGATGTTGCGGCTCGCGCCGAAGAACCGCTTCGGCAGGTGGAGCGCACCCGCGTCCAGGCCTCCGGTCAGGACGCGGCCCGAGGTCGGCGCCGCCGTGTTGTAGGCGCGGGCGAGGCGGGTGATCGAGTCCAGCATCACCACGACGTCGTGACCGAGCTCCACCAGGCGCTTGGCCCGCTCGATGGCCAGTTCGGCGAGGGCGATGTGTTCGCGTGCGGGCCGGTCGAAGGTCGAGGCGAGGACCTCGCCCTGCACCGAACGCTGCATGTCGGTGACCTCCTCCGGGCGTTCGTCGACCAGGACGACCATCAGGTGCGCCTCGGGGTGGTTCGTGGCGACGGCGGCGGCGATCGACTGGAGGATCATCGTCTTGCCGGTCTTCGGCGGGGCGACGATCAGGCCGCGCTGTCCCTTGCCGATCGGGGCGACCAGATCGATGACGCGGGTGGCGAGGACGCCGGGGTCGGTCTCCAGGTGCAGCTGTTCCTGCGGGAACAGCGGTGTCAGCTTGGCGAAGTCGGGCCGGTCGCGGATCAGTTCGGGAGCACGGCCGTTGACGGTGTCGACGCGTCCCAGCGCCGCTCGGCGGTCGGAGCGGTCGGCCTTCTTTCCGGCGCCGGAGTTCCCCTGGCGGCCGCGGTTGCCCTGGTTGCCTTGACTGCCGTGGTCGGTGCGCATGTTTCCGGTGATCAGGTCGCCTGTGCGCAGGCCCAGGTTACGGACCTGACCCATCGACACGTACAGGTCGCCGGGGCCGGGAAGGTAGCCGGAGGTGCGGAGGAAGGCGTGGCCGTCCCGGATGTCCAGCACACCGGAGACCGACGTCGCGTCGGGGTCCGTTGCGGGAGCAGGGACGGCGACGGGGGCGGCGGCAGGGGCGGGAGCGGAGCGCGGCTGCTCGACGGCGCGCTTGGCGGCGATCGCCTCGACCAACTCGGCCTTGCGCAGCCGGGTGGCGCCCGGAATGCCCAGGGTGGTGGCGAGTTGATGCAGCTCGGCACGGAGGAGCCGGTCCAGCGCCTGGTCGGGTGGTGTGGTCATTGGTGTTGTGGTCATTGGTTCTGTGTTCATGGTGGTTGCGATTGCGGTGGTCATGGGAAGCCCCGTTCTTGGGTGGCTGCGAAGGAGAAAGTGGGTGTGGAGGAACTACGCCGCGGCATCGACACGCGACGGGTACAGGCCATGGAGACACAGGACGCGGCACCAAAGCGGTGCACGAATGTCACGTGATCTCTGGCGGGATCTTCAGTGGCAGGGATTTCGTCTGCCGTGTGCTCAACCGCGAGAGCCTCGCGGGAGCGTTCAGGGCGAACCCTTCGCACCCATGGTAGCAGCATCGGGACCGGGACTGCCGGATAATCCTTCAGGCGGCACAAAGCTGCTGTTCAGGCCCATGATCCGGCGAGCTGCCCAGCTTGCTCCGGGACGAGCAGCCCGCCGCCCCGGAGCAGTCGTACACCTGGCCGGTCAGCCCCGGCTGGTCAGGGCTACGACTGGTCAGCCCTGCGGGACAGGACTGACGGCGGACGTCAGGGACGGGTGCCGGTACTCCTCCATCGCGTCGGTGAGCCAGTCGGCGAGGTACTGGGCGAAGGAGCCGCGGACGAGCAGGCGGTAGACGTCACCGGCGGTGTCAGGACCGGCGTCCAGGTGCCACAGCACGACGTTGACCTTGGACACCGTCGTCTGCGCACAGCGCCCGGGCGCGAACGCGCGCGCGTGGAGGTCGATCGAGCAGCCCTTCTCCAGCACCTCCCGTGCGGCCGGGCCGGAGAGTTCGAGCGTGGTGCGGTTGGCGGAGACGTCGACCACCGAGCCCGGCTCGTCGCCGAGGGCGTCACAGAGAGTCCGCCGGCTCGGGTAGGCCCGGCCGTCCGGGGCGACGATGAGCCATTCGTCCGGGCCCAACCACAGCACCCGAACCGCTCCCGCCGTGGCAACCGAACCGGCCGCGGTGGGAAGCGGGGTGCCGAGCGCGCGACCGACCCGGGCGGCAGCCGGGGCGTCCGGGTCGAGCCGCAGGTCGAACTGGGCAAGGAAGGGGATCTTACGCAGCGTCACCTGTCGGTCGCCCTGGCCCGCGACGACCTCGCCGAGGTGGGCGAGCGGGCTGCGGCGCAGGTCGTGGTCAGCCGTCACGACGGGCTCCCTTGGGGTCGTAGAGGACGGGATCGGTGATCGTCGCCGCGAGAGTGCGGCCGTCGGGGAGCGGGGCGAGGACCGTCTCCCCGATCCGCTCGCGGCCGCCTCGCACGAGTGCCAGGGCGAACGTCCGGCCGAGCGCGGCGCTGCGGTAGCTGGACGTGACGTGGCCCAGGGATTCGACCGGGACCACCGTCAGATCAGCGTCCACCTCAACCAGTTGCGATCCCTCCGGCAGCAACTCCTGCCGGTCGACCGCCAGCAGGCCGACCAGCTGCCGACGGTCGCTGCGTGCCGTGTCCGCGCGGCGGAAGGAGCGCTTGCCGACGAAGTGCTTGTGCCGGGCGACGATCCACTCCATGCCGAGGTCCGGCGGGGTGACCGTGCCGTCCGTGTCCTGGCCGACGATCGGGTAGCCCTTCTCGGCGCGCAGCACGTGCATGGTCTCGGTGCCGTAGGGGGTGATCCCAGCGTGCGCGCCGTAGGCGAGGACGGCCTCCCACACCGCGAGCCCGTACCAGCCCGCGACGTTGATCTCGTAGGCCAGCTCGCCGGAGAAGGAGATCCGGCAGATCCGCGCCTCGACACCGTCGGCCAGCGTCGTATGACGCACCGTCATAAAGGGGAAGGCGTCGTTGGAGACGTCCAGCTCGGGGGCGAGCGCGGCGACGACCTCGCGTGAGCGAGGGCCGACCACCGCCACCGTCGCCCACTGCTCGGTCACCGAGGTGCAGCGGACCCGGAGGTCCGGCCACTCCGTCTGGAGCCACTCCTCCAGCCAGTCGAGCACGGGAGCGGCATTGCCGGTGGTTGTGGTCAGGTAGTAGTGGTCGGCGGCGAGCCGGACGGTCACGCCGTCGTCGAAGACCATTCCGTCCGGGCGGCACATCACGCCGTAACGGGCGGAGCCCACCGGCAACTTGGCGAAGCCGTTGGTGTAGAGCCGGTCCAGCAGCAGTCCGGCGTCGGGGCCGATCACGTCGATCTTGCCGAGCGTGGAGGCGTCCATCATCGCGACGCCCTCGCGAGCGGCTCGGCACTCGCGCCGCACGGCGGCGTCCATGTCTTCTCCGGAGTGGCCTGCCTCGCCGGGTCTCGGGTAGTGGCGCGGGCGCTTCCACTGGCCGACGTCCTCGAAGACCGCGCCGTGCCGGACGTGCCAGGGGTGGATCGGCGTGGTGCGGACCGGATCGAAGAGCGGACCGCGCTCGCGCCCGGCGAGCAGTGCGAAGGAGACCGGGATATAGGGGCCACGGAAGGTCGTGGTACCCACCTCTCCCGGCGAACTCGCGCCCAGCAGGCGGGCGATGACGCCGATCGCGGCCACGCCACAGGATTTGCCCTGGTCGTGGGCCGTGCCGATGGTCGTGTAGCGCTTGATGTGCTCCACCGAGCGCATTCCCGCCCGGACGGCCCGTTCGACGTCGGCGACCGTGGCGTCGCGCTGGGAGTCGACGAAGTGGTCGTGCCAGTCACCCGGTCCGCCGTGCTCGCCGGGCACCAGCCAGACGGGACGCGGACGCGTCGGCGTCCCGTCCCCGACGCAGGACGGCACGCCCACGACCTCAGCGGGCGCTTCGGCCGCGAAACCGGCGCGCGAGGCCGCCTCCGCGCCTGCGGCGAAGCCCTCGCGCAGGCAGCCCGCCAGGTCGTACGTGCCGCGCCCGGCGCCGACGGCCTGGACCTCCTGTGCGGCCCGGTCCGGGACGAAGGCGGCGAGCTCGTCGTCGTAGCGGACGGTGCCCCGGGACTGGCTCCACAGGTGCACCGCCGGGCTCCAGCCGCCGGAGACGGCCAGCAGGTCACAGGCGACCTCGCGGACCGCTCCGGTCAGTTGGTCGTCGTCCGTGAGCGCGCTGATCCGCACCCCCGTGATCCGGTCCTCGCCCACCGTGGCGACCACGGCCGAGCCGGGCACGACCTCGATGCCCGCGTCGCGGCACGCCTCGACCAGGGCGGCGGGCGGCTGCGAGCGGGTGTCCACGAGCGCGGCGACCTGCGCGCCCGCCCCGACCAGGTCCAACGCCGTCGCGTACGCCTGGTCATCGGTGGTGAACAGCACCGCGCGGCGGCCCGGCAGCACCGCGTAGCGGTTGACGTAGGTGCGCACCGCAGCCGCCGACAGGACGCCCGGCCGGTCGTTGCCCGCGAAGACCAGGGGACGCTGCTGGGCGCCGGTGGCCAGCACCACCTGACGCGCCCGGAGGTGCCACAGCCGCTGCCGGGATATCCCCGGGACCGGCCTCGGGCCCAGGTGATCGGTGCGGCGCTCGGCCACCAGCAGGTAGTTGTGGTCGTAGTAGCCGATGGCCGTGGACCGGGTGAGCACCAGGGTCTCCGGCTGCCCGGCGAGTTCGGCACGCACGGAGGCGACCCACTCCAGCGCCGGCCGCCCGTCGATCTCCTCGTGGCCGACCAGCAACGCGCCGCCCAGCTCGGGCTGGTCGTCGACCAGGACGACCCGGGCGCCGGAGCGGCCCGCCGCAAGCGCCGCCGCCAGTCCGGCCGGGCCCGCGCCGACGACCACCACGTCGGCGTGCCGGTACATCTTGTCGTGGACCGCCTCGTCAGAAGCCTCGTCGAGACGCCCACGGCCCTGGAGACTGCGGGCGGTCAGACCGTCGTAGAGCTCGACCGTGGTGGCGAGCAGCATCGGCTCGGAACAGGACCCCTCCACCTGTACCAGCGCATGCGGCTCGTCCACGCCCGCCGAGACGATCCCGCGCGGCCGGTCCCGGTAGAGGCTGCGGCCGACGGCGAGGACGCCGTTCGCCAGCAGGCCGGAGGCGAGGGTGTCGCCACGGAAACCCTCGTACTCCGCTCCGTCGTAGGTGAACCGCAGCGGCGCGGAGCGGTCGATGCGCCCGCCCTCAGGAAGTCGGTGCGTCATGCGGCCCCTCCGTTCAGCCCGAACTCCACGGGCCTCGGCTGCCCGGCCTGATACACCGCCAGGATGTCGTGGGTGACGGTGTGTCGGATCACGTTGAACCATCGGCGGCAGCCCGCCGCGTGGCACCAGCGCTCCGCGAACGGGCCCTTGGGGTTGTCGCGGACGAAGACGTACGCGGCCCACTCGGCGTCGGTGAGCGCCTCGGGGTCGGCGGGGTACGCGACGTGCGCCTGCCCGCCGTAGTGGAATTCGGTCTCGTCGCGTTCCCCGCACCAGGGGCAGGCGATGAGCAGCATGCGTCCTCCGCTCCAGGATCAGGATCCAGGGGGTCAGTGGGCGACGGCGGCTGCGCCGTGCTCGTCGATGAGCGCGCCGGTGGTGAACCGGTCCAGCGCGAACGGCTCCGCCAGCGGGTGCGGGCGGCCGTGGGCGATGGTGTCGGCGTAGACCCAGCCGGAGGCGGGCGTGGCCTTGAAACCGCCCGTGCCCCAACCGCAGTTGAGGAACAGGTTCTCGACCGGCGTCAGGCCGATGATCGGCGAGGCGTCGGGCGTGACGTCGACGATCCCGCCCCAGGTGCGCAGCACGTGCGCGCGGGCGAAGATCGGGAACAGCTCCAGGGCGGCGGCCATCTGGTGCTCGATCTGGTGGAAGGAGCCGCGCTGGCCGTAGCCGTTGTAGGGGTCGACGCCCGCGCCCATGACCAGTTCGCCCTTGTGCGCCTGACTGACGTACACGTGCACGTGGTTGGACATGACGACGGTCGGGTGAACGGGCTCCAGCAGCTCGGAGACCAGTGCCTGGAGCGGGTGGCTCTGCAGCGGCAGCCGCAGCCCGACCAGGTCGGTCAGGGTGCTGGTGTGCCCGGCGGCGGCGAGCGCGACGCGTCCGGCGGCGATCCGGCCGCGGGTGGTCTCGACACCCGTCACCCGGTCGCCGTCGCGGACAAAGCCGGTGACCTCGCAGTTCTGGATCAGGTCGACGCCGTACGCGTCGGCCTTGCGGGCCAGGGCCCAGGCGACGTGGTCGTGCTTGGCGATCCCGGCCCGGGGCTGGAGCGTCGCGCCCAGCACCGGATACCGCACGTCGGGCGAGGTGTTGACGATCGGACAGAACTCCCGGACCTGGTCCGGGTCGAGCCACTCGGCGTCGACACCGCCCAGGCGGTTGGCGTTGACCCGTCGCGTGCCCTCACGGACGTCCTGGAGGGTGTGGGCGAGGTTGAGCACGCCGCGCTGACTGAAGAGGAAGTCGTACTCCAGCTCCTCCGGCAGGCCCTCCCAGAGCTTGAGCGCGTGCTCGTAGATCGCCGCGCTCTCCTCGCACAGGTAGTTGGAGCGGATGATCGTGGTGTTCCGCGCCATGTTGCCGCCCGCCAGCCAACCGCGTTCCAGCACGGCGACATTGGTGATGCCGTGGTTGCGGGCCAGGTAGTAGGCGGTGGCCAGGCCGTGGCCGCCCGCGCCGACCACGACGACGTCGTACGAGGTCTTCGGCTCGGGAGTGCGCCACAACCAGTCGGGATGTTCAGGAAGTTGAGGGGACATCGAAGACATCGGGCGACTTCCTCCCGGACGTGTGGAGGGCATCAAATCTGTTTCAGATTACGCACAGAGTTGCGTCACCCACAACACTCCGAGCAACTCGAGCTTGCGCAGGACTCCTTGACGGGGGTCGGGAGCCGCCCGAGACTGTTGCGCACTACGGAGCGAGTTTCACTTGGAGAAACTCGCCGTCGATGTCACGGTTGCCGACAGTTACGGCAGGACACCCATGACCATGCATCAGTACGACTTCATCATCGTCGGCGGGGGCTCGGCCGGTTGCGCGCTCGCCGCCCGGCTGAGTGCGGATCCGGGCAACCGGGTCCTGGTCCTGGAGGCGGGGCGTCCCGACTATCCCTGGGACGTCTTCATCCACATGCCGGCCGCACTCACCTTCCCGATCGGAAGCCGGTTCTACGACTGGCAGTACGAGTCCGAGCCCGAGCCGTTCATGAACGACCGCCGGATCTACCACGCCCGTGGCAAGGTCCTCGGCGGCTCCAGCAGCATCAACGGCATGATCTTCCAGCGCGGCAACCCGCTCGACTACGAGCGCTGGGGTGCGGACCCGGGCATGAAGGCCTGGGACTACGCCCACTGCCTGCCCTACTTCAAGAAGATGGAGAACTGCCTGGCCGACGAGGACGGCGCGTTCCGCGGCCATGCCGGACCTCTGGTGATGGAGCGCGGGCCCGTCACCAACCCGCTCTTCGGCGCCTTCTTCGATGCCGTCCAGCAGGCGGGCCACCCGCTGACCGACGACGTCAACGGCTACCGCCAGGAGGGCTTCGCGCCCTTCGACCGCAACCTCCACCGGGGCCGCAGGCTCAGCGCCGCCCGCGCCTACCTGCACCCCGTGCGCACCCGTCCCAACCTGGAGGTGCGGACCCGGGCGCTGGTCACGCGCGTCCTCTTCGACGGAAAGCGAGCGGTCGGCGTCGAGTACACCCCACGGCGCGGCACGCCGCAGCGGGTGAGCGGCGGACGGGTCATCCTGGCCGGCGGGTCGATCAACTCGCCGCAGTTGCTGCAGCTCTCCGGCGTGGGCAACGCGGACGAGCTGTCGAAGCTGGGCATCAAGCCGGTGCACCACCTGCCCGGCGTCGGCGAGAACCTCCAGGACCACCTGGAGGTCTACGTCCAGCACGCGTGCAGGCAGCCGGTGTCGGTGCAGCCGCAGCTGAAGATGTGGCGGCGGCCGTTCATCGGCGCGCAGTGGCTCTTCCTGCGCAGCGGGCCGGGGGCGACCAACCACTTCGAGGGCGGCGGCTTCGTCCGCAGCAACGAGGAGGTGGACTACCCCAACCTGATGTTCCACTTCCTGCCGATCGCGGTCCGCTACGACGGCTCCGCCCCGGCCGGCGGGCACGGGTACCAGGTGCACATCGGGCCGATGTACTCGGACTCCCGGGGCTCGGTGAAGATCAAGTCCCGCGATCCGCGTGAGCGTCCGGCGCTGCGGTTCAACTACCTCTCCACGGAGCAGGACCGCCGCGAGTGGGTGGAGGCGATCCGGGTCACCCGCGAGATCCTCGGCCAGGACGCGCTCGCCCCGTACAGCGACGGCGAGATCTCCCCCGGCCCCGAGGTCGAGACCGACGAGCAGATCCTCGACTGGGTCCGGCGGGACGGCGAGACCGCCCTGCACCCCTCCTGCACCTGCAAGATGGGCACGGACGAGATGTCGGTCGTCGACCCGGCGACGATGCAGGTCCACGGGCTGGAGGGGCTGCACGTGGTGGACGCGTCGTCGATGCCGTACGTCACCAACGGCAACATCTACGCCCCGGTGATGATGCTCGCGGAGAAGTCCGCCGACCTGATCCTCGGGAACACTCCGCTGGATCCGGACCATCGCGAGTTCTACCGGCACCGCAAGGTCGAGTGACGGTTCGTCAGCCTCACCGCCCCATTGGTGAATGGCCCCGCCTCCGGCTCTCGCAGCGCCGGAGGCGGGGCCCTGTCGTCAGCCGGGCGTCAGCGTGCGCCGGAGCCGGGTGAAGAGCTTGGGCTGGTCGACGGCGAGGACGGCCACGTCGTGTCCGTCGCGTCCCCCGCGGCGGTAGACCGCGACGAAGGAGCGGCTGGCCGGGTCGCCGTGGACGACCTCCGGGACATCGCCTGCGCGGACGTGTCCGGCGAGCTGGATCCGGACGCCGTACTGGTCGGACCAGAAGTACGGCGGTGCAGCTGGACCCGGCGCGGACGCGCCGGACAACAGGGTGCGCACGGCGGTCCGGGGCTGCTCCATGGCGTTGGTCCAGTGCTCGATGCGCGTCACACCGGCCCCGACGAAGGCGTGCGGGCACCGCGCCACATCGCCCACGGCCACGACACTGGGGATGCTCGTCGCGCACCCGGCGTCGCAGAGCACACCGTCCTCGACCTGGACCCCTGAGCCGGAGAGCCACTCGGTCGCAGGCTGCACGCCCACACCCGCCACGACCACGTCGGCGGCGAGCAGCCGCCCGTCCGCCAGCCGGACGCCGGTCACCCGCCCGCTCCCCTCCAGCCCGGCGACACCGACCCCGCACCACAGGCGCACGCCATGGTCGGCGTGGAGCTCGGCGCAGGCGCGGCCCATCTCGGGTCCGAGCGCCCGATGCAGCGGCACTTCCGCCGCCTCGACGACGGTGACGTCCAGGCTCATCCCGCTCGCCGCGGAGGCCACCTCGGCACCGATGAACCCGGCGCCTATGACGACGACTCGGGGACCACCGGTGGTCAGGTCCGCGCGCAGCGCGCGGGCATCGTCCAGGGTGCGCAGCGTGTGGACGCCGTGGAGGCCGTCCGCGCCTCGGAGCAGGCGCGGACGGGCACCCGTGGCCACGACGACGGCGTCGGTGCGCAGTTCGCGCCCGTCGGCCAGCGATACCGTACGGGAGGCGGGATCGAGCCTGACCGCCCGCTCGCCGAGCAGCCAGTCCACCGCCAACTCCCGGTACTCGTCCGGATCGCCGAGGGCCAGCGCGTCAGCGTCGCAGCCGCCGGTGAGGAACTCCTTGGACAACGGCGGCCGGTCATACGGGAGATGGCGCTCCTCTCCCACGACCACCACGGCGCCGTCGTACCCCTGGGCACGCAGCTCCCGTACCGCGCTCAGCCCGGCGAGCGAGGCGCCGACGACGGTGACCGTCCTCACGCCGGCTCGCCGACGTTGACCTCCAGCAGGACCACCCCGTCACGCACGGAGACGTGGTGGGTGCGCACGGCCGCCTTCGCCGGAGGGCAGTTGGGACGACCGGTGCGCAGGTCGAAGGCGGAGGCGTGCAACGGGCATTCCACGACACAGCCCTCCAGCCAGCCGTCAGCCAGGGATGCGTCCTGGTGGGTGCAGGTGTCGTCGATCGCGTAGAGGACGCCGTCGGCATTGAAGACCGCGATGGGAGCGGGGACGCCGTCGGTGACGCGGAGGGCCTCGCCGGGCGGTAGCTCCTCAATCCGACACACCGTGATCATGCGGGACCTCCAAGGACTCCAAGGACTCCGGGGATCGGAACACTCGCGCTGCTCGGAGCGGTACCGCGCTCAACTGCCGGGCAGTGTCGCGTATTACACAACTCGATGCGGCATACGCAACATGGTTTCCGGCGCCTGATGCCTTGTCAAGGCTTTCGCCCTGCGGCCACGCGTGCATAATGTTGCGCCATGAGCAACAGCGCGGAATCCCCGGTGCAGTCCGTGGACCGGGCGGTGACGATCCTCGAACTCCTGGCCAGGCGCGGGGAGGCGGGCGTCACCGAGATAGCCGCCGAACTCGGCGTCCACAAGTCGACCGCCTTCCGGCTGGTCGCCGCCCTGGAGCTGCGCGGACTGGTCGAACAGCCCGGCGAGCGCGGCAAGTACCGCCTGGGCCTGGGCCTGGTGCGGCTGGCCGGAGCGGCGACCGTACGGCTGGACCTGTCGCAGCAGAGCCGCCCGGTCTGTGAGCGGCTGGCGGCGGAGGTCGCCGAGACCATCAACGTGGCGATCCTGGACGGCGACGCGGCCGTCAACGTCGACCAGGTACTCGGCCCTTCGGCGCTCACCACGCACAACTGGGTCGGCCAGCGCACCCCGCTGCACGCGACGTCCAGCGGCAAGGTGCTGCTCGCCCACCTGCCGGGCACCGCCCTGGAGCAGCGCCTCGCCCTGGAGCTGACGCGCTTCACCCCGCGTACGGTCACCGACCCCACCCTGCTGCGCCAACAGCTCGACGCTGCCCGGGCGGACGGATTCGCTTGCACGGTCGAGGAGTTGGAGACCGGGCTGAACGCGGTCGCCGCTCCGGTCTACGCCCACAACGGCCAGGTGGTCGCTGCGGTCAGCGTGTCCGGGCCCTCCTTCCGCCTCTCGGAGAGCCGTCTCGCGGACGTGGCAGTCGCCGTCCGCGACGCGGCCGAGGAGATCTCCGCACGCCTCGGCCACGTCCGCGTCGGCTGACGACCCCAGGCCCTGTCGTCAAACTCCCGCCGGGCCCGGCTCGCCTGGCACGCCCTCCCCCAGCCTTCGGCCGGGGGTACCCCCACGCTGCGTTGTCGCATCGCCCAAGTACGGCCCAGTACGAGGGCGATCCTCCGCCTTGCAGCTGGCCGCACCAGACAACCCGGGCTGATCCGACGCGAGTTTGACGACAGGGCCTAGGCCCTGAGGTCAACCGGTCATCAGCTCCGCGAGGAACTCGCCCGCCAACGCGCCCGTCGCTGACTCGTCGGGGTGGTGTGTCGCGATCCAGCCGACGAAGAGCTGGACCGCCTTCGCCCTCGTGTCGGCCGACAGCTGCGCGAAGTCGTCGCCTCCCGCTTCCTCGATCGATGCGACACAGTCGACGAGCGCGAGGTCCTCGCTGCCGTAGTGCCGCTCTGCCCAGTCACTGAACGTCATGCGTCCATGGTGACAGGTGGACGAGTGGCCGCCGTCCGGCGGTAGCGCAGGTAGAGGCCGAGGCCCACGGCCGTGATGACCGCGGTGAAGACCACGGCGCCCCACTGGTAGTACCAGTGGTCGCTCCCGTACACGGAGGCACGCGGCCACGCGAGGTTGACGGTCATCGCCGCGCCGTAGAGCACCGCAAACGCGTTCACCGGAGTACCCCAGCGCCCGAGGTTGAAGTACGGTCCGTGGTCCGGACGCGGCCACTCGCCGCGCAGGCGGCGCAGCAGCATCGGGCCGGTGACCATCAGGTAGGGGATGTAGAAGAGGATGATCGCGACCGAGGTCAGGATGTAGAAGACGCGCTGGTTCCCGATGTTGACCAGCAGCAGCGCGATGGTCAGCGCACCTGTCAGCAGCGCGGGCACGACCGGGGTCTTGGAGCGCGGCGACACCTTGGCGATGGCGTGGCCGAACGGCAGCCGCCCGTCCCGTGCCATGGCGAAGAGCAGCCGGATCGCGGCGGTCTGGACGGCCAGGCAGCAGACGGTGATGGCGATCGCCGAGCAGATCAGGAAGACGTCCCCGAGGCCGTTCCCGAGCGTGGACTTGATCAGGTACGGCATCCCGAGCGAGCCCAGCGCCTGGGAGTTGATGTCGCCCACCGCCATCATGCCGATCAGCATCAGCAGCCCGCCCGCGAGGAACGCCGCGCTGATCGCCCGGATGATGGCCCGCGGGGCGTGCCGGCGCGGCTCCTTGGTCTCCTCCGCCAGCGCGCCCGCCGTGTCGAAGCCGTAGAAGACGTAGGCGCTCATGATGGACGCGACCAGGAACGCGCCGAGGTAGCCCCAGGAGTGCCCGGTCCCCGTCCCCGCCGTCTTGAGCACGACCTGCGGGCCGCGGTGGATGTGGATCGCGAGCATGACGATCAGCAGGGTGACGCCGGTCAGCTCCACCGCCACGCCGAAGTTGTTGATCTTCGCCATCAGCTTGACGCCGACGAGGTTGACCAGCGTGGTGAAGACGACCAGCCCGAGGGCGAGCAGGATCGCGTTCTTGGCCCCGTTGGGCGTCGCGGTCTGACCCGCGTCCGAGGGGCTTCCCACGATCTCGAAGGCCAGCGAGACCTGCGGCAGGATCACCTGGTAGGCGACCGCGACGGCGGCAGCGGTGACCACCGCGCCGATCGCCATGATCCAGCCGGACATCCACGAGGTGATCGGGCGGGCGATCTGCTTGGACCACTGGTAGACGCCGCCCGCCAGCGGGAACTGCCCGGCCATCTCGGCGAAGCAGAGCGCGACGGCGAGCTGGCCGACGAAGACCAGCGGCCAGGACCAGATGAACGCCGGCCCGCCCGCACCGAATCCGAAGCCGAAGAGCTGGAAGACGCCGGTCATGATGGAGATGTAGCTGAACCCGGCGGCGAAACTGGAGAAGGAGCCGAGGGACCGCTCCAGTTCCTGTCGGTAGCCGAACCGGGCCAGGTCGGCGGTGTCCTCCCCCGGTTGTCCGGGGGCGGTGGTCTTTCCCGAGGTGCTCATGGGCAGCTCCAGGTGCTCCGAATGCTCAGAAAAAGTGCTTCGAGGACAAGACACGGAGCGTGGTCCGGGAACCGCGACCCCGTCGTGCGGGCGTCAGCCGGCGAACCAGTGCTGTGGTGCGGGGGTGAGCGTGCGCCAGATGTGCTTGGTCTCCTGGTACTCACGCAGACCGGTCGGGCCCAGCTCGCGGCCGGTTCCGGACTGCTTGTAGCCGCCCCACTCGGCCTGCGGGACATAGGGGTGGTAGTCGTTGATCCATACCGTGCCCATCCGCAGCCGGGCCGCCACCCGTTCGCCGCGTCCGGCGTCCTGGGTCCAGACGGCTCCGGCCAGGCCGTAGGGCGTGTCGTTGGCCAGCGCCACGGCCTCGTCCTCCTCGTCGAAGAGCTCGACGGTCAGGACCGGTCCGAAGACCTCCTCGCGGACCACTGCCATGCCCGCGTGGCAGCCGTCGAGCACCGTGGGCCGCAGGAAGAAGCCGTCCTGCAGCTCGGGTTCGACCGGGCGGCCGCCGCCCGCCCGCACCACCGCTCCCTCGACGAGCGCACCGGCCAGATGGCGCTCGACCTTGGCGCGGTGCTCCGCGGACACCAGCGGGCCGCACTCGGTGCCCTTGGCCAGTCCGTCGCCGAGCCGGATCCGGTCGGCGCGACGGGCCAGTTCGGCGGTGAAGTCCTCGTGCAGGCTGCGGTGGAGCAGCAGTCGCGATCCGGCCGAGCAGACCTGGCCGGAATGCAGGAACGCCGCGGTGAGCGCAAAGTCCACAGCGGCGTCGAGATCGGCGTCGGCGAAGACGATGTTCGGGTTCTTGCCGCCGAGTTCCAGGGCGACCCGCTTGACCGTCTCGGCGGCGGCGCGCATGACGGACCGTCCGGTGGCTAGGCCGCCGGTGAAGGAGACCAGGTCCACTCCGGTGTGCTCGGCCAGCGCCGCTCCCGCGACGCCACCGCCGGTCACCAGGTTGGCCGTTCCGGCCGGGGCGCCCGCGTCGGCGAGCAGCGGCTGCAGCAGCTCGAAGAGACGGATCGTGGTGAGTGGGGTGACCTCGCTGGGCTTGGCGACCACGGTGTTCCCGGCGACGAGCGCCGGGGCGAGCTTCCAGGTGATCTGCAGCAGCGGGTAGTTCCACGGGGTGATCAACGCGCAGACGCCGACCGGCTCGTGGACGATCCGGCTGATGGCGTCGGCGCGGCCGGTGTCGACGGTGCGGCCGGCGTCGGTGGTGACCAGCGCGGCGTAGTAGCGCAGCACGGCCGTGGAGTCGTCGACGTCGTAGCGGCTCTCGGCCAGGGTCTTGCCGGTGTCGAGCGTCTCCACATGGGCCAGGTCCTCGCGGTGCGCTTGGAGCGCGTCGGCCAGGGCGGTCAGGACCGCGGCCCGTCGGGCCGCAGGCGCGGCGGGCCATGAGCCTTCGTCAAAAGCTTTGCGAGCAGCGCGAACCGCCCGATCGACGTCCGCGCCGGACGCCTCGGCGACCGCAGCCAGAACGCTCGCGTCGAAGGGATTGACGATCTGCCGGAGGCGGCCGTTCTCGGCCGGACTCCAGGAGTCGGCGACGAGCAGGGACTCGGATCGGATGGATGGGCGCAAGCCGCCGCCTCCTCGGGTGAGTTGCGTCATGTGCAACAACTGTCTTCATCCGCAACGTGCCGCCGAGTATGGAAGCGGCGTCAAGGGGGTGTCAAGGGGTTCGCCACCAGGTCACGACAGTACGACCGCAATGGCCGTCGGCATACCTGCCAGGCGTCTTGACACGACCTCAGTCCGGACGGACGCTGTTTCACATCACGCATTGCTGTGCGCCATTCGGAACTCGACCGGCGCAGGGTGAGGACCATCAAGCACCGCCCGCACAACAGTGGTTAATGCACCGTCAGGGTCGACCTCCCGAGGGGACGGATCACTTGACAGCTCAACCGAAGGTCGTGATCGTCGGCGCAGGGATCGTGGGCTGCGCGCTGGCCGACGAACTCACCGCCCGCGGCTGGACCGAGGTCACCGTGCTCGACCAGGGGCCTCTCTTCGCCACCGGCGGATCGAGCTCGCACGCCCCCGGCCTGGTCTTCCAGACCAACTCCTCCAAGACGATGACCGAGTTCGCCCGTTACACGGTCGACAAGTACACGGACCTCTCGCTCGACGGGCAGTGGTGCTTCCGCAAGGTCGGCGGTCTGGAAGTGGCCACCACCCCGGAGCGCGTCGCGGAGCTCACGCGCAAGCGCGGCTGGGCCGCCTCCTGGGGCGTGCGCGCCCGGCTGGCCGACCCCGACGAGTGCGTCGCGCTGCACCCGCTGCTCGACCGCGAGCAGGTCCTGGCCGGGCTGCACACCCCCGACGACGGTCTCGCCAAGGCGCTGCGCGCCGGCGAGGCCCAGGCCCGTCGGGCCGAGGCGCGCGGTGCGCGGTTCCTGGCCCACCACACCGTCACCGGGATCGAGTCGAGCGGCGGCAGGGTCACCGGCGTCGTCACCGACGTCGCCGGTGTGGGCACCGGCGTGGGCACCGAGCAGGCCGTCTTCCCCGCCGACATCGTCGTCTCCTGCGCCGGCTTCTGGGGTCCGAAGCTGGGCCGGATGGCCGGGCTGACCGTGCCGCTGGTCCCGATGGCCCACCAGTACGCGCGCACCACTCCGCTGCCGGTGCTGGCCGGGCAGAACACCGAGCTGCAGGAGGCCACCAAGCCGATCCTGCGGTACCAGGACCGTGACCTCTACTTCCGCGAGCACGTGGACCGGATCGGCATCGGCTCCTACGCGCACCGCCCCCTGCCCGTCGACCTCGACGACCTCGATGACCTCGATGACCTCGACCACCCAGCCGCGCCCGGCGGCCCGGTGATGCCCTCGATGCTGGCCTTCACCGAGGAGGACTTCGAACCCTCCTGGCACGACGCCCGCGCCCTGCTGCCCGCGCTCGCGGGCGCCAAGGTCGAGGAGGGCTTCAACGGCGTCTTCTCGTTCACCCCCGACGGCTTCCCGTTGCTGGGCGAGGCACCCGAGTTGAGCGGCTTCTGGGTCGCCGAGGCGGTCTGGGTGACCCACTCGGCGGGCGTGGCCAAGGCGATGGCCGAGTGGCTGGTCGAGGGCCGGTCGCGAACCGATCTGCACGAGTGCGACCTGAACCGCTTCGAGCAGGTCCAGCTCGCCCCCGCCTATGTGCACCAGCGCAGCTGCCAGAACTTCGTCGAGGTCTACGACATCGTCCACCCGCTGCAGCCCATGGAGGAACCGCGCCCGCTGCGGGTAAGCCCCTTCCACGCCCGCCAGCGCGAGCTGGGCGCGGTGTTCCTGGAGGCCTCGGGGTGGGAGCGCCCGCACTGGTACGAGGCCAACGCGGGCCTCGCCGAGGTCTCGGAGATCCCCGGACGGGGCGCGTGGGCGTCGCGCTACTGGTCCCCGATCGCGGGTGCCGAGGCGCTGGCCACCCGCTCACGCGTCGCGCTCTACGACATGACGGCGCTGAAGCGGCTGGAGGTCACCGGGCCGGGCGCGCTCGCCTTCCTCCAGCGCCTGACCACCAACCAGTTGGACAAGCCGGTCGGCGCGGTCACCTACACCCTGCTGCTCGACGAGTCCGGCGGCGTGCGCAGCGATCTGACGGTGGCCCGGCTGGGCGAGCGGCGCTTCCAGGTCGGCGCCAACGGCATGCTCGACCTGGACTGGTTCACCCGCCACCTGCCGGACGACGGGACGGTCCAGGTCCGCGACATCACCGCCGGGACCTGCTGCCTGGGCGTCTGGGGCCCGCTCGCCCGCGAGCTGGTCCAGCCGCTGACCGGCGCCGACTTCTCACACCGCGGCTTCGGCTACTTCAAGGCGAGGCAGACGTACCTCGGCAACGTCCCCGTCACCGCGATGCGCCTCTCCTACGTCGGCGAGCTCGGCTGGGAGCTGTACACCACGGCGGACGCGGGGCAGCAGCTGTGGGACACGCTCTGGCGCGCCGGGCAGCCGCTGGGCATCGTCGCGGCGGGCCGCAGCGCGTTCAACAGCCTGCGCCTGGAGAAGGGTTACCGCTCCTGGGGCACCGACATGACAGCCGAGCACAACCCGTACGAGGCCGGCCTCGGCTTCGCGGTCCGGATGGACAAAGGCGACTTCGTCGGGCGGGAGGCACTGGTCGGCGTCACCGAGGAGACCGTGGCGCGACGGCTGGCCTGCCTGGTCCTGGACGACCCGCACGCGGTGGTGACGGGCAAGGAGCCGGTGTACGTCGACGGCGCCCCGGCCGGGTACGTCACCAGCGCCGCCTACGGGTACTCGGTCGGCCGGTCCATCGCCTACGCCTGGCTGCCCGCGACGGCCGCAGCGCCCGGCACGCGCGTCCAGGTCGAGTACTTCGGCGAACGGCTGCCCGCGACCGTCGCGGCGGAGCCGCTGTTCGACCCCGAGATGGCCCGCATCCGCCGCTGAGTACCGAACGGCCCTTGGTTCAGCACCTTTCCCCGACCGCCTCGTCGAAAGGCACACGACGTGACCGCGACCGAGCTGCCGCCGAGCCTGATCAGCACCCTGCCCGGCTCCTCCTACACCGATCCGCAGGTCTTCGCGCGGGAGCAGGAGAAGATCTTCGAGTCCCTGTGGTTCTGCGCCGTCCGCGCCGCCGAGCTGGACGCGCCGGGCAGGTTCCAGACCGTGCAGGTCGGCCGGGAGAGCGTGCTGGTGACCCGCTCGCGGGACCACACGATCAAGGCGTTCCTCAACGTCTGCCGCCACCGCGGCGCACGCCTGTGCACGGAGGAAGCGGGCGCGGTGAAGCGGGCGTTCCAGTGCCCGTACCACGCCTGGACCTACGGCCTCGACGGCAGGCTGGTGGCCGCCCCCAACCTCACCTCGATGCCGGACGTGGACCGGACCACCTTCGGGCTCGTCCCGGTGCACGTCCGCGAGTGGCTCGGTTACGTCTGGGTCTGCCTCGCCGAGAAGCCGCCGTCCTTCGAGGGCGAGGTGGTCGCCGCGGCGACCCAGCGGCTGGGCACCCCGGAGGCGATCGGCCACTACCAGCTCGACCAGCTCGCCCTCGGCCGACGCGTCCGCTACGACGTCAAGGCCAACTGGAAGCTGATCGTCGAGAACTTCATGGAGTGCTACCACTGCGCCACCATCCACCCCGAACTCACCGAGATGCTGCCGGAGTTCGCCGGAGGCTACGCGGCCCAGTACTACGTGGGCCACGGCGCGGAGTTCGCCGAGGAGGCGCAGGGTTTCACCGTGGACGGCAGCCCCGGGGTCACCCGGATCCCCGGCGTCTCGGCGGAGCAGGACCGGCGGTACTACGCCATCACGGTCAAGCCGCAGGTGTTCGTCAACCTGGTGCCCGACCACGCCATCGTCCATCGCATGTTCCCGCTCGCCGCGGACCGGACGGTCGTCGAGTGCGACTGGCTCTTCCTCAAGGACGTGGTCGACAACGGCGCCGACCTGGACCGTTCCGTCGAGCTGTTCCACCGGGTCAACGTGCAGGACTTCGACGCGTGCGAGCGCTGCCAGCCCGCGATGGACTCGCGCGCCTATGCTCGGGGCGGAGTGCTGGTCCCCAGCGAGCACCACATCGGAGACTTCCACACATGGGTTGCCGACCGGCTGCGCTCCTGATTCCATGAGCTGATTCCATGATCGCCACGGCCGCTTCCCCGTATCCCGGTTGCCCCGCGAAAGGTGTCGTTCCATGCCCCAGCAGGTCCGAGCAGTCGTCGCCCCCGGCAAGGGCGAACCCGTGCGGGTGGAGACGATCGTCGTCCCCGACCCGGGCCCCGGCGAGGCGGTGGTGCGCGTGCAGGCGTGCGGCGTCTGCCACACCGACCTGCACTACCGCGAGGGCGGCATCAACGACGACTTCCCGTTCCTGCTCGGGCACGAGGCGGCCGGGATCGTCGAGCAGGTCGGCGAGGGCGTGACCGAGGTCGCGCCGGGGGACTTCGTGATCCTCAACTGGCGTGCCGTCTGCGGCCAGTGCCGGGCCTGTCGGCGCGGGCGGCCGTGGTACTGCTTCAACACCCACAACGCGACCCAGAAGATGACCCTCGCCGACACCGGCCAGGAGCTCTCCCCCGCGCTGGGCATCGGCGCGTTCGCCGAGAAGACGCTGGTCGCCGCCGGTCAGTGCACCAAGGTCGACCCGGCCGCCTCCCCGGCCGTCGCCGGGCTGCTCGGCTGCGGGGTGATGGCCGGGATCGGCGCGGCCATCAACACCGGTGCGGTCAGCCGCGGCGACTCGGTGGCCGTGATCGGCTGCGGCGGCGTCGGCGACGCGGCCATCGTCGGCTCGCGGCTGGCAGGCGCGCGGCGGATCATCGCGGTCGACGTCGACGAGCGAAAGCTGGACAAGGCGCGCACCGTCGGTGCGACGCACACCGTCAACTCCCGCGAGACGGACCCGGTCGCGGCGATCCAGGAGCTGACCGACGGCTTCGGCGCGGACGTGGTGATCGAGGCGGTCGGCCGCCCGGAGACGTACAAGCAGGCCTTCTACGCCCGCGACCTGGCCGGAACGGTCGTCCTGGTCGGCGTCCCCACGCCCGAGATGACGCTCGAACTGCCGTTGCTGGACGTCTTCGGGCGCGGCGGCGCGCTGAAGTCCTCCTGGTACGGCGACTGCCTGCCCTCGCGCGACTTCCCGATGCTGATCGACCTCCACCTCCAGGGCCGCCTGGACCTGGACGCCTTCGTGAGCGAGACCATCGCCCTCGACGAGGTCGAGCAGGCCTTCGAGCGGATGCGCGGCGGCGACGTGCTGCGTTCGGTGGTGCTGTTCTGATGGCGGCGTCCGCAGCGCCGTCGGCAGGGGCTCCGTCCGACTCCGCCGCCCGCGTCGAACTCCTGGTCACCTCGGGCACGTTCACCCTGGACGGCGGCAGCTGGGCGGTGGACAACAACGTCTGGCTGGTGGGCGACGACAGCGAGGTACTGGTCCTGGATCCGGCCCACGACGCGGACGCCGTCGCGACCGCCGTCGGCGGGCGGCGGGTCACCGCGATCGTGTGCACTCACGGCCACAACGACCACGTCAACGCCGCTCCCGCACTCGCGGACCGCACCGGCGCGCCGATCCTCCTCCACCCGGACGACCTGACGCTGTGGCGGATGACCCACCCCGACCGTGAGCCGGACGGCGTGCTCAAGGACGGCGCCGTGCTGCACGTCGCCGGCGTGGACCTGCACGTCCTGCACACTCCGGGCCACAGCCCCGGGGCGGTCTCGCTGCACGCTCCGGCGCTCGGCACGGTCTTCACCGGCGACACGCTCTTCGCGGGCGGACCGGGCGCGACCGGTAGGTCCTTCTCCGACTTCCCCACCATCGTCCGCTCGATCCGCGAACGGCTGCTCACCCTGCCGCCGGAGACGACGGTCCGCACCGGCCACGGCGACCCGACCACCGTCGGCGCGGAGGCCCCGCACCTGGACGAGTGGATCGCCCGCGGGCACTGACGGACGGTGGTGCGACCGACGGTGGTGTGACGGGCCCGGCTGTGACAACGGCCGGGCCCGTCCCCGTCGGATGGGGGAAGACCGACGGGGACGGGCCGGGGCGGTGCCGGGAGGTGGCTTGGGTTACAGGCTGTTCCAGGTGATGGAGAAGGCGCCGCCGTTGAGGGCGGAGATGGTGGCCTCGGGCGTGCCCGAGTCGGAGGCCATGTTGATGCCGGTCGGGTTGGTGGAGGCCAGGCTGCTGCCGTTCACCGTGGAGTTGGTGAAGTTCACGGTCCCGAAGTCGTCCAGCGGCAGGACGCCGCCGGAGTACGGGGCCTCGGCTATGACCTCGGCGGACGAGCGGGCCAGGCCGCTCTCCTTCTTCGTGACGGTCTTGGTCCAGCCCTCGGTCTTGTCGGCGAGCTTGAGGGTGTACGTGCCCGAGGCGTAGCTGACGGTCTCGGTGATGGTGTCGCCGGGCTGGACGGTGTTGCTGTAGGTGACCGGGTTGGCCGGGTACATCTCGTACCAGGCCGAGTACGAGGCCTGGCCGCCGGAGCAGTCGGCCTCGGTGCCGGTCTGCTCGACCGAGCTGGAGCTGTAGCCGTCGAGGCCGACCCAGAAGCTGGAGTAGCCGTCGCCCTGCGAGCAGTCCACGGACGGCTGGACGAACGTGGTCGAGACACTGTTGTAGGTCGAGCCGGTGGCGGCGTAGCCGGACCAGTTGTCGCTGGTCGACGTGGCGTGCTTGACGCCACCACCGTGGCTGACGAAGAACGGCACGCTGCCGTGCTGCCCGCTGACGTGGTGCATCGGCGCGTCGACCGTCACGGCGGAAGCGGCGTGCCCGGCGGTCGCGACGGTGGCCGCGGCAGCGGCGGGCGCGAACGCGGTGGCCATGAGGACGAGGGCCGAGCCGGGGGCGAGCAGGTGGCGGAGCTGCATCGGATTCCTTTCGGACGGTGTCCAACTTCACTGGACGTGCAAGGGAGTTGCGGTTCGAGCGGAACGCCGGCAGACCCGGAGGGCGTGGCGTGTCACCCTGCGGTGTGGTGCTTGCTGCCGCTACCGGAGCGTAGAGGTGTCGCGTACACGCTGAAAAGAGGGTTGAAGCAGAAACTTCTGAGGTTCCTCTGATGACACATCGCGGCAAAGTCCCCGTTACACGTTCGGGATTGTTTCGGCGTGGCGCACTTGACATGCTTTCCTTTGAAAAACTTCTGAGCTTTCGGGGGAAAAGCTATGAGCTCACCCCCGCGCTCGTGAACGGGGGATCCGATGATCAGTCACATACCGAGCACGGCAAAGGAAACCGACAGATCCGGGCGCCTGCGCCGACGTCGCCTGAGCGCAGCCGCCCTCGTGGTCGGCATGGTCGGCGCGGCCTTCGCCGGACAGGCGATCGCGTCACCCTCGCCACAGCCGCCGTCGACGGCGCAGCAGGAGCAGGGCATGGTGGCGGGCCGTCCGTTCACCGAGCCCGTCGACGCGAGCGCGAAGCCCGGCCTGACCATCACCCTGGACGCCCGACAGACGCGCTTCGACCTCTCCGGCCGCCCGGTGTGGGGACAGTCGTACAACGGCCGGTTCGTCGCGCCGACGCTGCACGCGCAGCCGGGTACGGACCTGACGATCCGCCTGGTCAACCACCTCCCGGTGGCCACCAACCTGCACTTCCACGGCCTGCACGTGTCGCCGACCGGCGACTCCGACGACCCGTTCCTCTGCGTCGCACCGGGCAAGACGCTGGTCTACCACCTGGCGATCCCGCGCAACCACCCTCAAGGGACGTTCTGGTACCACAGCCACGCCATGGGCACCACCTGCCCGGCGCCGGGCACGATGGTGACCGACGACGGTAGCGACTCCGACGATGCGTCAGCCATGGCCGGAATGGCAGGTATGCCCGGCATGTCGAGCCCGACGCCCTCCGCGTCGGCCTCCCCCACCGCCTTCGTGCCGGGCGACGTCGAGAACCAGATCTTCGCCGGGCTCTCCGGAGCGCTGATCGTCGGCGACGACCGGTCGCTGCTGCCGCCCGCGCTGCGTCACATCACCGCGCACACCATGGTGTTCAAGGACGCCCAGATCGACAGCGGCGGCCACATCGTCCAGAACACCGCCACCACATCGATCAACTCGAACAACCCGACCGTCCGCCTGGTCGACGGGCAGCTGCGGCCGGTGCTGACCATGCGTCCCGGCGAGACCCAGCTGTGGCGGCTCGCCAACGCCGGGGCGGACATCTTCTACAAGCTCCAACTCGACGGCTACCGCTTCACCGTGATCGGCGAGGACGGCACCCCGGTCGCGCAGGTGACCACGGCCTCGTCCCTGCTGCTGCCTCCGGGCAAGCGGTACGACGTGCTGGTGACCGCAGGCGCGCACCCCGCGCGCACCTGGCTGCGGACCCTCGCCTACAGCAACGGCCCGCAGGGCGACTCCTACCCGAACGTCCCGCTGCTCCAGCTGAACGTGTCCGGCCGCCCCGCGCACTCACTGCCGACCGTCTCCGGGCGCATCCCGACGGCCGCGCCGAACCTCGCGGGCGCGCCGATCGCACAGCACCGCACGGTCGTCCTGTCCGAGAGCGCTGACGGCAACAGCTTCTACATCGACGGCAAGCAGTTCTCCATGGACGCACCGTCGGTCTTCGCCACCCCGGCGAAGCTGGGCACGGTCGAGGAGTGGACCCTCGTCAACACCAGTGGCGAGATACACCCCTTCCACCTGCACACCTCGGCGTTCCAGGTGATGTCGATCAACGGCGTAGCACAGCCCTACACCCACCAGCAGGACATCATCCCGGTCCCGAACGAGGTCAACGGAAAGCCGGGCGTCGTGGTGATCCGCGTCGCCTTCTCCGACTTCACCGGCCGCTACATGTTCCACTGCCACATAGCGGCCCACGAGGACAACGGGATGATGAGCTTCATCAACGTGGTCGCGTGAAGACAGAATCCAGGCGGGCCCCGCACTCAGTGAGCCGTGAAGAAGATCTCCCGAACCTCGCGGATGGCGTAGTACATGAGCGCAGGTCCAGCCGCGCTGTGCCACCGGGACGGAGCTGCTGGCCGGTGTGGTCCAGGACCCGGTCTTCGGCCCGCTCGTCGTCTTCGGCGCGCGCGGCACCACCGCCGACCTCGCCCTGACGGTCGACTACGGCCGGGTCTCGGAACAGGTGGTGGCGCTCGCCGAAGGCCCTCCGGTCGACCTGATCGAGACCCTGGCCCAGCAGATCGCCGACGCCTGCCTGGGGCACGACGGTGTGCGCGAGGTCGAGGTCACCGTGCACAAGCCCGAAGCCCCGATCCAGGTGCCGTTCGACGACGTGGCCGTGACGATCTCCCGTTCCAGGCAGTGACCGGTGGGTGCGACCGGTGCGGACGCTGGACATCGCTGACCCCGCGACCGGCGCGCTGAACGTCTGCGGCGATTGGTACGACATCGCCGACCTCACGGCGGTGACCGCGTCGGCGTCTCCGTCGGCGACGTCGTCGGCCACGGCCTGGAAGCGGCCGACGTCATGGGCCAACTCCGCAGCGCCCTCGCCGCCACCTCCCGTGTCGCCGACGGCCCGGCCCAGGCCCTGGACGTGCTGGGCCGCTACGCCAGCTTCGTCGACGGCGCCGAGTCCACCACCGCGGTGACCTGCTTCGTCGACTGGAGCCGGCACACCATCACCTACTCCAGCGCCGGCCACCCCCACCCGCGCACCTGCACACCGACGGCCGCGTGACCTGGCTCGACCAGGCCCTCGACCCGCCCCTGGACGCCTCCCCCGACCCCGGCCCGCGCCCCGAAGCCGTCACCCCTTTCACCGACGGGGTCATCGAGCGCCGCCACCAGGACATCACCGCCGGCCTGGACCACCTCGCCGCGTCCCCGGCCCGCCACCTGGGCGCCAACCCGGATGCCCTCGCCGACGCACTGCTGTCCGACCTGCTGCCACCCGTCGGCGTCGGACGCGCCGTGCCAACCAGCGCATCCCCGAATCGGGAACACCAGCCAGCGCGAGCGAAACTGGCACGCCACGCCAAGCCGGGCGATGATGAAAGCGTCGTGGCCCCTGAACATCGGAGGTGTCGGGATCATGGCTGTATTCATGGACGTCCACCACGGCATGGCTGGCATCACAGCCGATCAACTCGCTGCAGCCCACCAAGCTGATCTCGCGATCGAAGCGGAGGAACAGGTCCACTTCAAGCAGGCGTGGGCAGACCCGGACTCTGGCACGGTCTACTGCCTGTCCGAAGCACCGTCCATGGAAGCCGTCCAGCGGATCCATGAGCGGGCCGGCCATCGGGCGGACGAGATCCACCCGGTGCCGTTGACGGCCTGACTTCACGCTAAAGCGCAGAGGCCGGGCCGCTCCCGAGTGTCGGAGCCGGCCCGGCCCGTCGCAATCTGCGTGCTGCCCCGGGCCGGTGCGCTGATTCGAAGCTACGGCGCGTCACTGACATCCGAGCCGCCGTCGACCCGCCGGCCGGGAGGCAGGCCGAAGAAGAACGCGAACGCCTCCGGCGCGGCCAGCTGCATCGCCTGGTGCTCGGCGGGGTCGTCGCGGTCTTGGTCGTGTAGGAAGTCCCTCGCGTTCCCTGGATGACGCATGGGCCTGCCTGGCCTGCGGTGCAGGTGAGGGAGGGTTCACTCGTTCGCGTGGTAAGAGTGAGGTTCCGTCGGGATTCCTGACGGCCTACCGGTATCTGTGAGGCATGGTCGCCTTCATTGAGCTGGGGTGGTGGTCGTGGCCCTGGCCGTAGTGCGTTCGATGGACGCCCCGCGGCAGCTACGGACCGCGCAGGAGTCAGAGGACTTCGAGCAGGAGCTCGTCGACCAGTACCTGCTGGCGAGCGTCGGCGCGGGAGTGGGAGACGGGACGGTCGCCGGGGATCGGCGGGTCATCTGCGAGTTCATGCGATTCGTTGGCAGGCCGGTGTGGGCGGCAGGCCCTGAGGACGCGGACCGGTTTCTGGCCCACCAGCGCAAGGACTGCGGGTGGGCGCCGGCCACGGTGCAGGTCAAGGCCTGGGCGCTCGCGTCCTTCTACGAGTTCCTGATCGGCCGCTACCAGGGCGACATCCATGCGCTGACCGGCCACGTGCTGGTCCAGCCGATCGACAAGTTCAACGGACCGCCGAAGGCCAGTACCTGCCGGCCGTGCGGGACTACTTTGCCGCGTCCTTGTGGCGCCGGGCGGGCCTGCGAATCAACGAGACCGAGAAGCTGGACGTCAAGGACTGGCGCCCGGACCTCGGCGTCGACGGCCGCCTCCATCTCGACGGCCGGGTGATCCTCCTCGCGCCCCAGGTCGAGCAGCGACTCCGCGCCTACCTCGACGTGCGCGACCGACGATGGCCGCTTACCGCCAACCCGCACCTGTTCATCACCCAGTTCACCGCCCGCCGCATCTCGCCCGTCACCAGTGCGTGGGTCAACAAGACCCTCGGCATGACAGCTCAGTCCATCCGCGAGGACCGAATCCTGGACGAGGCACGGGAATCCGGCGGCGACGTACGCCGCCTGTGCGCGCTATTCGGCGTCAGCGTCGGCACCGCCCTGCGCTACACCGCAACCCTCGGCCACCCAGGCCTCACCGAAGTCAACATCCACCTCCGCCGACCTCCACAATGACCGGAACTGCGAGACGCCCAGCCCGGTGTCAGGGATCGATCGAGCCTGAGGCGCGCCGCCAGCAGCTCGCCGCACGTCACCGCCCTAGGCTCTGACCTATGGAGTCCTACACGATCGGCCAGGCCGCTGAACTGCTCGGCGTGAGCATCGACACCGCGCGCCGTTGGGCGGATGCCGGGCGCTTCACGACCACCCGCGACGCCGGCGACCGGCGGATCGTGGAAGGTGCAGACCTGGCCGCGTTCTGTGTGCAGTTGGCCAAAGAGGGCGACGGTGAGGACGGCGAGCGACGCTCCACCTCGGCCCGCAACGCGTTCCCAGGCATCGTGACCGCCATCAAGCTCGGAGATGTAGCCGCAGTCGCCCACACGCGTTGCTGATGTCACTGGAGCTGGGCTTCGTTCCCCACACTTCAATATCGTCCGTTCGAGGGGGCGGGGTGGTCCACTCGCCGGGGAGGATCGCGGCGGGGGCAGACTGGGCGCATGGCGGATGCGATCAAATGGCTGCTGCTCAGCTACCGAATTCCCACCGAGCCGACTCGGCTGCGTGCCGGGGTTTGGCGCCGACTCAAGGCGCTCGGGGCGATGTACCTGCAGAACGCGGTGGCGGTCCTGCCGGCCTCGCCGGAGGCGGAGCGGGCACTTCGGCTGCTGCGCCAGGACATCATCGAGATGGGCGGCTCCGCCCAAGTGCTCCGGGCGGAAGCACTCGCGGGGGAGGACGAGGTCGTGGGCGCGTTCAACACGGCCCGGGACGAGGAGTACGCCGAGCTGCTGGGCCAGTGCCGGGACTTCCTCGCCGAGATCGAAACCGAGACCGCCGAAGAGCACTTCACCTACGCCGAGCTGGAGGAGAACGACGAGGACCTGGCCAAGCTCCGGACCTGGTTGGACAAGATCCGCGCCCGGGGACCAATTCGGCGCGGCACGGCAGAACGAGGCCGTGAGAGCGGTCCAGGAGTGCGGCAGCGCACTGGAGCACTTCGCGGAGCGGGTCTACGCCGTCGAGACTGCCAAGCCGAACATCGGAATCTAACGCCCGTTACACTCATGCCGTGACGCAAGATTCTGCAGAAACCGTTGAGGTGTCCCGGGCCGCGCTGCTGCGGCGGGGCTTCGCCCTGGAGTACACGACGCTGGGCTGGAACGTGGTCGGCATCGTGGTCCTGGCCATCGCCGCGATCAGCGCCCGCTCGGTGGCGCTGGCCGGCTTCGGCCTGGACTCCCTGATCGAGATCGGCGCCTCCACCGTCGTGATCTGGGAGCTGTCCGGGGCCGGCGAGGAACGCCAAAAGCGCGCCCTGAGGCTGATCGGCGTCGGCTTCGCGCTGCTCGGGCTGTACCTGCTCGTGCAGTCGACCTGGGTCCTCGTGGCCGGCTTCCGTCCGCACCACTCAACCCTCGGCATCGTGTGGACCGCGATCACCGCGGCCGTGATGTTCTCGCTCGCATACGGAAAGGCGCGCACCGGCACCGCGCTCGACAACCCGGTCCTCAAGACCGAGGGCCGCGTCACCCTCATCGACGGCCTCCTGGCCGCCGCCGTGCTGCTCGGACTGATCCTCAACCTGGCGTTCGGCTGGTGGTGGGCCGACCCAGCCGCCGGCTACGTCCTCGTCTACTACGCCGCCCGCGAGGTCAAGGAGATCTTCCTCGGCGAACATTGACCCCGAGCGCAAAGGGGCCCGTCGACCGCCGGACCCCTTCTCTGCTGCAGAGTAAATGAACTGAGGTGACGAGCAACCCTGGTCAGATTTCGCCCGTCCTCATCATTGCGCCCGGCCTATGTTGAGAGCAGCCATCTCGCCCTGGATCAGGCGTGTTGTCTCTCTGCAGCACTGGAGTCCACCTCGGATTCGCGAACTCCCAGCTGTCGATGCACCAAGTCCACACAGCAGACCCTTGAGTTCACCAGCCAGGTTCCTTCAGAAAACGCGAACTGATGGCCCTTTGGCACTCCCACGAGCAGCGCCCAAAGGGCGTCCACGCCCGCTCGCGGTTGCAGCCGAGGCAGAACATCATCGGCGCGTCACCAGGACCGTAGCTACTGTTCACGCGGCCTTGGCTTCGATGATGTGGGCCTCCGCCGCAGGGCGCTTGACCGCGTCGCACGCCCGCCCGGCGTCGTCCTCGGTGTCGAAGCCCTTCTCCTCTGCGAGGATCTCACCGCCGGCGGCTTTGAGATGCCGGCGCCACTCGTTGTCTTCGCCTTGCCAGACCTCGAAGTGCGGGATGGCGCGGGCCATCATGCGGCCTTGGCTTCGACGATGTCCGCCTCGGCCGCGGCGCGCTTCACCGCCTCGCAGCCACGCTCAGCGTTCGTTTTCGTCGGGTAGGACTCACCGACGGCGACGATCTCACCATTGCCGGCCTTGAGCCGGAATCGCCACTGGTGGGCCTTGTCCTCGTAGACCTCGAAGTGTGCGCTCATGCCAGCCTCCCTGCAACGATGGGTCGCTCACTCCAGCGTGCGACCGGAGGGTTGGGTTGGCATTCCGAGACGGCGAACCCATACAGCAAACCAGCCCCCGGCCTGCTGAAACACGGCTGCCAGGTTTCTCAGACTGCCGAGCGCTGAGGGGCCTCATGGGCATGCGCCGACCGGCGAGGGTCGAATTCGTGATCACGGACGCGAGTGGCGTGAGGTTCCTCGCGTGCGTCGTCCGGTCGGGTGTTGTCGCTTGGACTGGCAGCCGCCGGCGGCACCATCTCGGTCGCCCTGCTCACCGCCACCAGCCCGGCGGACGGCCTGCGGGAAGCGGCAGCGGATGCTGCGGGAGGTCCGGATCGGCCGTCAGTGACGTGAACCCCCACCTACGTGCTCACCCAGAGAGTCGTCCAACAACCGGCACAGGGGTCCTTCTTCGGTGCCGTGATGGTGGCCACTCTTCTTCGTGGGGCAAGGTCGTTCGCCTTTGAGCCACACCACTACGCGTTCACCTCCGTGACGCACGGCGGCACCCTCGTTCCGGTGTGGAGCAGGGGCGCTGCGGAGCGCATGGTGGATGTGTGGGAGCGTCGAAGGGAAACCGTTCGACGTGGCCGGCCTGGCGCGGACACCATGCGCTGGCGCTGATCCCGATCGGGTTCGTCGCCGCGGTCACGGTCTTCGACGTGCTCACCACGGACAATGTCCACTACGGGGTGCTGCTCGTCCTGGCTCCCCTGATCGCGGCACTGATCGGCGACGCGTGGCTCACCGCGGCAACGGGACTGCTGGCCGTGTGCGCCCAGGCCTTCCTCGCCGCCCGGCTGGATGTGCTGGCGGTGCAGCGCCAGGAGGCCGTCCAGATCCTCGCCACCACGGCGCTGTCCACCCTGGTCGTTGTTCTCACCCGGATCCGCGACCGGCGCGAGCGCCAGCTTCAGCAGGTACGCTCCGTGTCCGAGGCGGCTCAGCGCGCACTCATGAGGCCGTTGCCCGAACGCCTGGGGGAACTGCGCATCTCCTCCTTCTACCTGGCCGCCGCGGACCAGGCCGAGATCGGCGGCGACCTCTACACGGCGACCCGCACCCGGCACGGTACCCGCATGATCATCGGGGACGTGCGCGGCAAGGGACTGACCGCCGTCGGCGAGTCGGCCCTACTGATCGGGGCGTTTCGCGAGGCCGCCGACAGCCACACCACCCTGCCCGAGCTCGCCGCCGCCCTGGACCTCAGCGTCAGCCGCTACCTGGCCGACTTCGTCGACGACTACGCCCATGCCGCCGAGCACTTCATCACCGCCCTGCTGCTCAACATCCCCAGCCGCGGGCACTCCGTGCAGTTCACCAGTTGCGGGCACCCGCCACCACTGCTGATCCGCGATGGCGATGTCCGGCTCCTGGCAAGCCCCAATCCCGCCCCGCCGCTCGGCATGCACATGTTGGCTCTGGCCGACTACACCGAGGAGGCCGCCGCCTTCGAGGCCGGCGACACTCTGCTCCTCTACACCGACGGCGTCATCGAAGCGCGCAACCAGGTCGGCGAGTTCTACCCACTGGCGGAACGCGTACAGAACTGGACGGGCCAGGGTCCGGAGAGTCTGTTGCGACACCTGCAGCACGACCTCTTGCAGCACTGCGGGCGCCGCCTCGGCGACGACGCTGCCGCGATCGCGATCGAGCGGCCGGTCGGATCCCGGATCAGCCAGCGGGGCGCGGGAACCCGCGAGAGCCACTGAACCGTCCGCCTGCAGCTGGTCTGCAGGGCGACCGAGGCCCGAACCGTCCGGCGATCGGTTCACCCAACTGCCAAGGTCGCCTACACCGCCCGGCCGAAGCGCTACCCACGCAGGTGCCCCCGGGCCAATCGGCGGGCAGCCGCAAGGCGGGTGCATGCCGCGCCGGGACAGGAGTCGTCGCCATGATCAGTGAAGTGTTGGTGCCGCCACCAAAGCCACCGTTCGGCTTCGGAATCAAGATCGACAATGAGCAGGCCACGATAACCGTCCTCGCAGGCCTACATCGCAAGACCTTCCAGCTCAGCACTCTTCGCCTCGAAGTCGCCGACCAAGGCCGCGAGCGGATGACGCTGACCCGCATGACGACGATCGGCCTGTTCGCAATCGGCGCGAAAAAGAAGGCCCACCACACGTGGGCGACCAAATCGGCCCGGCGAGTTGGTGTCGCTGCTCACGCCGGATCTCGGACGCCCGAGCACAAAGCTGCCCTGCCCTGCATGGACGCAACGTTCGGCACCCACAGGTGCGCGATTCAGCCTCGGACCGCCGACAGTACCTACTGGAGCAGCCGTTCCCCGGTCCACGACACAACCTCGGGAGCTGTCTCTGGCTCATGCACCAGCCTCGTCAGGCACGCGTTGGCCGGTGCGGACTGGCCGTGCCGCGCGGCCAGAGCGACGATCTCGCCCTGCAGGGAGTCGATCTCGGTTGGCCGACCACGCTCGAGGTCCTCCCACATCGAGGAGCGAGCCTGCTCATCGATGTCCAATGTAGAGGCGGCCACGCGCCGGAACAGGGCATCAGGCAGTCGCAGCACATGCGGTGTGATCGCGGCCGGCATCGGGCCGAGCTTCGCCGGCCGCACTCCGGCGGTCCGATACGCGATCAGTGCCTCGCGCTGGCAGAGGGCCAGGCACAACCGATAGGTGCGCAGGCCCAGTTGCTCGCGCAGCGGCAACCCGGACAGGGCGTTGATCGCGTTGTTGAGATTCATCAGGAGTTTGCCGTACTGGACCTCGGCGATGTCTCCGCGCGCCTGGACCGACAGGCCCGCTGCCGTGCACAGGCGGATCAACTTGTCGGCAGCTGGGGCCTGTTCGACCATGATGGTGCCGGGCATGCCCTGGTGGACGGTTCCGGCTTCGGTCTGCACGACGTTGTACGGGACCATTCCCGCCAGGACTGTATGGCCTGGCAGTTCCGCGCGCAGGGTGTCCGGGTTGTGCAGGCCGTTCTGGAAGCTCACCACCACCGCGTCGGAGCGGAGGTGCGGCGCCAGCTGCCGGCCGGCCTCGGCGGTCGCTGCTGTCTTCACCGTGACGAGTACGTAGTCGGCATCGCCTACCGCGTCCGGGCCGGTCGCAAAGCGCAGTTCGTCCGGTTCGATTCGGCGGGGAGCGCTGCCCGCCCGGCTGAACGTCAGACCGCACTCAGCCAGGACGTCCATGGGGGGGCCCGGCCAATCAGAGTGACGTCAGCGACGGCGGCGAGCGCGCCGCCCAGGTGGCAGCCGATGCTGCCGGCGCCGAACACGGTGATGGTGGGGCGGGTGGTCTCAACCATGGAGTGCTCCAGGTCTGGCGTGGGGCGCGACCTCTCGGTCGGCGTTGCAGTGGGTCGCGGAGTGTGAAGAGAAATGCGGGAGTGGCGCGCGAGGTGGGCCAAGTGTGGCGTCAGTTGGAGGTCGCCTGGGCGACGGCGCGTCCTCCTTGGCGGCTCGAGAAGAGGCAGCCACCGAGGAAGGTGCCCTCCAGGGCGTTCCACCCCCAGACGCCGCTGCTCGGGCGAATCGACGAAGAACAGGCCGCCGAAGGACCAGACGGCCTGACCGCCGAGACTCGCGGCGTTCTCCTGATCCACCAGCGCCACCCGACGCCCCCGCGAGGTGAGTTCATGGGCTGCCATCAACCCCGCGAGACCTGCCCCGACGACGATCAAGTCGGCGTCCATGAGCACTTCTCCTTCTGACAACACAAGTTGCTGATGAGTATTGACACGCGCAGCCCCGCTTCGCGTTCGGTGCCGCCGCCGCGCAGATCAAGCCCCGGCGACCAGACCGGTGATGTTCAGCGCCAGCCCCGCTACGTTGATGGCGATGGGGCTGGCCCACGCTGCCCGGCTCCGGTAGTAGTCACCTGGGCCCCGCAGCAGGTGGACCAGGAGCCCGCCATAGCCGAGGATCACGATGAACACGGCCATCGCGATCCGGTAGGCGACATCAAGGCGTGCCAGCCCCAGCCCCAGTGATGCGGTGTAAGCGACCATCACGAGGAATCTCGCTCCTCCTGACTCCGAGTGCAGCGGCCGGCGACCTGCCCGCTTCTCGCGAATACTGAGGGCGTGGTAGCCCGCCGCCACCACCGCGTACGCCGCCTGGGCGCAGAGCAGAGCGGGTATGCCGTGCGTACTCATAGTTGTCCTGTCGTAGTTGAGAAAAATCAGCGACGCGACGGGGACCTGCCCCGAACACTGGAGAACAGGGGGGGTGGCCGCAACCACCGACGCCGGACTCAGTGGAGCCCGAGCTATTCGCCCCGGACCTTGCGGAAGACGGTGCTTGCGCATGTGCTCGGAGGCCGGCTCCTCGTCCGACGCGATGGCGTCGGACGATGTCCTGTGCTCCTCGTCGGAGCGGGTCCATCGCCCCTGGTCGGCCAAGTTCTGCGGGCCCTGCCGTCGAGCCTGGTCGCGCAGCTGGCCGACCATCGCCACCAGGCGGCGGATGCCCAGCAGTTCGAGCAGGCCGAGGTGGAACTGCCGGTCCAGGTCCGGGAAAGCGGTAGGTCGCCCTCGCACGCGGCATCGGCGATCTCCTGTGCGAGCCGGTGCGAGCGTCCCTTATCGATTCCACGCCAACCCGCTGGCCAGCGACTTCAAGACAGCAGAGCTCGACTTCTAGGGCGCGAACAAGAGCGTGTCCAGACCGCGCACGAGGCCGATGCGGTCCATGGCCTTGGTGGCAGCCAGAAGGGTTCCGTCAACGTAAGGCGTAGTGTCCGATCCGGCGTCGTGCCGGATCGTGAGCCGCTCGGCGGGCAGCCCGAACAGGATCTCAACGCTCAGTGCGTAGCCGGGCAACCTGACACTGTGTACCTGTGTGGCGGCTATCGGTGCCCCGCGCGCTGCCGGGACACCGCCGGTATCCGCAATTGCGACATCGATTTGCGGTTCATGGACCTCGGCGAGGTGTTCGGCCAATTCGCGTGCCGTCCCGCCAGGCGCGTCCGCCTTCGTGGAGTCCGCGTACTCCACGACTTCCCATGTCGGCAGATGCTCAGCGGCAAGCAGTGCGGCATGCTGGAGCAGTGACGCCGTGATCGAGAAGTTGCCCGACGCGACGACGCCGCGTCCAGCTTCACTTGCCGCGGCCTCGATCTCGGCGAAGTCATCAGCAGAGAGGCCTGACGACCCGACTACCACCGCCACGCCGTGGCGCAGCGACCTGAGCACGTGGTCCTTCACGCTCAAGTGCGATGTGTAGTCGATCAGCACGTCAGTCGAGCCGGCGTCCAGCGCTTCCTGCACGGTGGAAAACAGGGGTACATCCATCGGTTCAACACCCAGGGCAAGGCCAAGGTCCTTGCCGGCGTGCTTCCGCGACACGCCCGAGACGACAGTGAGCTCGTCCAGGGCGGAGTCGTTCCGAGGATCTGTCCGGTTTGATCATGTGATGCCGAAGGTGGCGAGCGGGCGGTGGGGGTCGCGGGCGTGGTGGCGGAT
>NZ_JBGCCR010000034.1:0-82853 GCF_041262485.1 Streptacidiphilus sp. BW17 | reverse complement strand
CCGACGAGTTCGAAGGCGTCCTTCCAACTGATCGGCACGTAGTGGTCGGTGGCCGCGTCGTAGACCATCGGCTCGGTGAGGCGGCCCTGGTCCTCCAGCGCGAAGTCGCTCCACTCCTCGAGCTCGGTGACCGTGTGCGCGGCGAAGAACGCGCGATCGACCCGCTTGCGGGTCATCTCCCACGTGACGTGCTTGATGCCGTTCTCGCACAGGTCCAGCTTCAGGCCCTTGATGTCGTCGGGCCAGGCGCAGCCGGGGCAGTCGAAGCCGCCGTTCTCGTGGTTCATCTTCATGATCGCGCGCGGGCCGTCGACGTACTCGCCCTCACGCGTCAGGAACTTCGTGACACTCTTGGCAGCGCCCCAGCCCGCCGCCGGGTGGTGGTAGGGGTGGAACTCCGGACGTTCCGCGGGAACGGCGCCCACGCTGGGCTCCAACCCCGGTTGCGCGAGCTTCGCCGCGGGATCAGCCTTCGGATCGTGGGAGGCGTTCATGACACTCACCCTTCAGGTGTTCGAGCTCGGGCCGGTGCTCGCCCGGTGCGGCAGGCGTCTCCGGGTCGACCGTGCCGGGGCGGGCATGCCCGCCGATCATGGAGAAAAGGCAGGTCGTATTCAATCTCCGTCAATGTCCGCCAGTCAGCCACTCCGCCTCGACGAGTGGCACACCGAGTGTGCCGGTGATGCGGGTCCTGGTCTCTTCTGATGGCGGAGGGCGACTGGAAACGCCCAGGCGGAGGGTCGTGCCGCTCAGACCGCGCGGAGCGGTGTGGAGGAGGGCGGAGAAGGCGGAGAAGACAGCCAGTTCCCCCGCGAGGATCGTCACGCCGTGCTGATCGATGGTTCGCGCCGCAGCGGTCAGGTCGTCGGGGTTCAGGGGTTGACTCAGAGCGGCGCCGGCGAGGATGACGGCGTTGAGGGTGCAGGTCTGGCCGAAGGTGCCGGACATCGGGGCGTAGCTGAGCACCGTGTCGGAGGGTTTGAGGTCGAGCAGGAGCGTGGCTGCAATGAACGCCGCCAGCTGGAGCTCTCGGTGGCTGAGACCGGTGGATGCTGCGGCGGCGTCGAAGGGATCGCCGTCGGCCGGCGGCGCCACGGTCACCACGGCGGTCTCGTCGTCGGCTCGGTGCACGAGGCCGGCATGCTGGGGCCAGAGGGCCACCTGGTCGAGGAAGTCCGGGCCCACGGTGACCCGTAGACACCGCGCGGGCAGGTCCGGTTCGGTTGGTTGCGCCGCATCGCTGCCTTCGGCGAAGCAGAGGCGAGTGCCGGAAGCGTCGAGGAAGTCGTGGGTCTTGTCCCGCCCCAGTTGGGGGCTGACGACGACGGCGACCGCGCCGACACGCAGCACTCCGTAGTAGAGCGCCGCGAAGGCCGGGGCGCGATCCAGGACCAGTCCGACACGGTCGCCCGGTCGAACGCCGTGGGCGATCAGGCCACCGGCCACGCACGCGCTGGCCTCGTCCAGGCCCGCGTAGGTCAGCACTTCCCGGCCGAGCCGGACTGCGGGGCGATGCGGAACCCGCCCGGCCGTGTCCGTGAGATTGGCGGCGAGGTTGCTCAACTGCTCTGTTCTCTTTCCCCATTGACTGCCGAAATGCCCTGTGGACCGGGGCACGGACGCACACGATCATGGCGTGGACAGACCCGGCGGTTCCATGGCGACAGCAACAAGGTTTTCTGTCGGCGTCGACAGCTCCGGACTGCCGTGGCGAAGAACGCCCGGATACGGCGCACCTGCCAACGCTGCTGGCTAGGCTCTGGGGATGCCCGAACCAGCCTCCGACGCCGTCACCGCCGACATCGCCCGTGCACTGAGCGCACGAACGGACTCCCTCGTCACCGCCATGGCCGATCTCATCGCCGGGGAGATGGAGTTCTACCGCAGTGCCGTGGTCAGCCGGGAGGATCTCCTCGAGGGACTGCGCGGCAGTGTGGACTTCATCCTCGCGCACCTGACCGCGCCTGCGGCGGGCTCAGCCGATGTGACGGCGCCGAGCGCGACCGGCCGCAAGCGGGCCCTGCAGGGCGCACCACTGCCGGAAATCCTGCGATGCTACCGGCTGAGCTTCGCGTACTTCTGGGAGCAGCTGCTCGCCGAGGCGCACGTACGGGGCGAGCAGCCGACGCGGGCGCTGCTGGCCGCGGCAACCAGGGTGTGGTCCTTGGCCGACATCTACGCGCTGGCGCTCACCGACGCTTACCGGGAGGCGGCCGCCCAGCAGATGCTGGACACGGACCGCCGGCGCTCGGCCCTCGTGGCCGCGCTGGTCGACGGTGAGCTGCCGGTCGGTGAGTCGGTGTGGGAGATCGCGCGAATGCTCGACTTCCCTTACCAGGGCTCGTTCGTGGTGCTGACGGCCGAGGCGGTCAAGCTCGCCGAACCGCCACTGGCCGGCCTGGAGCCCAAGCTGCAGGCGCTGCACGTGCGTTCCGCCTGGCGGGCGCAGCCAGGGCACGAGATCGCGGTCCTGTCCCTGCCCGCGCAGCCAACGGCTCCCGTCCTGGAGGCGATCGGCGCCTGCGCGACCGGCCGAGTGGGCGTGAGCCCCGTCTACCACCAGCTCGACCACACCGGCCGAGCGCTTCGCTACGCGCAGGTGGCGCTCGAATCCCTGCCATCGGCGGCACCGGGAGTCCGCCAGCTGGACGACACGCCGTTGACGGAGCTGGTGATGACCAACCTGGACACCACCCGACGCGCCGTCAACCGCGTGCTGGGTGGCCTGCTGTCACTACCCGAGGCGGAACGCACGACACTGCTGGCCACCGCCCGCGCTTGGCTCGCCGCGCGCGGCTCGGCCGCGGAGGCGGCGCGGGTTCTGTACTGCCACGAGAACACCGTGCGGTACCGGATGCGCCGGCTGGAGGAGTTCCTGCGCGGCCCGCTGGACGACCCGATGATCGTCGCCGAGCTTGCCATGGCGTTGGACGCGGTCGGTACCTTCCCCACGCTGCTCGGGCAGCCCTCCCCGCCAGAGCGAACCGAGCGCCGCAGCACCCGCTAGCAGCCCACACACCCACCTGCAATTCGTTGGTCCCACGCCTCTGAGCCGGTTCCGACAACCCGGGTCAGCCCATCAGCAAGGGATCGGAACCCTACCGACCGGATCACGCTCGCCAGGTCCTGAAGCAAACCGCGCAAGGTCGCCTCGCCGCCAGTGGCAAACAGGCCGACGAGGATCACAGCGGCCCAGGCCGGGGCCTGACCATGGACCGTGAAACGACCATGAGGCGCCTGCCCCGATAGCGAGCTGCCGTAGCGAACTCGCTGCCGTGTCAAACACCGTGCTGCACCAATCGACCCGCTCCTGCGATCGTAGATACTGCCCTCATCCATCGATGCACGCACTGCCGGGCGACTTGTGCACGTTTCTCGCACCGCGGCTACGCCCGGATACTGGCGAGGAACTGCCGTGGCGTGAGCATCGGATCTCGGGGCACCCCGAGCACGACGAGCTTGTCCAGCCAGATCACGCGTTTGTCGAACAATATCGTCGGGGTTCCCCATAGGCCGCAAAGCTGGAAGGCCGCAGCGGCAGTCGCCGCCCAGTCCGCGTAGGTGTCCTTCAAGACCTTCTGGTCGAATCCATCCGACCGCAGACCCGGCACTCGGCCTGCTACGTCGAGCAGGAACCGCGGGTCGCACAACGAGTCATGGGCAAAGCACGCAGGTTGACACGAGAACAGTGCGTCCAGAAACGCGACGAACTCGCCAGCCCCGACATCGGCTGCAGCTCCGAGTGCGCTTAGGGAGCGCCGCGAACCCCGTCCCCCGAACTCGTCGTCGATGTTCGCCGCGAAGTGGAACTGCACAACAAACCTGCCGTCGTCGGCGGCCTTACGGATCGTCCCGAGCAGGGACTCGGCCATCGTGGCACTGCCCGCATCGCGCGCTTCCAAGAACACCTGCAGGACGTGCTGTGTCTCCAGGGAGCCGTAGTACAGAACCGAATGGCCCGCTCCGGTGGTATTGGCTGGGTGCATAATTCGATGCTGCCAGGCTCCGAGCGAGAGGGCGCGCCGTCGCGACCGACCCCGCCCTAGACGCCTGCCACCTGGGACGTTCGGCTCAAACGCCCTGTCAACTGCCCCTTGCCAACACACACCGAGGACGGGCCTCTACCTCAACACTGATGCCTGCCCGACGGACTGCGCGGCGACGGCCCCCAGGACACAGCGCACCTATTCGATGCGACGGAAGTCACTGAGCGCGCAGGCGAAGCAGTACCTGTTCGGGCTTCCAGAGCATTGGTCGCCCCGATAAAGATCGTTGTCGTCGAAACTGACCTGTGCGACATGCCCCGAAGACCCGGCTCTCCCCGTCTTAGTCCATTCCGTTCGGCTGAGCTGCGGGTTCAATCCGCCCCTGGTGACAGCGCGCCGCGGAGGCTGTGCGACCCTGTGGCTTCGTTCGGAGACGGAGGCGGAGATGGCCGGCTACATACCGGTGGGGCGCCGCCGCGGCACGGGTAACCGGCCGCAGCTGCTGCGCGGGCTGGGGTTCGTCGTGATCGGGGCCGCGCTGCTGGCGACCCTGTGGCCAACGTTCACAGGGGACATGGGGTGGAGCGGCCGTTCGGGCACCCTCACCGTCAGCTCCTGCGCCCTCGGCGCAGGCTCCCACCCGGTCAACACCTGCCAGGGCGACCTACGTCTCAGCGACGACCCCACGGTCCACCACGGAGCCTGGGTCACCACCCAGAACGACTACCAACCGGGCAGTGCCATACCCGTACGAGCAGGTACGGACGGCTCCCTGCAGACCGCGACCGGCTCGGACCGGTTGGCGGTCGGCTTTGGCGTCTTGATGTGCTGCGCCGCAGTCGCCGTCGGACTCACCGAGCTCGTTCGACTGGCGACAACGCGACACAAGCCACGGCGGTGACCACAGCCCACCCTCCGAACGACAAGGCCACCCCTACAAAGGCCCCGCCTTCGCGTGCACGGGACCGTTTGGGCTCATGGACCGGCTTAAGCGAACCACCCAACTACGTCGATGAAGCACTGGCGGGGTCCGAGCCCCGCACGAGCTGCTACTCCTGCTTCTCGCCCTCGGCCAGTTCCAGCAGGACGCCGATAGCCAACTCCCCTACAGTGCAGCCGAGTCGACGCTGGCGATCCTGCCGGTCGACTACGGCCCGAGCCGTCGTACCAGCCCCGCGTACCCGTTTCACCCTACGCATAGCGCGGGTCTTGCTGGACCTGCACTTCCTGCGGCGGCGGCCAGGTGGCGCAAGTCGTGGATGGCGCAGCAGGGCACGCTGGCGATGCGGGCGATGGTGTGGAAGTGGTTGAGGACCCACTGCGGGTGCCGCGGGCGGCCGTCGGGGCGGCAGAACACGAACCCGCCGTGCACGCCCCACTCCCCCGCCACCACCTCGGGCCGGTTCGCCCGGCGTCGGTCGAGTGCCTGCTGGACGCGCGGGGAGAGGGCGACCTTGGCTTTGGAGGCGCGGGTCTTCGGCGTGGAGACCACCATGCGGCTGTTGTTGATCGCGGACAGCGTCCGGCGCACGCGAAGCGTGTGCTCGGCCGGGTCGACGTCGTCCCAGCACAGCCCGAGTGCCTCACCCTTGCGCAGTCCGGTGCCGATCAGCAGCTCGATAAGGTCCGCGAACGCGGGGTCCAGGGTCCGGCACACCCGCAGGAAGCAGACCGCCTGGGCCAGGGTCCAGATCTGGCGCTCTGCCGCGGCCGGGCGGGCCGGCACGGCCGGCCGGCCGGGCCGGGTTCGCGAGCAGGCGGTGAGTGCGCACGGCGTGTCCGAGTGCACTGGACAAGGTGGCCTCTATCCCAAGTGCGCCAGCCTGTTGTCCCGGGATTCCCAGGCGTGCTGTCGGTGGCGTGGGGCAGGCAGGGGGCATGACGTATGCGGTCACCGTGGACACCAGCCAGCCCGAGGGCGCACCCGCTCTCGACGAGCTGCAGCGGGCCGGCGCCGTACACTTGCTGCGGGCGGGCCTGGACGCGATCGAGGCTATCGAGGGCGAGGGCGGGGAGGTCGTCGAGATCATCGACCACTTCGTCGGCGTCCACCCGGGCGGCGCGCTGTTGAAGGTCTTCGTGAAGGCACCGTCGCTGGAGGACGCGGAGGGTGCCGTCGAGTCCGTCGTCGGCGAGATCCTCGAAAGCACTCAGGCGCTGGCCGCGTGGACGATCGACAAGTGCGAGGTGGAGCTGCATCTGGGCTCCGCCGCCGAGAGCCTCGCTGCGGCGGACGGCCCCGACGCGCCCCCCGCGGCCCTGTCCTCGCGGGCGGCCGCGTACCGCAAGGCCCAGTCCGCAGAGGAGAACTCACCCGGTGTCAGCGACGAGGAGCGGCAGGAGATGCGGTCGAAACTGGCTGCACTCGCACCCCTGCTTGCCGACGTCGGACCCTCCGCGTTCGGACATCTGACCGCCGAGGACCTGGAGGACGGCGAGGAGGTGGATGAGGAGTTCAACGTGTCGGCCGAGGACGCCGCCCTTGCCCCGGCGCAATGTACTCCTCCATCGACATCCTCATCGACGAGATCTTCCAAGACCTCGACACCCTCGGCGACAACCCCAACGCCGCACAGTGCGAGGGCGGCCTCATGCAACTCGAAGGCCTACCCGGACAGTTCTCGCACCTGTACACGCCGTTGTTCGCCCGCAAGCTCCTGGTCACAGCCGTCTCCCTCACACAACGGGTGAGCGGGCCCGGCTTCGTGCAGCTCAGCTGCGTGGCCGAGGAACTCCTGCTCCGGTTCTGGCTGGAGGCCACCGAGGCGACTCTCGACCTCTACGACCTCCTCACCCCGGGCACCGCCCAGGCCCTCGGCTCGCTGCGGGAGAACGTGTACGCGGATCTGGACCACGAGTGGCTTTACGACCCGGCCTTGTACGGCATCGACCAGGACCCAGCCGCCGCCCACCTCGGCATCGCCCCGATGGGTGTCGATGACTGGTTCGCATCGTTCGGCGGCGACCGGCCGGTGCATCCGTACACAGCCGGGGCGTAGCGATCTCTGGCAGCGCGCACAGCCTCATTCGGCCACTGGTGATCTTGTGCGCGCCAGCGATCACGAGGTGGATCAACCAGCCGACGAAGGCAGCATCGCAGTCTGATCGCTACAGCGCGATCGCTTCGTTCCATTCGAGGATCGGCCAGGACTTCACGACCCCGTTGACGACGAACGGATCGCCTTTCACGAAGTCCTCGGCGGACTCCCTACTGGCGAAGACCGCCATGGAACCGTCCTTCTGCGGGTCCGCGAAGGGGCCGATCATGAGCAGCTCTCCGCGCTCGATGTACGGCGTGTAACGGGCGACGTGGGCTTCGAAATGCGCTGGGGCCTTGTCCGCGAGGTCATTGACCGATTCGTAGAGTACGACGTACTTCATGGTCGCCACCTCTCGATTCGGACCGTTTCGTAAACATCATCCGCGATCGGCCGCTCGGCAGCCCACCCACGGGCCGGTGTGTCAAAGACCCGCCGTGCGAGCTGCCATGAACAGCCAGAAGTCAGCTACCATCCCGTCCTCGCGATGAAGCAGACCGGGTTCCACAGGTGCCATGAGATGGCGAACAACTTCAAGACGATCATTTATCCGGTCAGGCACGTTGAGAAGGCCAAGGCCTTGTTCGCCGCACTCCTCGGCGAGCCGCCAGCCCACGAGAACACCTACTACGTCGGATGGTCCATCGAAAGTCAGGACATCGGCCTCAACTCACACGGCTTCGAACAGGGCATGACCGGCCCGGTCCCGTACGTCGACGTGGCAGATATCCAGGCGCGGGTTCGATGCGCTCGCGGCGGCCGGGCGAGCGTGCTGCAGGAACCGACGGATGTCGGCGGTGGATCTCAGATCGCCACCGCCAGAGATGCCGACGGCAACGTCATCGGCCTGCGCGGCACGGCGGCCTAAACCGAGCAACCAGCGAGCTCGGCCGCGCCACCCGTCACTACGCCCAGACTCGCCCGACGAGAGTGGCCGCGGCGGCCATCACCGCGCTCCGTTCGGATCAGCCTCGGGGCGCGTCGAGAGGTGCTGGCCGCATCGGCGGGTAGCGTCAGGGACGCCCGCCCGTGGTCGCCTGGGCGGGCGCCAGCCGTCGGTCCCAGTCGGCCTGGGCGCATCCGTCGGTGACCTGCCACCGGATGTGCGGCGTCGTCGCCCTGTTGGAGGATCAACCGCATGCTCGCGTTGAACGGGATGTGGAGAGTGCTGCGAGCGATGGCGCGACGCTGCGCCCGTGCTGTGGCCGCGCTCGAACCCGATGGTCTGCACCGAGAGGCGCGACGTAACGCTGCTGCCCTGGCCAGTGCGGACCGCAGGCAGTCCGGAGCAGTGGATCGGTGGACTGCAGGACCCACGCGCCGTCTGGGCAACGGATGACCGCCTCCGCCACCGTCGCCCAGCTGATCAGAACCGCCCAGGAAGGCCTGCAGGCCGGTGTCTGGCACCTGAGCGACAGAGACCAGCTCGCCCTGGACCGACTCGTCGCCCACTTGCACTGGGTCGACCCGGCACAGCCCACCGCACCGACAGCGGTCAGACTGCATGACGCCGCCGCCGAAGTCGCGGTCGCCGCCGTCGCCAGCGAGGGCGAGCTCGCCTGGACCTTGTCGCAGGTCACCACGGAGTTGTTCTCCATAGTCCGCACCATCGACGAACGAAACCTGCCGCAGCTACGTCAGCCGACCACCGCGGAGCTGTCCGACGCGGGCATCGCTCTGCAGCGACTGAGGGAGTTCCTGCTGGCCCTGCGGGGTACGCTCTGACCTCCGTCCCGGCTGCCCACCGAGGCCAGTTCCGCCACCGGCGTCCACTCCGCGAACTTCGGCGAGCGGCGATGTGTGAGTGCGGACGGGGTATACGCCGCGGCGGAAGGACCACGGGAGTGGGCGATGCTCTCGAAACGCGAACAGCGGGCCCTGGCAGACATCGAGCAGGCCCTGCAGGCCGAGGCCCCGCTGCGGATGGTTGCGGGACTTCCGGGCTCAGGCGCGGCCCCGGCGCCTCGTCTTGGCCACCGCGGTGACCTTGGGCCTGGTCCTGCTCGCCATCACGTTCGCGCTGCGGAGCGTCGGACGTTGGCAACTGGCTTCACGGATGGGCGGGTCCGGTCACTGCGATCGTCACCTGACGGCGTTGCGACGCATCGGGTCACTCCTGGCCGGCAGCTACGTCCGGTGGGAGGTCGTCGGTGTGTTCGCCGGTGACGAGGTAGACGACGCGGTTGGCGACGGCAACGGCGTGGTCGGCGAACCGCTCGTAGAAGCGGCCGGCGAGGGTGACGTCGACCGCGTCCTGAACGCTGTGGGGCCAGCGGTCGTCGAGCAGGCGCCGGAACAGCGCGCGGTGGAGGTCGTCCATGGCGTCGTCGTCGACCTCCAGTTCGAGTGCGACGAAGACCTCGCGTGTGGCGATGACGTCGGCGGCCTTGGCCATCAGGCGCTGCGCGACGTGGCCCATCTCCAGCACCGTGGCGTGCAGCTCGCTGGGGACGGCGTGGTCGGGGAAGCGGCGTCGGGCAAGTTTCGCCACGTGCACGGCCAGGTCGCCGGAGCGCTCAAGGTCCGCGCTGACGCGCAGCGCGGTCACCACGGTGCGCAGTTCGGTGGCGACCGGCTGCTGGCGTGCGAGGACGGCGATCGCGCGTTCCTCCAGGTCGCGCTGCAACTGGTCGAGCTTGTCGTCGGCGGCGATGACACTCTCGGCGAGCTGCAGGTCGGCGTCCAGGAGCGCGGTGGTGGCCCGGCCGATCGCCGAACCCGCGAGCTGAGCCATCTGCTCCAGCCCGGCCGTGATCGCCTCCAGTTCCTCACGGTACGCGGCGCGCATCGTTGTCCTCCATGGGTCAGGTGGTCTCCTTCGGCATCCGGCATCCTGCCACCTCGGTGGCGCGCCACCCGGGCGCACCGGCCCGGGGCTGGCGCACCTTGTCGGTGGCACGACTGGTGAACCGACCATGCCTAGGGCCGCGGACATTGTTCAGCGCACCTAAGCGCAATACCGGTGATTTAGGTTGTTTTCCGGCTGGTCGAGATGGCTCTGGTTGGCTTGACCAGCCGGACCGTTGGGGTGTCTGGCCGTGGCGGGTTGTGGTGCTCGGCGCGTTTGAGGGCCCAGTTGGACATCTTGCGTTTGATCACGCGCGGGTTGGAGCGCAACCGCCGTGCGGGCAGCAGGCGTTCGGCGATCTCACGCAGGCTCTGGGTGATGGCCCGGGCCAGTCGCGAGGGGGGAAAGCGCCGCCTGCCCGGTGACGTGGCGGCGGACGATGCGAAGGGTGCGGGTGAAGGAGAGCCGGTCCGGGTCGTGGCCGGCCCGTAGGGCGGCCTGGTGCATCAGGTCCCGCAGCGCGTGGTGGACCAGCAAGAACGCGAAGATCTCCTGCTCGACCCCGGCCGGGTGTTGGGAACGCAGCACCAACTGGGGCCCGCCCTGATGGTTCTTGATCTCATCGAGAGTGTTCTCGATCTCCCAGCGCTGGGCATACAGGGCCGCGAGCTCGGCGGCCGGCGCCTGGACGGGATCGAGGATGGTCGTGATCAGCCGGTAGACGGTGCCGTCACCACCACCGCCGCCGCCCAGCGAGTACTCGATCACCCGCACCCGTTCCGGGTCCGCGCGCCGGTAGTTGTCCCGCGCGGCGACGATCTCCGACAGATAGGAGCCGTCGGCCAGGGTTTCCAGGACCGGCAACACGATCACGCTGCGGACCCGCCACAGCAGGTCCGCACCGCCTGATTTCGCGGCCCGCCACAGGTCGAAACCGCAAAACCCCCGGTCCGCCAGGACGAGCATCCCCTTCGTCAACGCGGGGAACAACCGCTGGGCCAGGACGGTCTCGTGGACCGTGAGCGGGCCGACCTCGGCCGCGAACACCGCGTGCGTGCCGCACTCGGCCAAGGCGGCGACCCTGGCCTGCGGATACGCACTGCGGCCCTGCCCGCGACTGGTTCCTGGACGCCCGAAGGCCTGTGCGTTTGCCGCCGTGTCCGGGACGTCGAAGACGGTCCCGTCGACCGCGACCAGTCGCCAGCACCGATACCAGGCCCCCTGCGTCTCAGCGACGGCGACCGGCCGACACACCCGCGCGAAAAGGGCCCGCAACGGTTCCGGGCCCAGCCGCAGCCGGGCGCGACCAATCGCCGCCGTGGTCGGCACACGCCAGGTCTTCGCCCAGCGGCCCTCCCGTTCCAGGCCCTGGACCAGCAGCCGGGCCACCTCTTCGTAGCCCTGCCCGAAGAACAGGCACATCGCCAGGACGAAGTAGACAACCACCCGCGCAGGCAGCAGACGCGTGCGCTGCTCGACCCGCCCGCACTCAGCGACAACCTCGTCGACCAGCTCCGGCGGAAAGGCCCGCGTCAGCACCCCCAACGCGATCCGATCCGAGAACCGATCAACCCCCGACGACTTCAACTGACCCGGCCTTGGCACACCAAGCCCAACGACCAAAACCCACCAAAGTCACCGGTATTGGCCCTAGCCTAGCTCCCTGACGCGTCGGCCAGCAGCCGCTCCAGCCAGCGGTGGCGAGCCGCGATCGCGTCCTGGCTGATCTGGGCCTCAGGGATCTCGCGGTCGAAGGCGTGGATCCCACCGGCCCAGACGTGCAGCTCGGCGCGGCCGCCGGCGTGCCAGATGCGGTCGGCGTAGGCGAGGACCTCGTCGCGCAGGCACTCGGCGGAGCCGACGTCGAGGAAGGCGGGCGGCAGCCCGCTCAGGTCGGTGGCGCGGGCGGGCGCGGCGTACGCGGGCACATCGGGCCCACCTTGGGCGTCACCGAGCAGCGCGCTCCAGCCGAACCCGTTAAAGCTGCGGTCCCAGAAGTCGACGCCGTCCATCTGCAGGGCGGAGGGGCTGTCGTTGCGGTCGTCCAGCATGGGGTACATCAGCAGTTGGCCCAGCAGGCGGGGACCGCCCTTGTCACGCACGGTCAGGGCGAGCGCGGCGCCGAGGCCGCCGCCGGCGCTATTGCCCGTGACGACGATGCGCTCCGGGTCGATGCCGAGTTCGTCCGCGTGGTCCGCGACCCACAGCAGGCCCGTGTAGGCGTCGTCGATCTGCGCCGGGTAGCGGTGCTCGGGCGCGAGCCGGTAGCCGGCTGAGATCAGTGTGGCCCCGAAGCGCTCGGCGGTCTCCAGCAGTTGGTTGAGCCCGAGGCGGTGGTCGTTGCAGTAGAAGCCGCCGCCGTGCAGGTAGTACAGCGCGGGCCGCGAGGCGGGCGCCCCTGCGGGCGTGCAGACCAGCAACGGGACCTCCGGGGCGCCGTCCCGGCCGGGCACCGAGTGCTCGGAGACGGTGAACCGGCCGCCCTGGCCGAGGTCGTCGATCGCCGCCACAGCGGCCTCAACCGACGCCCGGATCTCCGCCAGCTGCTCCAGGCTCATCAGCGCCGGGTTCGGCACCTCGGCCAGGAAGGCGTCCCACTCAACCTGAATTTCGGCGTCCAACGGAACAGCCCCGGTCTTGCCCGATTTGAGATTCACGCGCGCACGCTAGCGGTCCCCGTCCCCCACGGGCCACCGAATTCCGGACTGCGCGCCTCCGATGAAGGCGCGCCCGGAACGCTCCAGGGCGGGTACCCCCTCCCCCATGCGACTACTGAAGTTGAAGGAGTGAAGGGCTGCAGTCGTACCGATCATGGCGGTCGTCGGTTCGACGGGGCCGCCTCGATCTGGTGATCTTCGGCGGGTGTGTGCATGAAGGCGGGGCCCCTGGCCAGCTCCGGACTGTCGAGATCCGAGCCAGGCCAGGAGGCCCTCGTGTCGCAGTCTTGCGTTGCCGCGCCCGCGTCGCCCAACTCAGTTGCCCGGTCGTGTGACTGCCTCGCGCACCGGTTCGGGGAACGCGAGCGACCATCCGGACCGCCAGCTGCGGTATCCGTCAGACATGTCGGACGCGGAGTGGGCAGTGGTGCGGGACGCGATGCCGATCCCGTCCTGGCTGGAGGGCAGGGGCGGCAGGCCGGAAGGCTACTGCCACCGGCAGATGCGGGACGCTGTCCGCTACCTGGTCAACAACGGAATCAAGTGGAGGTCGATGCCCGGCGACTTCCCCGCGTGGGACCGCGTCTACGCGTTCGCACGACGCTTCGGTGCTCAGGGATTGCTGACCGAACTTCACGACCGGCTGCGTGGACAGGTCCGCGAGGACGCGGGCCGCGATCCGCAGCCGACCGCTGCCGTAAGAGGGTGCCAGGACGCAAGCACCACATCCTGGTGGACTGCCTCGGCCTGCTGCTCGTGGTCATGGTCACCACGGCGAGCGTTCATGACCGGGACGCGGCGATGCCACTACTGGAACGGCTCCGCGACCGCTACCGGAAGATCACCCTCGTGTGGGCCGACGGCGGCTACGCGGGCCGCCTGGTCACCTGGGCGAAGCAGACGCTGCGGCTCACCGTGCAGGTCGTCAAGCGGTCCGATGACGTCTCCAGGTTCGTGGTGCTGCCCAGAAGGTGGTGCGTGGAACGGACTTTCGCCTGGCTGTTCCGCTCGCGCCGCCTGGTGCACGACTACGAGACCCTGCCGGGCGTCCATGAGCACATGGTGCTGTGGTCAGCTGCTTCGGCTGCTGCACGGCACCTGCGCCGCGGCGTATCGCATCCCGCACAGCGCGTTCACCGATCCCGCGTCACCGACCGGACTGTGGCGCCGTCCCCGCCTCCTCCCGAACTCGACTGGATCACGACGAAACCGCTGAGCGGCGGCCAGCCGCTCTGCTTGGACACCAACGTCCAGCTGTCGGCCGACCAAAGCCGAGTGGCGACCGACCTGCTGAACGAGCCGGCGGCCTCGTGTCCGGCGCGGGCCGTCACGAGGCCGGTTCGCCCATGATGATCAGTTCCTCGTCGCCTTGTGATCCGGAGAAGTAGTAGACGCTGTTCCCGAGCCGGGCGGTGGGTGCAACCACCTGCATGAGGGCGTAGGCGCGGTTCTCCTCGAGGGTAACGATGGCTTCTCGTTCCCGGGACACATACGCCGCTGCCGCTCCCGGATCGGAGCCGGGGTAGGGGAACGAGGCGCAGTCGTTCACGAATTGCTGCCCCGGGGTGCTGTCGCCGCGTGCGGCGTCGCACTGGATCGAGGTGACCTGGTGAGCCGAGTTCAGCGTGATCCACAGGTCGATCGCCTGGCCGGAGACCTTGGCGTGGCCCACCAGCCAGATGCTCTTGTCCGGGCGCGGCTGACCGCTTATCGGCTGGGCGCTGGTGGTGATGCCCCACTTCTGCTGCTCGTGGGCCAAGAAAGCCTGGAGCGGGAAGGCGGCGGTCAGGGCCCGGAGCGGGCCGCCGTACGCGTGCGTGGTCATGGCGGGCTGCAGGCCCCCGGGCAGCGATGGGTCGCTGGGGGCGGGGGCCGGCGAGGTGGCGGCAGATCCCTGGGCCGCCGTGGCGGCGCTCGGGTGGCGGGGCGGCGGCGTGTCGGTGCCTGCCTCACCGGTCTGGCCGGTCGTCGCGGAGGAGCAGCCTGTGGCGAGGGTGAGCAGGGCGGCGCAGGTCGCCAGGGCGGCGGAGGGTCGGTGCAGGCGCATGGGCTTCCGTTCTGCGTGTAAGGCGGCGGCGGGGCCGGCCCGCCGACACGATATCGGTGGGCCGGCCCCTCGAAGGAATGCGGTCGGTGTCAGCCGGCGGTGCCGTTGGGGCACCAGCTCCCGGAGACGTAGGGGGTGAACGCGACCGCGTCGAACGCGACGTCGGCGGTGCCGGTGCCGGTCGAGGTGAGGTTGTTGAGCATGACCCTGGCGCCGGGGTAGAGCGTGATGGAGCCGAGGTCGAGCCAGGTGTCGGTGCCGTTCGTCGCCTGGCTGACGGTGCAGCCGGTGGTGGGTTCGACGCCCGCGGTTGGGGAGTCGCCCTCGGCGACGACGTAGTGGGCGTTGGTCACGGTCGAGCCGTGCGAGGGGAGGTGGACGCGGATGTCGAACGTCTCACCGGTGCTGGCGATGGAGTCGGGGCGCAGGGTCCAGGCGCCGGTCACCTTGTTCTGGTAGTCGTTCAGCGCGTAGGAGTGGGTGAAGAAGATGTGCCCCATCCAGCCCGCTCCGAGCTGGTGCAGGTCGATCTGTGCGATCAGCGGGTTCTCGTACGTCAGCGGGTTGGTGTCGAGCGTGCTTCCGGCGTAGTTGTCGCCGAGGCGCAGTTGGAACTTGCCGACGTCTGTCTTGGTGGGGCAGCCGAAGATGTTGTCGCCGGAGTCGGGGATGGTGCCGATGACGACGGTGCTGCCGGTGCCGCCGGTACTGAAGTCCGGATAGAGGCAGTCCGGGGCCGGGTACTGGCGGTTGATGGCCGGTTCGGAGGAGCCCAGGCTGTAGGCGAGGTGTTCGGTGGCGGCCTGGGTGCTCTCGTCGCCGCTGATCCAGGAGATGGGCTGGTTCCACCAGCAGCTGCTGTCGACCGCCGGGCAGGGGTTGGTGGGCTGGGTCGAGTCGCAGTTGTTGACCGAGGTGGAGCAGAGCATGTCGTAGTTCGAGGGCAGGTTCAGGAAGCAGGGCCCGGTGGTGCACTCGCTGATCGAGTAGGTGGCCTCGGAATAGGACTTGGTGTTGCCGTAGGTGACCTGCGGGCTGTCCGCCCAGCCGAGGACCTTCTCCTGGTAGGGCCAGTCGCCCGGGTGGGCCGCGTCACCGGTGTTGTAGCGCATGAAGAACTCGCGCGTGGGGTTGTAGGCCGGGTTGGCGGGGTTGTTGGCCCAACCAAGGCCGAGGCGGCCGTTGTTCTGGCTCGGGTCGGTGTAGACGCCGCTGTTGTAGCCCCAGATGGCGAAGTACCAGTTCTCGATGTACTGGGAGCTACCGTTGTTGACGGTCATCGGCGTCGGGAGGCTGAGGAGCTCGTTCCAGGTCTGGCCGAGGATCTGGACGCCCGCCGCGATGTTGGCGGCGTAGTCGGTCGCGACGGCGGTGGCCTGGGCGGCGCCCATGGGGGTGCCGCGGTTGGTGGACATACCGTTGGTGACCTGGGCGATACCGTAACCGCAGTCGGTTCCCGCGTAGTTGGGCAGCGAGGAGATGCTGTCCTGGTTACCGTAGTAGTCGGAGTTCAGCGGGTTGCCCGAGTCACCAGGGACGGCGTGCCACGATGCCTGCTTGAGGTTGGACTCCTGGGCGAGGATGCCCAGCATTACCTGCGCGGGGATCGTGCCGCCGCCGGTCAGTGGGGTGGGCGGGAACATGGACTCGGGCGAGTAGCTCGATTCGCCGGTGCCGTTCCAGTCGGCCGGGCGGGTCAGGTTCATCTGACCGTGGACCGCCTGGTCCACGGCCCACTCGACCATGTTCTCACTGGGCTGGAGCACCTGGCGGGTCGGGTCGTTGCGGGGCACCAGGCAGGTGGGCACGGTGTCGCAGCTGGGCGGCGTGACCAGCGAGACGGCCTCGCCCTGGTTGTCGTAGCCGCCGGTGAGCACGCTCGAGTCGCAGGCGGGCGGGGAGGTCGTCATCGCGTGGACCCCGCTGGCCGTGGCCTGTGACCCGGTCGCGCCAGCGGTCGCGGTCGGGGCCACCGCCGCAGCGTTCGTGTGAGTGCCGCCGGGGCCGAAGGTGCTGGTCGCGGCGCCGGTCAGGGCAATCAGTCCGGTGTCGGTCGTGCGCGAGAGGGCGCCGCGCATCTCGACGCGGGCGCTCTGGGTCTGGCCCTCGCGCCCGGCCGGCGTGGGTGCGATGGAGGCGACGACCGCGTCGCCGCGCAGCGATACGGCGGTGGGCTGATGGGGCGCGGCGACGGTGCGGACGTCGGAGGGGACGCGCAGTCCCTTGGTGTCGCCCACGAGCACGTTGTGGCCGTTGAGCCCCTGGAACAGGCCGAGGTTGTGGCTGGTGGACTTGCCGAGGATGGACAGCCGCTTGCCGTTCCACTGCTGCAGGACGGAGTGGCCGTCGGCGAGGCTGAGGAGGTCGAGGCCGCCGGTGCTGCCCTGCATCAGCTGGTAGGGCTGTCCCTGCGGTTGGGCCAGGCGGGTGAAGCTGCCGTTCTGGTTGAGCCGGACCAGGGCGCCGCCGACAATGCCGTCGATGCCGGTGCTGGTCGCCACCGGCGTGGTGAACTGGGCGTTCACGTGGGTCGAGCGGGTGATCGCGCCGGTGCGGGCGTCGACCTCGAAGACCTGGGTCTGGTCGTCGTTGACGGTGTTGCGGGAGAAGATGACGTGGTCGTCGAGGCCGCAGCTCGGGGTGAAGTAGTTGAGCGCGATCCCTGAGGCGACCTGGGTGACCTTGTGGGTGGCCACGTCGACCACGGCGCTGAAGGCGCCGGCGGCGCGCTGGGCCGGGCTGTTGGTCGCGGAGGAGGGTGCGTAGACGGCGGCGACGTAGCGTCCGTCGCCGGTGGTGCAGGTGTAGCCGGTCCACGGCCCGACGTCGATGCCCGGCACGTTGAGGGTGGCGATCGTCGTCCAGCGGAAGGCCTGGCGTTCGTCGGCCTGGAGGATGTGGAAGCCGTTGACGTCGCCGATGCCGGTGAGCACCCGGTCATCGGACCGGTTCCACCGGGTGCCCAGTTCGGTCTGGGGCTTTTGGAAGGCGAAGGTGGTCGAGGCGGTGGCCGAGGCGGCGCCGGGGGCGCTGCTCGGTGCGGCGGCGGCCACGCTCGCGGGGCCGCTCAGCAGCATCGTCGCGGCGGAGGCGAGGACCACGGCACCGGCGACGAGGGCGCGGGGCCTGCGCCCTGCCCTCGGGGCGGTTCTGTTCAGCAAGTCAGTTCTCCGAAGGTGTATGGAGTTTGGCGGAACGCGTTGGGGGTTCGCCGGTTGGCTAGTGCCAGCCGGTGCACCAGCCGTAGAGGTTGGGCGAGGCGACGCCGTCGGGCTCCGGGTCGATCGTGGTGGAGTTCTCGTCGGGGCTACCGCACGCCTTGAAGGACTGGCCCCACTGGGTCATGCCGGTCTCGATGGCGAGGTTGCCGTTGATGTTGCGTCCGACCTGGGAGCCGAGGGCCTGCTGGGTTGCGGTCTCCAGGCCGCCAGTGTCGGGCACGGTGAAGATCGTCGCGGTGCCGAAACCGCCGGTGGCGTCGACTTCGGTGTACATAGCCCACACAGTGCCGCAGGTCGGCGAGTAGTAGATCTTGAGGTCGCTGCCGCCCTGGCCCTCCGACGAGTCGTCGATGGGCATCTCGTCGACGGAGCAGCCCGTCGCCTCGGCGTTCTGTCCCTCGCAGCTGCTCCCGTTACAGGTGGGGCCGGCGGCGCTGGCCAGTGGGGCGGCCGGTCCGAACAGGACACCTGCAGCCAACGCCAGTACAGGGAGCAGGCGCAGCGCTCTCCTGAGCGGGACGGATTTCATGATCGCTCCAGTTAGGTGGATGGACTTACGTGTGGGCCCCGGTCGGCACCGCCAGCTGCTCGCACGCGACGGGTACGACGGATGCAGCAGCTGTCGGGCGGCCTGGGCCCGGTACTGTCGCCCGGTAGCAGCGGTTCACTGCTCCCCCGGAGAACGACAGGGTCGAGTAGGGCACGTCGACCATGAAGGTGACGGTCAGCCCTTGGGCGGTCCTTCTCCATGCTGACGCAGCCCCAGGTCTGCCAGTTGAGCGTCACCGGGCGGGAAGGGTCCCCCGGACCCGTGGGGCAGCCACCAGGTCGTTGATGCCGTTCGCCGTGGACCCGCAGTCTTGGTAAACCCCGGAGGTCGTGGTGAACTCCGTTGTGGCGTCCTTGAACTCACCCGCGGGTAGCCGCCGGACTCCAGCGACGCCACCATGGCCTGGTCCTGCTGGACGAAGTAGCCAGTTCCAGGCCGGTCTTTGCCACGAGTGCGTCGGGCGCGCGCTTCGACCGCACGGCGGGCAGCGGGGCATCTGTGGCTGGCGGGCCTGAGGCTCATGGCAGTTGACGGTTCCTCTTGGTGGTTCGGGGACGGACGGGCTTGGGCGCCTGGTGGCACTACCGACTCGCTGTGCTACCGCCGCAGTGCGTCGAGGGGTTCGATGTGCGCCGCACGGATCGCGGGATAGAGACCCGCCAGCAGGCCGACGAGGGCGCCGATGGCAGGTGCAGGGAAGACGGCCGCGGGCTGCAGCACGGCGGTCCAGTTCTCCCACAGTGCGCTGGTGATGACGATCAGTACTCCGGCGCTTGTGCCGATGAGGCCGCCGAGGAAGCCGAGGACGGTTGACTCGCTCAGGAATTGGGCGGCGATATGGCGGGGCCGGGCGCCCAGGGAGCGTCGAAGGCCGATCTCGCCTGTGCGTTCGAGGACGGCGACGAGTGTGGTGTTGGCGATTCCCACGGCTCCGATCGTCAGGCACAGGGCGGAGAGGATGAGGAAGAGACTGGACAGGTCGGTGTTGACCTGGTCTCGCAGGCTGTGCGGGTCTGGTGGCGGAACTGCGACGAGCAGTTGCGGCTGGTCCGGTCGCAGGGCCAACGGGGCTTGCTTGGCGATGAGCTGCGCGGCACCGACGTGGGTGCGGATAAGTGCCTGGGCCGGCGAGTCGGTCGGGGGGCCGTACTCTCGCAGTGCCGTGCTCGAGGGGATGAGTATGCCCATCAGAGTCTGTGAGAGCTGCTGAGCGTCAGAGATGATGCCCACAACCGTGTACGCGGTGTCGTTGATGAACACTGCGGGCTGGTTGTCGACGCGGGAGATGCCGAGGAGATGCGCGGCTGCTGACCCAAGGACGCATACGTGTTCGGCGCGGTCTTGGTGGAAGGAGTTGTAGAGCGTTCCTGTGAGCAGCGTCGGCTGCATGGCTTGCAGGGTGCCGGGCGACGCCGCATACACCGTGACGCTGCCGTCCTGGGGCAAGGCGGTGGTGTTGCTGGGAGTCGGCGAGATGGTGGGGTTCCGCAGGGGGGCGGCCCACCAGACGCCGCCGGCTATCACGCCGTTGAGCTGCTGGAGACGGGTGTCGGTATCGGCGGGGAAGTCCATACGCCCGGCCGCGGGTGAAGGGTCGGCAGGCGGGGTGTCGGTCACGGTGACGGTGGTGTCGCGCAGGAGGTTGAAGGAATTGCTGATCTGGCCGGTGGCCGTGGTCGTCAGTCCGAGGACGGTGACGAAGGCCCCGACGCCCAGGATGGTGCCGAGCATGGTCAGGATCGAGCGCGTCGGCCGTTGCGTCAGGCCTGCCAGCGCCTCGGCCGGGAGGTCCTTCAGACGCAGTCGTGTGGCCGGTGTTGCCGGTGACCGGATTGGGTCCGAAGTCATGCGAGGGTTCCTGCCGTCGGGCGTGCTTCTGGAACGTCAGCCGGGCTGACGGCACCGTCGAGGATCTGCAGTTGGCGGTGGGCGCGCTCCGCGACACCTGGATCGTGGGTGATCACGATGAGGGTGACGCCGTCGCTGTTGAGGTTCTCCAGGAGGTCGAGCACAGCATGTGCGTTGTGCGAGTCGAGGTTACCGGTCGGTTCGTCGCACAAGACGATGTCAGGGGCGCCGACGAGCGCACGGGCGATCGCGACGCGCTGCCGCTCGCCGCCCGACAGGGTTGTGGGCAGTGCGTGCAGGCGGTGGCTGAGCCCGACCCGCTCCAGAGCCTGGTGGGCGGCGGCGATGCGATGTCGCGCCGGAATGCCCGTGTAGAGCAGTGCGAGCGCGACGTTCTCGGCAGCTGTGCGGTGGGACAGCAGGTGGAACTGCTGGAAGACGAATCCGATGCGGCGACCTCGGATCGCGGTGCGGTCCCGCTCGCTCAGCGCGGAGACGTCACGACCGGCCAAGAGGTAGTGACCCTCGCTGGGGCGGTCCAACAGGCCGAGCAGGTTGAGGAGGGTGGACTTGCCGGATCCTGAAGGGCCGACGATCGCCACGTGGTCGCCCGCCTCGATGCGGAGATTGACGGGCTTGAGGGCCTGCACGACAGGCGTCCCCGGATACGTCTTCGCCACCTGGTGCAGTTCGACCATGGCAGTCACTGGCCGACCACCACTCGGGCACCCGCGGCCAGGCTGCCGTTCAGGGGAGCGACCTGCACCATGCCGTTGGCGGAGACCCCGGTGGTGACCGGAACGACGCGTTGGCTTCCGCCGGGGCCGAGCACCGAGATGGTGGCCTGTGCGTCGGCTCCGGAGGAGATTGCTGCTTCCGGCACGGCGAGCACCGGTCCGGCAGTTGCGGCAGCGGTGATGGTGATCCGTACATCCTGGCCGTCGAAGGCGGCTGCCCAAGGGCTGTCCGGGCGGATCTGCAGGGGTATGTAGGCGCCGCCTGTGCTGTCAGGGTCTGATGTCCCCTGAGCGGGAGTGGTAAGCGCGCCGATAGCCGCAACTGTGGCGGTGGCTTGGTCTCCAGTGGTTTCGGAAAGCACCGTGGCGACCATGCCTGCCTTGACCAGTCCCTGGTCGGCGGGGTCCATTTGGCCCGTCAGTTCCATATTGCCGCGCGCCAAGGTGACGACCGGTCCCTTGACCGGATCGCCGACCGAGACGGGGACAGCGACGACTCTTGCGGGCAGGACGGGAACGAACACGAGCTCGGATGCCGGGATCATGGGACCGGCTTGCGCCTGGGCCTTGCTAAGGCTTTGCTCGGCCTGGGCCAGTTGCGTGTGCAGTGATGCGAGCGATCCTGAAGCGGAGGCGTCGCTCTGCGTGCGGCCCGTGCCAGCCCCCGTCGGCGTGGCGGAGAGTTGGGCGGTCAGGGAGTCCACCTGCTGCTGAGCTGCCTGAACGGCAGACTGGGTTGCCTGGCTCGTCTGGGGAACGGCGTAGCCCATGGCCGTGTAGAGGCGTGTTACCGCGGCCTTGGTGCCATCGCCGAACGTCCCGGATGCGTCGGCGCCGACGCCGTACCCGAGGGATTGAAGGGCCTGCTGGAGCTGTGCCACATCCTTGCCCGACTCTCCAGGGACCAGGTCCCGGTAGACCGGTATGGACCCAGGCAGGGCGAAGACGGGGCGGCCCGAGTATTCGACCATCGGCTGTCCGGCCCGGACCTGCTGGCCCGCATGGACGAACACCCCCGTGACCACCAGGCTTTCAGCGGCGTTTGCCCCAGAAGGGTCGGCCACCGAGGTGGGCGTGGCGGAGATGGTCTGCCCGTCGGAGAAGGTGCCGCGCAGCACCACCGTGCTGCGCAGGACCTCTTGCACGACCGGGGCGGTGATCACGCTAGGGGTGGGTGCCTGCGTATCGGCGGCAACCTGAGCGGGAGAACGGATCGACGTGGCGGCAACCACGCCGCCGGCCGACACGAGCGCCGCAGCGGCGGCGACGCACATTACCAAGCGGCGTCGGCGACGCAAGGGTGATGACGTCTTGTCAAAGGCAGCGGTCTCGGCTGTGACACTCGTGAGAGTGTCCGCTTGCAGGGGTGCTTCGATGGTCATAGTTGTTCTTTCGACGGCGCAGCCGCAGGAGCTGGGCGACGAGCATGTGAGACGGCCCGTCCCTTCGCGGTCAGCGGCCGGCCAGTGCGAGGTTCACACCATCTTGGAGGTCTTGGACCCCTTGGGCGATCAGTGCTGCGGGCGGCAGGCATTGCTGCCTGATGGACGTGCTGCTCGGGCTCAGACCGCAGCCCAGGGCTTCGTAGTTGGTTACTGCCTGCTGGAGCTGGGTGGCCACACGGCGCAAGGTGGCGAAGCCCGACTTCCCGGAGATGGCTGACAAGGCCTGGCTCGTGTCCTGGCCGATGGCCTTGGCGGCTGCCTCGCAGGCGGCGGTGAAGACGGAGGCCTTAGAGGTTGAGCAGGGCGACCCCGTGCCCGTCCCGAAGCGGTCGCCGTCGGCGTCGAGCTGCGGCAGAAGCTGCGCCTGCACCGCCTCGGCCAGGGCTCCTGCCGAGGACAGGCTCGGAGGCGCTGTGCTCGGCGCAGCGGCCGGAGCGGAGTACTCCGGACGTGCGGGGGCACTCGTTGCCGGCGCCTTAGCCGGTGCGGTGGCAGGAGAGGAGCAGCCGCTCAGCAGCGATCCGGCGACCGCGAGGCCGGCCAAGGCGAGCCACGCGGATCGTGGCTTGTGATCGTCGCGCGCGCTGGTGCTCATTGTTACCCCCATGCTCTGACACCTTGTTGCGGAGCGGTTTGTTGTGATGACGGCGGATTATGACCCCTGCAGCACCTGGGCTGCCTTCTTGAGGGTCTCTTGCTCCGACTGCTTGAGCTCAGTCAGGGCCTCTTCGTTCTGCGCGATGAGCTTGTTCTGGATCGCGGATTCAACGGCGAACCATACGCCGATGACGTTTGCCTGCTTCTTGCAGGTCACATCTGTCTCGGCCATCTGGATCTCAGCTGTTGTCGGCGACGGCTTCAGCCGGAAACCGGGGGCCTGGGCGGGCGTGGACACTGAGTACCCGCTCTGCTTCATACAGCCTGACCACTTCGTGAAGGCGGCCAGCAGCACGGGGTTCGCCAGCGACTGGTTGTAGCTGGTGTCGTCGATGTTCTCGGCCAGACGCTGGTTCATGCCGGTGCCGAGTTTGCGCTGTGCGTCACCCGAGCAGCCCCCCTGAGGGATCTGCTGCCCCTGGTAGACCTGGCTCGCGTGTTCAAAGCCGCCCCCAGGAGTGTTGCCCAGGAACACCAACTGCTCGCTTTCACTCATGGGCTGAGGAGCAGGCGCACCTGTCGACGGCGAGCCCATGGTCGCCGGGTTGTGGTAGCCGTACTTCTGCGCCATCGCCATGTCGGTCACTCCGTACCGGCGAGGCATGTTCGCGACGTCGCTCGCCGGGTCATTGGCGGCGAAGTTCGGCGGCGTGTACGAGAAGCCATAGCGGGTCATGCACTGCTGGATGAGCACTCCAGAGGCGCGCAGCATCTCAGTATTCGTCGCTTGCGTGAGCAGGTAGGGCTCGATGGGCAGCGACAGGCCCGAAACGGTCGGAATGGTCGCCACGTGCGAGGGGGTCGGCTGAGCGACCGTCAGCGCGGGTGTCGACGACGCGTTGGCCGAGGGTGCTCCTGCGCTGCACGCGGTGAGGCTGGCAGCGCCCGCGACCAGCACCGCCACAGCGCGGACGGCGCGGTGAAGTGACTGGAAGTCCATGGTTTCTCTCTCAAGCGGCTCGTGTGCTCCGCCGGAGCAGAGACAGTTCATTGGCGTCTGTGATGTAGGACAGCCCTGGTGGCCACCGGCGAGGCTGTCCTGAACAGCACTCAGGGATTCGCGTGTCGCCGGCCTGTTGAAGGAGGTGACCTCCACGGCCAGGCTGACCGCCCTTCGGGCTAGCGCGTCGTCAGGCTGAGCACTGACAGTCCTGGGAGGCGTTCTCGTTGTAGGTGTTGACCAGGTTCCCGTAGAAGGTGCCATAGCCCTCCGGGTCCCACAGGTCGGAGGAGCCCGCCTCGTTGCTGTTGTAGAAGACCTGGTACACCGAGGAGCTGTTCTCGTTGTACACAGAAGCCGAGTTGTTCTTCACGTTCTGGAGCTCACCGCTCCCCGAGGTGAGGTACTCGTAGGTGGGGCACCCTTCGGACTGGCAGTCTGGGACGTCAACGTCGTAATTGTTCACCAGGCCGTAGATCCCGACGTGAGCCCCCGCGAGGTTCGAATTGTAGAAGAGGCACAGAGTCTCGTCGTAATGGCTGCAGGTGGTCACGTCGCCATCGCTGATCGCATGTGCCTGGCTGACCCCGCCGAGCATGGTCAATGCCGAAACGGCGCCAGCGACAATCAGGCTCTTCATTCTCGTGCGCATAGAGGATTACCTCGTTCCATTGTCGGAATGACATCCAAAGGAGAAAGCCGGACGGCCCTCAGCTCGCGGAGAGGGAGCCTGGGCAAAGAGATAGCCGAAGGGATCCCCCGCTGATGTCCATGTCATCGAGCCCCGGCGATGGCGATTCTGCGCGCGGGCCGATCGCGTCGTCAAGGTTGTCCAGCATGTGTTTCTGCAGGTCACAGTGATGTTGATCAAGATCTGCACCGTGTGTCCGGTTTGTCTGGACCTGACAAACCGGACAATGTAGCTATATCGGTGCATGTATGAGTGACGTGGATCACAGAAGACATATTTGAGGTTTCTCTCAGGAAATTTTCAGGCTTCCGTCGCAGCGCAACCGGGGTCTATCGTTCGGCTCACTGCCCCCAAATAGGCCGGGCGGTTTGAGTAGGGTCAGTGCACGGCGAAGCGGGGGGTCGCTGAATGCCGCCCCGTCTTTCTCTGAATCACGACGGATTGCAGGAAAGTTCTCCCCGTGGCGCGTCCTGTGCTGACCCATTCGTCAGAGAAGGAATTCATGCACGCGCACAACAGGCGTCGCTCGCTCACGCAGCGGCGCGGCATCGCTGCCTTCGTGGCGGCGGCTGCCGTGGTGACAGGGCTCAGCAGCCCCGCCATGGCATCACCGCCCCCAGCCTCCCCGTCGGCTCAGTCAGCGACCACTCAAGCGCCCGCCACCCCGTCCGGCCCCGCTAGTCGTCTGACGGCACCGCAGCAGGTGCTGAGCTCCGGTTGGAAGTCGTCCACGGATAGGGACGTGACGGTCAGCGGGGACGACAACGGGCTGAACGTGCTGGTGGCCGATGAGTCGTCGGGCTATCAGTGGCGCACGGCCGCAACGCTGTCGGAGCCCGGCTTTGACACGGACCAGTGGATCGGGCAGTCCTGTGTGACCTCGTCCGGGCGCCGTGCCGTCGTGGTCTACGCCCCGAGGCAGTTCACCAACCAGAGCGGCGTGTTCAACCAGGGTGCGTTCGTTGCGATCGTTGACTTGGTGACCGGAGATGTTCGCAAGCTGCCGTTCACGGCGTCGCTTGCCTACTACGACCCTGGTTGCGGCGCAGGTGAGCAAGTTGCCTTGTCCTCGCTGGAGAGCGTCGGCGGCAAGGCGGTCAGCACCGTCCGGGTCGTCGACGCATCCACCGGCAAGGTGCTGCGTGAAACGCAGTCCGCGGGGCAGCTGTCCTCGCCGGTCCCCTTCAACGGAGGAGTCGCCGCGGCGCTGGGCAACCGCCTCGTTTCGATCGACACCCGCGGCGGTGAGCACACCCTCGCGGTGGAGAAGGACACGCCGTTCCGGATCCACCCGGACGGAGCGGGTGGCCTGGCGTACCAAGTGCCCCAGGGCAAGAACGTCCAGGTCCGCAGGTTCGCTGCGGGCAAATCCCAGCTGGTGGGCACCGGCGCCCTGGGGCAGGTGCAGCTCACCCGTAGCGGCAACCAGGTCTTCGTGGTCGGGTCGAACCCGGGCAAGGCGCTCGCGGCGGCGAAGCTTCCGGGCGGCTGGCAGCGGCTGAACGCCCCGGTCGACTCCGACGTCTCCACCACCGGAGCCCTGGCCGTCACCCTCTCCACGAACCATCTCAACCAGGCCAAGTCCAGCGCCAGTTCCACCAAGGCCACCGATATTCCGACCCTGATCGGTATCAACGCCCTGGTCACCGGTACGGGGAAGAACGTCGCCTTCCGCATAGCACCCGAGGCACTCAAATCCCACGCCGGGCTGGCCGCATCACCCGCACTGACCCAGTTCGGGCAGATCCAAGCCAGCGCCGCGAGCGCGGCCCAGACCACGACGACGACCGGCACACGGTCGGCCTCCGCAGTCAAAACCGCCTCGGCCGTGGTCCACGCGAACGCCATCGACACCGGCGGCGACCCCTCGACCGAGACGTGGGATCCCGACCGCGGCTGCGCGGTTCCTCGCAACGATCCGACGATCCAGACCTACCAGCCGACCGCCGCCCAGGTTGAATGGGCCGCAGACCTTGCGGTACAGGGCCAGCTGACCCCCAGCCGCGCGGCGAACTGGGAGGGTTCGGGGATGCCGGTGTCCTGGACACCGCAGGGCATGTTCCCGCTCCAGCAGCTCTCCGGTGGCGGCAGCGTGCCGGCGCAGGTTCTCCTGGGCGTGCTCGCCCAAGAGTCGAACACCATGCAGGCCAGCCCGCATGCCGTTGATTCCACCACCGGCAACTTCAACCAGGGCGGCTTCTACGGCAACGGCGGCGACTGGGCCACCGTCGACTGCGGCTACGGCATCGGCCAGGTCACCACTGGCATGTCGATGAACACGCCCAGCGGCACCCCTGTCGCCGATGGCAACATGGCTTACACAACCGCCGAGCAGCAGCAGGCCATCGCGACGGACTACGCCTCCAACATCGCGGCCTCACTGAACCTGCTGATCGACAAGTGGAACCAGCTCAAGGCCGCGGGCATCATCGCCGGTAACGGCGACCCGTCCCACGTCGAGAACTGGTGGTTCGCCGTCTGGGCGTACAACGCCGGTGTCGAGCCTGGCCCCACGGAAGGCAACACCACCGGCTGCACCCCCAGCGCCACTTGCACCGACGGCAGCGGCAACTGGGGCCTGGGCTGGGCCAACAACCCGGCCAACCCCGCCTACCCGGCCGACCGCGGCGTCTTCACCAACAGCACTACTGACACCAAGGTTCCCAACCACTGGACCTACCCCGAACTCGTCATGGGCTGGGCCTACTCCCCGGTGCCACGCTACAACTACGCCACCAGCGCGTGGGGGCCTGCGTTCACGCCTGCAGGCGGCCGCACCAGCCCCAGCGAGCCGGCGTTCATGACGTTCTGCACGCAGGTCGACGACAACTGCACGCCCAATGCGGCACCGGACTCCAACGGCACCGCGAATTCGGCTGGCCTGTGCGGCCTGTCCGACTATCACTGCTGGTGGCACAAGTCCACGACATGGGTCGACTGCACTGTTTCCGGCAACTGCGGCACTTCCGTCCTCACCTACACCTCCAGTAGCTCCAAGCCGCTGGGCACGGACATCTACCCGCCCGACTGCCGCCCGCTGGGTGACAGCAGCGGCGACACCAACTCGGACTCCACTGGACAGACCCCGCCGACAGGCTCCATCGTGGTCGACGACGTGACCACGCCCAGCGTTGCGAGCTGCAATCAGACCTGGACCGATCAGGGAAGTTTCGGGGTCAAGTTCACCAGTATCACCCCGAACTGCGGGGCAAACGGGTGCGCAGACCCCATCGACTACCCCGGGAAGATCGACTTTCACCAGCTCGGCCTCGGGTTCGGCGGACACATCTGGTTCACCCACACCGAACCGGCCTCCGACACAGCGGACCACATCGTCGGAACCTGGACCCCGCCCGCGCTCAACGGGTGGACGCGTATATGGGTCCACATCCCCGACAGCGGCGACACGACCCGCGAAGCCCCATACACCGTCAACACGGGGATGAGCAGCGGCGTCACCCAGGAGACCCGATACGTCGACACCCGGGACAACTCCAACGAATGGGTTCAACTCGGGGTGTTCCAGTTCAACTCCGCTGGCACCGAGAACGTCCAGCTCACCAACACCACTCCGGACGGGGCCGGGACCGACGACATCGCCTGGGACGCAGTCGCCTTCCAGCCCTTGCCGACCAAGCCCGCCGACTTCGTCGTCGCGATGGGTGACTCCTACTCCTCCGGAGAGGGCAACGGCACCTACTACACCAACAGCGACATCGACGGCGCCAATCCGTCCCTGCGTGACAACTGCCACCGCTCCCCGGACACCTGGTCGCGGCAGGCCGTCCTGGCCGACAGCACCTCCACCATCGGCCTGCGGGCCGACAACGGAGACAACTCCATGGACTACCACCTGATCGCCTGCTCCGGCGCTCAGAGCTTCAACCTCCTGTCGGGCACGACGATACCCAACGGCCCGAGCAGCGTTCCCGTCAATTCGACCGCCACGCCTGCCAAGGGTGTCGGGCAGAACGGCGAAGTCGCCCAGCTGGACTCGGGCTACCTCGATGCAAACACGACACTGGTCACGATCTCGGTCGGCGGAAACGACTCTGAGTTCTCCTCCATCCTGCAGAACTGCATCTTCAACATCGTGAACGCTGACTGCAGCTCCGTGACACAGACCGGTGACTCTGAGCCTCTCTCCGCCGCAGAGCCAGCTCGGATCAGTGGGGCCGTGACACAGAACATCGAAAGTGTCCTCAGCGAGATCAGCCAGGAAGCACCGAACGCTCAGATCGTCCTGATGGGCTACCCCGAGCTCTTCTCTGACAGCGGCAGCTGCCTGGCCGAGAAGATCGGAGCGGACGAGATCGCCGCCTACGGCATCCTGGGGCCGGTCGGTGGTGTGCTCGCCACCGCAGCGAACATCTCCGCCAGCACGCACATCGCCACCGACGCGGCCTGGATCGACCAGATGTCCGACGATCTCGACCAAGCAATGCAGAACGCGTCCAACGCGGAAAATGCTCAGGGCGTGAAGGTCATCTTCTCCGACCCCCGCACGGTCTGGGCCGACAAGGGAGTGTGCGGAAGTCCGCAGGAGCTGAATGACTTCGTCCTGACCAAGACCGCTGGTGAGGACCCCAACAGCTCCAACCCGGTCTCTCAGCAGTCCTTCCACCCGACGGCTGCTGGTGCACTGGACTACGCTGGCGCGCTGAACACCACTCTGCGCTCGTTGGGAATGTAGTGACAGTCGGTACGAAGAAGGCCGTCGCCGTAGTGGTGGGGGCGCTCGCCCTCACCGCTGCGGCGACAGCCGCCGTGATCCACTGGTGGACGACCGCGATGCGACCGTCGTTGGACGTCGCACACGACCAAGCCCTGGCCTCCGCCCGCTCAAGTGCGTTCCAGATCCAGAACGCCTTCCAAGCGGACCCCTCCGCCGGCGGGGCCGCCGGCATCGCGGTGGCCAAGAGCCTGGTCACCGGCGCGAACACCACGCAGAGCCAGACCAGGATCTTCGCCACCCGGCAAGGACCGAACGTCTACTCCCTCTCCTTCGCCCTCGACGCGCAAAGCTCCGCCCAGGATTGGCTGGACGGCGGCCAGATCTCAAGCGGGGTCCGGCTCTGTCTAAAGCTCAGCTGGGACACCACGCCAGCCCAGGCAACACTCGCCGACACCACCTGTCCCGCCGCGCTGCGCCCCTTCAGCCAAGGAGGCCCGCCGACCAACACCATGGACATAAGCACACTCCGGGGTTGAGGCGGTTCATCGACTGAGTAAGAGGAGCTAACGCAAAGAGTCTTGGTGACCCATGTCCCTTTCCCGGATGCCTCGTTGGTCAGCGATTAGGGAAAGGGGCGGGGCCACCGTGGCTGGTGGCAGACGATCTTTGGGAGCGGATCGCGCCGCTACCTCCTGTGCGTGAGCGGCGTCGGCGGTTCCCGAGTCGGTTGCCGTTGGACGACCGCAAGTGCATGCAGGGGATCTTGTTCGTGCTGCACACGGGGATCCAACGAGAGTGGCTTCCGCAGGAGTTCGGCTTCGGCTCCGGCATGACTTGCTGGCGGCAGTTGCCAGACGAGAACGCCGCCGGAGTGTGGGGCGGGCTGCGCCAGATGCTGCTAACCAAGCTGCACCGGGCCAGCGAGTTGGATGATCGCGGACGATGATCGACGACTCGCATTACCAGGCCCATCGGGGCGGCCCAAAGCCAGGCCGAGTCCGTTTCCGGATCGAGCGCAGGCGTTCTCCGCAATTTGCTCCCATTTCAATGAGATGGGCACGCTTTAGACCACGGGTACACGGCGGTCGATGCTCAGGCGCCCGAGCACATGGGAGGACCCGCCGCGTGAGCCATCTGTTCGTGATCAGTGCCATCGCCGGAGCACTCGGGCTGACGGGCTGCAGCGGCGGGGGCAGGACCGCATCCGCGCCCGTGAAGAGCGCTCTGCCGTCCGCTACTCGGCCGACAACTGCCATGCATGCCTGGTATGTGGGCCTCTCAGGGTCCACCGGTGGCGGGGCCGCTGACATCAACACACTGGCCAGGGACATCGCCAGCATCACCTCGGATAGCGCCGACAGCGTCCAGTTCTCATACGCCGTCCAGGGCTTGGGCACGGACCTAAGACCGTGTCCTACGTGGTGGCGGCTCGTTGGGCCGGTTATGGGGCGGGGTACTTGGAGTTGGATCGTTCCGGACGGGCTATGGGAGATCGCGAAGCCGTTGATCCCGCCGGACCGGGTGCGGCCGCAGGGCGGCGGGACACCGAACACGCCTGATGAGACGCTGTTCGCGGCGATCATCTACGTGCTGGTCAGCGGATGCTCCTGGCGGGCTTTGCCGCCGTGTTTCGGGATATCGAAGTCCACCGCCCACCGCCGCTTCCTGATCTGGTCCAGGGCCGGCGTCTGGGGCCGGTTGCACGAGGCCGTGCTGCACCGCCTGGACGACGCCGGCCTGATCGACGTCTCCCGCGTCGTGCTCGACTCCTCCCACGTGAGGGCCAAAAAGGGGGCGAACTCACAGGTCCGAGCCCCGTGGACCGCGGCAAGCCGGGTTCCAAGATGCACGTCTTGTCGGACGCGAACGGACTGCCCCTGGTCGTCGGCGTCACCGCCGCGAACACCCACGACAGCCAAGCTCTGAAGCCCATGGTCCAGGGGCACCAAACGAGACACGACCCTGCCAGAGGCCGCCACTTCAAGCCCCAACGCCTCCACGCGGACAAGGCCTACGACATCCCCCACCTGCGGAGCTGGTTACGCGGCAAGCACATCGGCGTGCGCATCGCCCGCAAGGGCACCGAGTCCAGCGAACGCCTCGGCCGCCGCAGGTGGGTCATCGAACGCACGATGAGCTGGCTAACCGGCTACCGGCACCTCAACCACCGTTACGAGCGCGGTCCCCGCAACTACCTGGCCTTCCTCGGCCTCGCCGCCGCCGTCTGCTGCTACAAACGCCTGATCTGACTCACCACGTAGGACACGGTCTAAGAGCGTCCGCCAATAGGTCACCGGATGCGGGGGCTTCGAGGGCGGTTGGGCCAGCGGTAGAGGAGCCACGCCCGGCGGATGAGGCTACGGATGGTGATGATCGCCGCGGCGAGGGCGATGAAGAATTCGACGCAGACGCGGCGACGTTCGGTGCACCGGCGGAGCTTGCCGAAGTTGTTCATCCACGAGTTCGTGCGCTCTACGACCCACCGTCCGTCGGCTTGGAGCGGGGTCTGTTCACCCCGTTTGGCGATCTTCGCGGTGATACCTCGCGTGTCGAGTTCGGTGTAGACCGGTTGGTAGTCGTAGCCCGCGTCCAGGTTCAGCACAGGTTGGTCGGGCAGTGGGCCCAGCGTCTTGGCGAGGTCGTTGTAGCGGTCGAGGGTGGCGGGCAGCAGGGTGTGATCGCGAATGTTGGCCGGTGCGGGCTCGGCGACCAACGGAATGCCGTACGCCTCGGTGAGCTGTGAGCGCTTGACGCCTTGCTTGGCCCTATCGACGGGGCTTTTGCCCGCGCACTCACCGCCTGAGGGGGCCTTGGTCTGGCAGCCGTCGGCGCTGAGCCGTTCCAGTTCGAGGCCGACCATCCGGTCGTAGGCGGCGAGTGCGGCCAGGCGAAGGGCTTCGCCCGCGCCGGCGGCTATCCACTCGTCCCGGCGCCTGCGCAAGGTGGTCGCCGAGCAGGTCGTGTCCGCGACTCGTTCGTACCCCATCCCGGACACCAGTACCTCGATGAGCTTGTCGAAAACCACCTCGTCAGGGATCCGTCGGCGATGACATCCCAACGGATGGGTACTGACCCGCAGCGGCAACGACGCAATGAACTCCTCACGGATCGGGACGATGATCAACGAGGGAACGACAGGCACCTATCCTCCTGCAAGCACAGAAATCTGTCCGGCCTGTGGTCGCGTCGCAGCCTGTTCAGTGCGCGGCGTGCTCGGCGACTGGCATCTCCTCGACCGCTGGACGTTGCGCTGGGGCGGAGGATCGCAGCAGGGCTGCGGCGAGGACGACGGCACCGGCGACGAGGCACGCGCCGATGCGGAAGGCGAGCTGGTAGCCGCTTGTGAGGGCCGAGACGGTGTTCACCCCGTCGCCCAGCAGCGCATTCGTGCGCGTGTTGGCGAGCGTGCTGAGGGCCGCGAGGCCGAAGGCGGCGCCGATCTGCTGCATGGTGTTGAACATGCTGGAGGCGATCCCCGAGTCCTCGGGTGTGGCCGCTGACATCGCGAGTGTGGCCAGCGCCGGCATCGCGAGGCCGAAGCCGATACCGAGCGGCAGCAACGCGGGCAGGACATCCACCGCATAGCTGCCGCCCGCCGGCACGCGGCCGAGCGCGGCGAGACCCGCCGCGATCAGCGCGAGCCCCGGGAGGAGGACGGTGCGGGGACCGAAGCGTGCGATGGCCTTGGGTGAGAGGCCAAGGGAGAGAGTCCCGATCGCGACCGCGACCGGGAAGATGCCCAGGCCGGTGTGAATCTCGTCGAAGCCGAGCACCTTCTGCAGGTACAGGACGCACAGGAACTGGAAGCTGAACATTCCGGCCACCATGAGGGCCTGGACGCCCAGTGCTCCTGAGACGTTGCGTGAGCGGAACACGCGCAGCGGCAGCAGCGGGTGCGGGGTCTTGGCCTGGCGGGCGATGAACGCTACAAGTGCAGCCAGTGCCACGGCGCCGGAGCTCAGCGTGTGGGTCGAAGCCCAGCCGTAGGTGGTGGTCTCGACGATTGTGTAGACGCCGAGCATCAGCGCGGAGGTGACCAGTAGCGCGCCCATCACGTCGGTCCCCTTGCCGAGGCCGACGCCCTGCTCGGACGCAAGCACACGCCAAGCAGAAAGCACGGCCACCATGCCGATCGGGACGTTGACGAAGAAGATCCAGTGCCAGCCGACGGTCTGCGTCAGGGCACCGCCGGCGAGGAGCCCGATTGAGCCCCCGGCGGACTGAACGAAGCTGTAGACGCCGATGGCCTTGGCTCGCTCCCTCGGTTGCGGGAACAGGGTCACGACCATGCCGAGCGTGACTGCGGAGGCCACCGCGCCGCCGATGCCCTGGACGAACCGGGAGGCGAGCAGGACCGCCGGGTCCTGGGAGACGCCGCAGAGCAGCGAGGCGGCGGTGAAGATGCCAAGGCCCGCGATAAAGACGCGTTTGCGCCCGATGAGGTCGCCGAGCCGTCCGGCGAGCAGCAACAGGCCGCCAAAGGGAATCAGGTAGGCGTTGACGACCCAGGCCAGGCTGGACGAGGAGAACCCGAGGCTGTGCTGGATGGACGGAAGCGCCACGCTCACGATGCTGCCGTCGAGGATGACCATCAACTGCCCGGCACAGAGCACGGCCAGTGCCGACCAACGTGATGACGCCGATGACCGGATATTCCGCAAGGGAACCCCTTCCAATGGTGCACGATTTGTTACAGCAGTCATCGTCTGTAACTATGGCGCGCAGCGGAAGGAGGCACTTTCATGTCCCACAGTCACACTGATGTGTCCGACCAGGTCAGCAACGAGGCGTGCCCGATCAGCGAGGTTCTCGACCACGTCGCGGGCAAGTGGAGCATCGGGATTCTCGTCGCCGCAGCACACGGGCCAGTCCGCTTCACCGAGTTGGAGCGCACCATCACGGGCATCAGCCGGCGCATGCTCACCCTGAACCTGCGCAAGTTGGAACGTGACGGCCTGCTCGTCCGGACCGTCTACCCTACGGTGCCGCCCAAGGTGGAATACAGCATCACGCCCATGGCCCGAGAACTCCACGCAAGCCTCGCCGGGCTCGTCAGCTGGGCAGAACGCCATCGAGCCGACATCACCACCGCCCGCGCCACCTACGACGCCGCCACCGCACCAACCTCTGGCGCCTACGCAGGATCCAGCGAGCGTTGAACGATCGCCTACTGGCGGACGCTCTAAGTGGCTGTTGTCGTTCCGATCTTGAGGGGTGTCGGTCGAACGGGCGTCTCGATCGGGTGAGCTATCCTCTCGGCCGTGGGCAACCCTCCTGAGCAGCCAGGCTGCCCCGACTGCGGGCGAGCGCTGAAGAACCTCGGTCTCGTCCTCTCTCTCCGCGACGAGGACAAGCAGCGCATGTGCCGCCATGCCTGGAAGTGCTCGGCAGGTCACTTCTGGTGGCGATCGGCGGATCGTCTTGCGGAGCCGCTGGAGGCCTGTCCCTACCCGCAGCTCTTTTGAAGGTAGTGACGGCCGTTGGTCCGCTCTCCGTGCGGTTTCGGTCGGGCTGGAGATCTCGATCGGGTGGTCGTCGCGGCCGCCGGGCACGAAAGCAGGGCCTCTTGGTAGCTCAGTGGGTGTCTACACCAATGAGCATTCCAGGAGGCCCTGTTGACGCAGTTCTACGGCATCACGTGGCCGGAGCCCACTTCGGCCACCCTTGCGTGTGGCTGTCTGGCTCACCGGTTCGGGAACGCCGGCGACCACGGGGGGCGCGAGCTCCGCTACCCGACGGACATGTCGGACGCGGAGTCACCGTGTCGGGCGGGCTTGGCGGACGACGTGCGGCGAACGCGGGGAGGTAGATCTCGCGCAGGGTCTGCTCGTCCACTTGCGCGCTCACCCGCATCCGGTCCGTCTCCTGGCTGTTGACGGCGGAGTGCTTGACGCAGGCGCCGACACCGAGCGACTGGATGCCGTTGACGAGGGCTGCGCCCATCACGCCGCCGACGTGGGCGTCCTCGGAGAAGCATTCGATGTTGCGCCCGCAGAGCGGGTTGCGTTTGATGTTGACGCCCGTTCCGCTCAACATCGGATCGGTCCCCGAGGCCTGACCCGCGCCGAACTCGGCGTCGAGGAGGACAACCCCGCACGGTAGGTGCGCAACAGTTGCTCGTAGCGCGCCTCGATCTCGGTGCGGCGCGAGGAGAAGTGGGTGAGCAGTGACCAAGCCCACCTGCCATCATCCCGGCATTGGCCCGAGTAATCGCCGTGTCGGCGCACGCCCGCTCACCGGGCTGAGGCCAGGGTGAGGCCTGGTACCTCCTGGCCTGGGCGAGTTCCCCTCTGACGCTTCGTCATAAAAGTCAGCAGTGGGTCAGCATTCGTCCTGGCTGACCTTGTCACAGACGACCGTACTCACGGCCAACAGTTCACCGCTACTGATCTCCAAGAGTGACGCACTGCCAGCCACCCTCCACCAGAGGAGCGCATCCCCCATCGGTGTCGAACCCGAGAAACTCCAGACCACAGGCCTGATCGACCCCACCTCAGCCTGATCTCGACCTTCTTCTGCCACCCAAGTACTCGTGTCGGATCCCAACGCGTTTCCGTGCGCTAAGCTGCTGCACTCAGGCCACGGAGTAGTTGTTGTTCTCCATCATGACGACGAAGACGTGGTCGTAGCCGGGCACCGTCGACGTCGGGACCGAGAGCGTCGGGGCCGTCACCGCCGTGTTCAGCGTCAGGGACAGTCCGTCGGCCAGGCCGTCGTTCTGCGTGCCCGTCATGGTGAAGTCGACGGCGACCTTGATCGAGCGTGTGCCCGTGGGCACCGCGCCGGTCGCGGTCTGGTCGAGCAGCTCAGTGGTGTTGCTGCGCATGGCCGGAGTGGCCGGCCCGATCACGCTGGTGCCGAGGGAGGTGCCACTGGCGTCCAGGTAGGTCGCGGTCACCTGCGACGCGTCGGCGTAGCTGCCCACCCCGCCCAGGTAGCCGGACAGCGTCGAGGACACTCCCCCGGCGTCGATCGCCGAGGCGGCGGACGACACGTCCACCGTCTGCACCATCTCCGACGAGCCGCGCGAGCCGCCCTGGAAGTACGACGTGCCCTGCGCCCCCGGCGTGGTGGTGTTGGCGACGTTCGTCGAGTTGTAGCAGTCGATGACCGGGTCGCCCGAGGTGATCTGCCAGCCGGGGACGGTCGTCTCCTCCCACCCACCCGGCGAGCACTGACCCGTCTCGGCGTCACCGTTGAGGATCAGGTTCGCGCTGGTGGTCGCGGCGTCCGCCGGACCGGCCAGGGTGACCGGGACGGTCACGGCGGCGCCGAGCAGCGCGGCCGTGAGGGCCCGGCCGATCCAGGGCCGTGGGGTTTTGAGCCTGCCGAACATCAGGTGCCTCCAGGCAAGAGGGGAGCTGGGGGGTGGGTGACGGGGTATCAGCGGTGCTTCGAGCTCTGTGCTTCGGGCTGTGCGCTCGATGAACTGTGAGCTTCGAGCATTGGGCTAGCCCAATGCGTCAAAGAGTCGCGCGCACGAGCGGATTCCGCCAGACCGGCGTCCGCCCGGAAGAGAACCAGTTGATGAACTCTTGTCACCCGCACACAGCCGTCCGCCCCAGGGGCGCGGGTCCCCTGGGGCGGACGGCTGTGGTGTATCGCCAGGCAGGCCTACCCCGCCGACGCCGGCTCCTGCCACTCGCGGCCTGCCGCGGCCTCCGCGCGGAGCGCGGCGACGCGGTCCGGGTCGGCGGACATGTGCGTGACCGCACTCCGCACCGCCCACACGTAGATCACCAGAGCCACGACACCCACCGTGACGCTGTCCCACGGGGCCGAGAGCATGTGGTGGCCGCCGAAACTGCCCAGCACGGACAGCACGTACATCGCGCCGAGATACACCGGCAACCAGATCCCGGCCCGCAGGTCGCCGACGCTGCTGCGGTTCCGGAAGTAGTTGAGGCCGTAGAGCACCAGGCCCAGCGCCACGATCGGGATCGTCTTCAGCAGCGTCGGCCACGAGGCCCAGAAGATCACCAGCGACGAGACCACGAACGCGGCCGGTGCGACGACCTGCATCCCGCCGATCCGGGTGTCCGCGTCGCCGACCTCGCAGCGGCGGAACGCGATCACCGACACCGACCCGATCGCGAAGGTGAAGACCGCGAGCGTACCCGTCACCCCGATGATCGCGTGCCAACTCGGCAGCGGCAGCAGGAACGCCAGCCCCACCACGAAGTTGATGCCCAGCGCCCGAATCGGGACACCCCATCGGGGGTCGACCTTCATCACCCACTCCGGGAAGAACCCGTTCTTGGCCAGCCCGAAGCTGTTGCGGGCGTTGGACGCGGTGTAGACGATCGCCGAACCGGACGGCGAGACCATCGAGTCGGCGATCAGGATCCAGTACAGCCAGGACAGGTTGAGCAGCATCGCCAGGTTGGCGAACGGGGAGTTGAGGTTCACCCCGTGCCAGCCGCTGCCCAGCAGGTGGCCCGGCACCGCCCCGAGGAACGCGGTCTGCAGGGCCAGGTACAGCACGATGCACACCACGATCGTGGTGATCAGCGCGGTCGGCACGGTGCGCCGCGGATTCCGCGCCTCACCGGAGAGCTCGACGACGTTGCGGAATCCCGTGTACGCGAAGACGATCCCGGCGGTGGCGATCGTCGACAGCGCCGTGGACCAGCCGTAGGGGGCCAGACCGCCGTGCTGGTGACCGAAGTTGCCGGACTGGAAGCCGGTAGCGATGAGCACGATCGCGGTGGTCACCGGGACGAGGATCTTGACCGCCGTGACGATGTTGTTGGTACGCGCGAAGAGCGCGACCCCGAACCAGTTGATCAGCACGAAGAGCAGCATCAGCCCACCGGCGGCCAGGACCCCGAGACCGGTCAGCTGCTTGCCGTGGTACATCCCGGGCAGGTACGCGCTGGCGTACTGCAGCACACCGGCCGCCTCGGTCGGCGGGTTGCCGACGTACCCCACCCACATCGACCAGCCGACCACCGCCGCCGCCAACCGGCCGTTGCTGTACAGCGGATAGCGCACCAGCCCACCCGACTCAGGCTTCACCATGCCGAGTTCGGCGAAGACCAGACCCACGAGCAGCATCACCACGCCGCCGATCACCCACGCCAGCAACGCCGACGGCCCGGCGGCCTGCGCCGCGTACATCGACGCCAGCAACCAGCCGGAACCGACCACGCTGCCGAGCCCGGCCGCCAGCAGCGACCAGAAGCCGAGCCGCTTGCGCAGCAGATCGTCCTGCCGTGCGGGCTTGGCCAGAACCGGCTCGGTGACCATGGCTGCCGCCTCCCCTGGGCTGTCGAGGTTGTCGAACTGGCCTACCCACGAGGATTGTTGACGAACCATCCGGGCGCCCAGGGCCCCTGCGCCCACCTCTTGGCCTTCGCTCACCCGACCCGACCCGGCCCGACCCGGGTCCCGACCGGCCGGGTCCCGACCGGCCGAGTCCCGGCCCGGCCCGAACCGGCCCGAGTTCCGAACCCGAACCGGAACTACAACGCGATGGCGAGCACGATCCCCACCGGCAGTGCCAGCAGCAAGCCCCCGCCGGCCAGAACGGCCGTCACCACCCACGCGCCGTGGCACAGTGCGTTCCACATCCCGACCAGGGCGGTGCTTCCGGAGAGCTCACTGCCCGCCTTCCCGATCCCGGAGATGACAGCCAGCACCCCGAAGCCCAGCACCCACCAGAACGCCACCTCGAGGAACTGCCAGAAGACGGTGCTGTGGCCGGGCAGGAGGAACTCGCCGTTGGTGTCGATCATGCGGGTCGGGACGCCCACCTTCGCGTCGCTGTCGGGCAGGGTCACCCCCGTGCGCACGACCCGGCCGTCGTCGGACCGGAAGGTGCCCACGCACCGCCAAGCCGTCGACGAGTTGTCACCGCTGCCCATCTCGATGCTCTCGCACGACGTGGCGGTGTAGCGCCCCTGCAGCCCACCGATCCCCGCCGCCGCGTCGAACGCGTCCCACGTCACCGCGAGCATGTGCCACATCACGACCGCCACCACGGCGGCGAGCCCTGTCCCCAGGAGCCGCCCCGCAAGGCTCCCGGACGCCTCCCCCAGCCGTGTACTCATCCGTCACCCCCGGGCCGCAGCCGGATCCCCCGACCTGCACCGACACAGCTGCCTTCCTGCCCGGTGAGACGCTCTCCCCGACCGAACCGGTTGCGGTTGCTTCGTCCGGCCCACCTCCCAGGGCGTCGGGAGTCCGACGACGTGGCCTACGCCGCGCCGCACGGACGCAGCGCCGCGTAGTACGCGAACGGCGGTCCGATGATCTGCGTGACATGGAGCCGCGCGCTGTCGGCGTGCGCGATCAGCCGGGCGGGGCGGATCTGGTGCCGGTCGAAGAACTCACCGACCACCAGCCTCCCGGCGGGCTTCAGCACGCGGCGCAGCTCGCCCAGCGTGACGGCGGGTTCCGGGATCTCGCCGATCGCGGTCACCAGGTAGGCGGCGTCGAAGGTCTCGTCCTCGAAGGGGAGGCTGTGCGCGTCGGCCAGGGTGGGAACGATGTTTCCGACACCCAACTTGGCGGCGCGGGCACTGACGTGGTCGAGCATCGGCTGCTGGACGTCGACGACGTCCAGGCGTCCGCGCTCGCCGAGCTGCGGCGCGACGTGCAGGGACTGCAGTCCGGTCCCGGGGCCGATCTCGAGCACGCGCATCCCGGGGGACGGCATCAGCATCCGGTCCAGCCGCCGCAGCGACAGGAACGGGAGGGGCAGGTCGAGCAGCCAGCGCTGGGAGTACGGGTAGGGCGCCGTATCGGTCATCCACCAGGCGGCCATCGCCGCCGCAGCCGAGGCACAGGCGACCCCGCGCCAGAGGTTCCTGCGCGAGGCGCGGGAACCCTGCGAGGCGAGGGCGGCGGACGGGGTCGGCACGGTCTGGGCGTTCACGGGTCTCCTCGGAGGCGGTTCCGGCCGCCGGGTCCCCGGCGGCCGTCGCCTCCACCCTCCCGGAGCGGCACGGTCGTTGTCGTCGGTGCTGGCACCCGCTCGGGGGGTGGTGCCAGGTTCACCCCGAAGACGCAGACCGTCGGCCCTGCGGACTCCGAGCCGCGCCGGCGGGAGTGCGGACGCTCAGCCCTCGTTCGGGAGCGTGTAGACGTTCTCCGGGGTCGCGACGGACGTGACCGCCTGCGCGAACAGCGTGCTGGGCTCGGTGCCCTTGTACAGGATGTCGGTGTTGAGCAGGATCACCAGCGTGGCGTCCTCCTGCGGCAGGTACACCGTCACGCTCTCGTAGCCGGGCAGCGAGCCGTTGTGGCCGCGCCAACCGTGCGTCTCGAAGAGGCCCAGGCCGTACCCGCCGCCGGTGAAGCCCGCCACCGGGACGAACTTCAGCCGCTGCGCCTGGGTGGCGGGCGACAGCAGGGTGCCGGTGGCAACGTCCTTGGCCCAGAGGTGCAGGTCCCGCAGGTCGGAGATCATCGCTCCGGCCGCCCAGCCCCAACTGGGGTTCCAGTGCGTCGAGTCGGCGACCGCGCCGGTCAACGTCTGATTGGTGTAGCCGTGGGCGTGCGGCCTCGGAAACTCGGCGGCGAAGGGGAAGTGGCTGTGGTCCAGGTGGGACGGCTTGAGCACCCGCTCGCGGATGAAGTCGGCGAGCGGCATCCTGCCGACCTTCTCCACCAGCAGGCCGAGCAGGATGTAGTTGCTGTTGTCGTACAGGAACTTCGTCCCGGGGGCGAAGAGGTTCGGGTGACGGTAGCCGTACGCCAGCAGCTGCTGCGGGGTGAACGGCTGGTACGGGTTGGTGAAGAAGGCCTTCTGGAAGCCCGCGTCCGCGGTGTAGGGGAACAGACCGCTGCGCATCTCCAGCAGCTGACGGATGGTGATGTGCCGTCCGTCCGGGACGCCACGGAGGTAGGTGACGATCGGGGCGTCCAGCTTGACCAGGCCCTGGTCGACCAGTTCGAGCACGGCGGTGGCGGTGAAGGTCTTGGTCTCGCTGCCGATCCGCATGTAGAGGTCCGGCCGCATCGGCGCACCGGTCGCCTTGTCGGCCACCCCGAACGACCGCACGTAGTCGCCACGGCCGGGCATCCACAGGCCGACGGTCACACCGGGGGTCCCGGTCTCCTTCTGCACGGCTTCGATCGCCTTGTCGAGGCGCGCCACCAGCGCGGGGTCCAGCGGGCAATCGTCCGCGGCCCTGGCGGTGCCGGAGGGAAGGCCGGTGGTGCGGAGGCTGACGGCGTGGGCGGCCTGCCGTGGCGCGGCCTGGACCGACGGCGCGGCCACGACTGCGGAGCCGACGGCGGTGAGGGCGACCAGGGCGGCAACGAGTCGGCGGGCGGAGGCGCGGCGCACGGCGGGCATTTGGGTTCCAGTCTTCCGATGAGGTGACCTTGCCACGCATCATCACCGTCAACCCCGCGCCCATCGCCCCCACCCACGTGCACCACGCCACGAGTCCACCCGTCCGGCCGTCGACGCCTCCCCCCGCGCGGCCGGGCCGGTCGGACGTCCCCGACATGTCCCGCGACGTCGGGATGCCACTTGGACCGGTCGAGCGCGAAGCGGCAGGACCGGGCCGCCGCCCAAGGCGGCCCGGTCGGCTCCCCCGTACGGATTCCATGGAACAGCAGGGCAGTTGGGCCGGTCGAATGATTCGATGGGTTTCTAATGAGCTTGCGACAGCGCCAGGGGGCCGCTCGTGATTCGCATCGTTCTGGGTCATCACGGACTGGGATCTGTCAGGTTCGTGATTCCCGTGCTGGATCCGGCGGGGCAGCTCCTCTTCCTGCGCGACCACGCGCCGGGCTGGCTGACCGCAGGCTGGCGCGCCAACGCCACCGAAACTCTGGTCCAACAACGGTTGGGCCTGTTGGCCGTGGTCGGAGCGGTCGGCACGGACTTCCTGCGGCCCACGCCGCAGAGCCCCCAGGTGAGCCTGGACGCGGCGTTGCACCAGGTCGCGACCACGCCGGCGGACCGGGTCCGCTACGACCTGTCGGCGGCGTTCGGCGCCTCCGTCTGGGACGAGAGCTCCTCCCGTCGGCCACCGCGCGTGTTCCTGCAAACCCTGGAGCGCGGCGAGGACCACCTCGCCCATCGGCTCGCGGAGGAGATGGAACGCTTCTGGCACGCGGCCATGGCTCCGGACTGGCCGGCACTCCGCGCTCGACTGGAGGCCGACGTCGCGGCGCGGGCCACGGCAATCGCCCGCGACGGCCTCGCGGACATGCTGAGCCGCCTGGCCCACAACCTCGAATGGCGCGACGGAACGCTGACCGTGCACCTTCCCGCAGGCGTGCGGTTCGACAAGACCGTCGAGGCGGAAGGTCTGATCCTGACGCCGAGTGCCTTCACTCCCCGGGCCCTGGTGCAGACCGCCGACCTCCCGGACGCCCCGGACCCGCACACCCCGCACATCGCCTATCCGCTGGGGCCTGAGGAACGTCCCGTCCCGTCAGGGGAACTCATCGGCGCCGCACGCGCGACCATTCTGGCCGAGCTGAGCCAGCCCCGCTCGACCACGGAGATCGCAGAGCGCGTCCACCTGAGCCCGGCGACCGTCTCGTACCATCTGCAGATCCTCCACCGCGCCGGGGTCGTCACCCGAAGGCGGCGCTCCCGCCACGTGCTCTACCAGCGGTTGTGAGCAGAGGACGCCCGTCTGTTCACCAGCGCACGAGTGGTCAACTCCTGCCCTTGGTCCTTTCGGTGAGGATCCTGGCGACGGCAGCCGGGTCGTCCGGCGTGATGGTGGGACGCACGCGGCCTCCCGCGTCGATGACGAGCGCGGTGTCCTTCCTGGGACGCCGCGGATCGAGGTTCCACCAGTGGATGAAGTCGCCCGAGCCCCAGATGCGCCACCGGCGGATCGCGTTCGGGCCGGTCAGGGAGAGCGTCTGGACGCCTTTGATGGCGGCGTAGGGGATCTGCTTGGATCCCCATGGGTAGTAGCGACGGATGGTGATTCCTTGATCGTTGCAGAGGATCAGACCGTCGTCGTAGGCGACCGTGTTCACGCCCATCTATGTCTCCTGATATTCAGCCAGTTGCTCTATGGAGCGGTGTTTCACGGGGTTTCAGGGGTGAGGATGAAGATCCCGGCAACCTTCTCGTCTGCGTCGAACGCGACGCGGGCCTTCATGTCGCCGGCCTCGTAGCGCAGCGGAATGTCGACGACCGTGTGGTCACCGACGCGGCGGACGAACGGCTCGCCCTCGCCGAATCCCTCGAAGGCTCCGACGAGGCCGGCGACCGTCGCCAGACCGTTGCCCCGGACCTCGTCCGTGAATGCCTCCAGGACTTGGGCGTTGAACGATTTCCGGGCGTCGTCCATGCGTCCTTCGAGGACGGCCGTGGCGATGGTGACGGCGCGTTCTGCCGCGTTCGTCATGCGCACCGTCTTGTCCATGGGTTCTCCCGTCCGGGGGTCGATCGGCTTGCCGAAGCGCTGGAAGGCCGCCTGCCGGGTGACCCCGAGCAGGTCTCCGATCTCCTGCCAGGTATGTCCGGCATCTCGGCTCTGCTGCACGCACAGCTTGAGCACCTGCTCCGCGAGGCTGTCGACGTCCCGAGCGCGTTGGACCAGGTCCAGGTACGCAGGCGACGCCAACGGGCTCCCCACCGCCTGGGCGAGGACCGAGGACTGCTCAGCGAGCAAGGCGCTCAGGGCGGCGAGGGTTCGCGGAGATTCGTCCATGTGTCAAGGATGCCTTTACGCCGCCAGCGTGTCAAGGAAGCCTTTACAGCAGGCCGGGGTCGCTTGGAAATCGAACGGAATGACTAACTCGTTCGTGTTCGGAAGATAGTCCTGATGGGCCATGGTCTTGGGTGGGGTTGTGGCTTGATAATTGTTCTATGGACGCCTCGATGTTCGGGGGCGGGTGTGAAGACGGAGATGGCGTCCATGGGTGGGGTGGGTCCCCGGAGTCCCAGGGTTCGTCTTCTGGTTCGGATCCCCGTAACCCCTCAATTCCTTCTCCTTCTCCGGCTGGTGATGACTGGCTGGGTCTGCCGCGGGATGCGGCGGGTTCCCGGTTCGTCTCGGGTACTCCTTCCTCTTCGCGTCAGGCGCGGTTCGTGGATCCGTTGCGGACTCTTCCGGGGTGTGCTCGGGAGTTGTTGACGGCGCTTGCGGATGAGGGTGATGACGCGCTGCTGGGTGCGGGTGTGGATTTCCTCGCGGAGCAGTTCCTGGCGCTTGAGCGTGTGACGGAGATGTTGGACGCGCAGAAGCTGCGCCGTCTCGCGGTGTTCGATCGCGTGGGTGGTGCGACGGCGGTGCGGTGTCGTTCGACGAAGGGTTTCCTGCGGACGCATGCGCAGATGGCGCAGGGTCACGCGAACCGCCTGGTGAATCTGGCGCGGGACTTGGACAAGTTGCCGACGGTGCGTCAGGCGCAGGCCGATGGCGTCCTGTCCACGGACCAGGTCGAGATCCTCGCGAAGGAGCTCGCCCCCATCGACGATGTCGCCGCGCGTCACGCGGCGGAGGTGCTGATGGTGGAGCAGACCCCGAAGCTCCACCTCGCGCACGTCCGCCAGGCCGCGAAGCAGATCCACGCCCACCTGATCCCTGAGCAGGACACGGACGCTGCTGAGGTTCCGGCGGTGTTCCAGTCCTGGGTCAAGCTCTCCGCGACCGGCACCAGTGACCGGCCCTTCTGGGTCCTGTCGGGGGAGCTGTCGCCGGTGGCGGGGGAGAAGCTGCGGGTCGCCCTGGAGGCGGCGATGGGCGCCCCCGTCGAGGGCGAGACCCGGACGCATTCCGAGCGGATGGGCGACGCCCTCGAAGCCGTCACCGATCTCGCGCTGGGTTCGGACAAGCTCCCCACCACGGGCGGGCAGCGTCCCCACCTGACCCTGATCGCCGACCTCGACGCCCTGCGCACCACCTGCCCCACCCACCCGGTCCTCGCCACCGACGAGACGGATGAGCTGGCGGGGCTGCTGCGCCCGAAGGCGGCGGCGACCACGACGCGCGGCTACCAGCTTCCCGCCTGGCAGGCCCGCAAGGAGTCCTGCGACTGCCAGCTCCGCGTCATCCTCACCCGAGGCCAGGACAAGCCGCTGTCGATCGGCCGGGCCACCCGTACTGTTCCCGCGCACCTGCGGGACGCGGTCATCGCCCGGGACCGCCACTGCGTGTGGCCCGGCTGCGACCGGCCACCCACCTGGTGCGAGGCGCACCATCTGGTCCACTGGGCCGACGGCGGCGAGACGGGGCTGGACAACCTCGCCCTGCTCTGCAACGAACACCACACCGATCTCCACCACACCGGCTGGGAACTACAGATGAAGAGCGGCCGACCCCGAGCCGTCCCACCACCCGACACCCCACCCCCACCCAACACCCGCTACCCCCACCGCCAGTAGGGCTCGATAGCGACTGCCGTGCAGCCCCGCCGGTAGTGACAGTGGGCTGCACGGCCGGTGTGGGTCAGCCGCCGTAGACGTCCTCGACGTAGCGGCCGTCGGCGATCAGTTGCTGGAGCCAGGCTTCAGCGTCCTCGGGACGCGAACTACTCACCCGCTCGCGGTGGATGCTCTGGAAGGCAGCGCGTACCCCCGGTGCCATGCGGGCGCCGTCGCCGCAGACGTAGACCGAGGCACCCGACTCCAGCAGCTCCCAGACCTCATCCGCCTCGGCGGTGATGCGGTCCTGGACGAAGCGGCGGCCGTCGACCGGGGCTTCGCTGAACGCCGGACGCATCGAGACCGCGCCCGCCTGCTCAGCCGCTGTGAGCTCCGCGGCGTGCAGGAAGTCGGCGTCCGGGGCGTCACAGCCGAAGTAGCAGAGCGCCGAGGCCAGTTCGTCACCGCCCTCAAGGCGCGCGCGCCGGTCGGCGATCGCGCCGCGGAACGGGGCCAGACCGGTACCGGCGGCGATCATGATGACCGGGGACGACGCGGCGTGGTCGATCCGGAAGGCCTCGCGGCAGGGCTGGATTCGGGCGACGACGGTGTCCCCGACCCCGACGTTGTTGAGGTAGCCGGAGCCGGTGCCCCGGTGGAGGCCGCGTCCCGAGCGGGCCGGGGCTTCGAGCAGGGAGACCATCAGGTCTACATGGCGCGGGTCGCGGGCGGGCGAGGAGGAGATCGAGTAGTGGCGGGGGCGCCGCGCGGGCAACAGCTCCAGCAACAGTGGCCAGGTCAGCACCTCGCGCAGGGCGGGGTGGTCCTCGACGACGTCCAGCAGGGTGCGCGGGTCCGCCGCCGGATCGGCGGCGAGGGCGCGCAGCGTGGCCTGCTCGGGCGGGCAGGGGTTGAGCTCGGCGAGCCGGGACAGTTGACGTGCCGTCGGGCGGTGCTGGAGCTCGACGTGATGGGTCAGCAGCTCCCTGACCGTCAGCGGCCGGTCGACTGCGAGACCGTCTCGGCGCTGCCGGGGCGGAACGATGCTCAGCACGGTGTCGAGGTCGGCACCCATCAACTCGGCGACGCGGTCGACGAGACCAGGCGCGTTGGCGGGGAGTACGGAGAGGTGATCGCCCGTGCGGTAGTCGACGCCCTCCGGCAGCGCCAGCCGGACCAGGCGCTTGACGCGCGGATAGTCGGCCCGGCTCAGGTGCTCTGCCGTGGTGACGGTCATCGCGGTCATGCCGTGACGTGCGGCCAGCGCGTCGAGCGGGCCACCGCTGATCTCGGTGACGGTGTAGCCGGTCCCGGTCTGGTCGGTGCCAGTCTGGCCGGTCCCGGAAGGCACCCCGACGGAAGCCCCGCGGCCGACTGTGTCCGGGTCGCCGTACTGCTCCAGCAGCGCGGCGCGCAGCGCCCCGGTGAACTCCTCGACGGCGCCGGACAGGTCGGCGGAGGCGTCGGCCTCGGCGCGCGGCAGGATCCGGGTGGCTCCGAGGGCGGCGAGCCGATCGTCGACCAGGGTAGGGATGCGCTGGTAGGTCGCGGACCAGTTGCGGTCGCCGACGCCGAGCACGGCGTAACGGACGCCGTCAGCGGCACCCGGCGCGGCGGTCTCCAGCCACTGGACGAACGCGGCCGCGTCGTCGGTGGGACGGCCGTTGTAGGAGGCGGCGCAGACGATCACCGGCCGGCCGGTGGGCAGACCGTCGGCGTGGGCGTCGAGCGGCGCGACGGAGGTGTCGCAGCCCAGTTCGGCCGCAGCGTCGCCGAGACGGGCGGCGAAGTCCCGGCAGGTGCCGTAGTTGGACCCGTGCAGCAGCAGGACGCCGGTGCCCTGGCGCACGCGGGTGGGCCCGGAGGGACGCGCCGTCGCGCCGACGCCGTCCTGGTCCGAGGCCGCGCCGCTGCTCGAACGGGTGCTGCTCGGCCGGGTGCTGCTCGGCCGGGTGCTGCTCGGCAGGGCGGCGCGGACCAGCGCGCGGTCGGCCGGGGTGCGCGGGAGGAGGGTGAGCGTGAAGTCGTGCGGCTTGATGGTCAGGCTCTGCTTGATCGTCAGCCGGTAGTCGGCGTGGTCGATCAGCCGGTACCGGTGGACCAGCATGGCGAGCAGCATGGTCGCCTCGTGCAGCGCGAACTGCCGCCCGATGCACGCGCGCTCACCGGTACCGAAGGGCTTGAACGCGTGCGGGGAGCGGGCCGCCTCCGCCTCGGGGGTGAACCGGAACGGGTCGAAGGACTCCGGGTTGTCGCCCCAGGCCGGGTCGCGGTGCAGCATCGGCGAGATGACCTGGACGCTCTGCCCGGCGCGCAGCGGGATCCATCCCCCGAGCAGCGTGTCCTGGCGCGCCTGCCGACCGAAGCCGGGGGCCGCGGGCCACAGCCGCAGCGTCTCGTTCAGGACCTGACGGGTCATCCGCAGGCGGCCGACGTCCTCGAAGGTCGGCTCCGGGTCCGCCTGGTCGCCCCACAGCTCGTCCACCTCGCGCTGCACGAGCCGCAGCGCGGCGGGGTTCTTGGCCAGGTGGTAGAGGGCGAACGCGAGCGTCCCGGAGGTGGTCTCGTGCCCGGCGATCAGGAAGGTGATCACCTGGTTGCGGACGTTCTCCAGGTCCAGCGTGGTGCCGTCGACCGGGTGGACCGTGTCGAGCATCAGGGAGAGCAGGTCCTCATGGGCATCTGTACCGGTGGCATCTGTACTGGTGGCACCTGTACCGGCAGCCCGGTCACCCGTGCGGGTGGCGATCACCTGGTCGACGACCTCGGCCAGGTACGCGGCGTCCACCCGCAGGGCCGCGTCGGCCTCGCTGTAGTCGACCCCGGGGACACGGGCCAGGCGGTGCATCGCCCACTCCAGCGAGCGCACCATCGCGCTGACGAAGGGGTGCGGCTCGGTGCGGCCGAACGAGTCGAAGTCGAAGCCGAAGCCGGCCAGGCCGATGGTGTCCAGCGTCATCCGGGTGGTGTCCTCGGCCACCTCCACCGGGGCGCCGGCGGCGGCGTGGCGGTCCCAGGAGTCGATGAGCCGGTGCGCGACCTGGAGCATCACCGGGTGGTATGTGCGCATCGAGCCGAGGGCGAAGGCGGGCATCAGGATGTCGTGCGCGCGGGCCCAGTTCGGCTCGTCGTTGTAGGCGGTGAAGAGGCCGTCGCCGGTGAACGCTCGCACGTTCTCCAGCGCCGGGCCGACCGACTTGGTGAACCGCTGCTCGTCCGCCAGTTCGGTGACCAGGTCGAGCCCGCTGACGAGGAGCACGTCCCGACCGTGCAGGCGGCGGACGTAGGCGGGGCCGTGACGCCGGGCCAGCTCCATCATCTGGAGCAGGGGCACCGCGCCAGGTCCGGTCTCGGACACGTCGACGACGGGTACCCCACCGAAAGCGCTGCTCGTTTCCGACTGGATGGGCCGGGTTGTGGTCATGAGGTGAACTTCCCTCCGATATCGGGGAATTCAGGGCTCTCGCCCCCGCTGCGGATCACCTCCACTCTTGCGCCGCGCACAGCACCCCGGGCGCAGGGGCACTACAATTTCCTGTAGTGGATTCACTCCCGGCGATCTTGCCCTCCCGATCGCCCTGTGCCCGGAACAAGCCGACCGACGGGAGCCCCCGTGCACGACCCCGCACAGCAGCCGGACGGTGCGGAGAAAGCCCGCCGCAACGTGCCGGACACCGAGACGGCGGTCCTCTGGCGCAACCGCACCGCGGTCCTCTTCGACCGGGTCCCGCTGCCGCTCGCCTTCTGCGACGCGAGGGGCTGGATCCTCGCGGCCAACCATCCGATGGCCGTCGAGTGGGGCACCCTTCCGGGCCGTCTGGTCGGTCGCAACGCCCAGGAGCTCTTCCACCCCACCGGTGCGGAGCGGTTCGACCGGATCATCCAGGCTCTGCGCCTGCGCCGCAGCGCCCGTTATCCGATCGCGGTCTCCTGGACCAGCGGCTCCGGCGCGGAGCGGCACGGCGAACTGACGATCGACCTGATCCGCGACACGCCGGACGCCGTGCCCAACCTGCTGCTCTTCCTCCACGCCGACGGCGACACGAAGCCGACCGCCCCGCCGCAGCAGAACGGGCCCGCCGAGGCCGGCGCGATGGAGTCGCGGATCCTCGCGCTGGCCGCGACCGGTCTCACCAGCGCCCGGATCGCCACCGAGGTGGGCCTGACAGCGGACGGGGTCAACTACCACCTCACCCGGCTGTCCCGACGCTGGGGCGTGGCCAACCGCACGGCGCTGATCGCCCGCGCCTACGTCAAGGGCGTGCTCGCGCCGCACGCCTGGCCTCCGGCCCCGGCTTCGGCCCCGGCCTCGGCTCCGGCTCCGGCTCAACCGGGACGCCCGGAGGCGTGAGGCAGCCAGGCGAGGCTCTCGGCGGTCTGACTCAGGCGGAGAGCACCGGACCCGCCGTCAGGTCGAGTTGGGCGGTGGACGCCTTGCTGACGGGCTTGTGGGCGTTGTCCATGTACTGGCCCACCCAGCTCTTCGGCATCGCCGCACCGTGGTTGTGCACCAGGTTGCCGCTGTACTGGCCGCCGCCGTGAGCGGTCAGCACGGCAGCGGTGAAGCCGAGGAAGTGCGCGAAGCAGGCCGTCGCGGTGGAACCGTTCAGGTCCAGGACGTTGCCCGTCAGCAGCGCGCCCGGGTCGCGTCCGGCGGTGGCGAGCTCACTGCCGAAGGAGACGGCGGTCAGGCCACCGAGCGCCCGGAAGTAGTTGCCGACCGCCTGGAGCCCGCGGCCGTGGCAGTCGATGTGGACGATCGCGACCAGGTCGAAGTAACAGCCCTCGACGCGCAGCGTCCACGGGGTGCCCGCCATGCCGTAGGTGATGTGGCTGGACCCCTCGGCTGAGGAGAAGTGGCAGTCGGCGATGGACCAGCCACCCGCACCCGCCACCACCGGGCCCAGCTGGACGCCGTGGTTGTGCCCGTTGACCTGGCAGCCGCTGACCCGTCCGTCGGTGCTGCCGCCGCCCGGGTAGGTGGTGGAGAGGCCGTCGGCCAGCACGAAGGTGCCCGCGCCGTAGGAGGAAGAGGACAGGACGCGGCCGTTGACGGCGAAGAAGTTGTCCGTCCCGGAGGAGAGGAACCGGAGGAACCCCCCGGTGCCGTCCGGGTCGCCGCCCGTCGGGTAGCCGCTGAAGGCGGGCGAACCGCAGTACAGGTCACGACAGTTGATGAAGGTGACGTCGGAGGTGTCGACGACCGTCGCTCCCCACAGGCCGACGACGGCGCCGCCGCCGGGCGCGGTGCCGAGGAAGCCGATCCCGTCGACGGTCAGTCCGTGCGGGTTGGTGTCGACGACGCTGCCGTTGCCGGAGACGCCGACGGTGAGCAGGGCCGCGGTGGTCGCGGTCAGCGGTGCGAGGACGGAACCGGTCAGCTTGGCCACGGTGGGCGCGTTCGAGTCCTGGAGGGTGCTGGAGCCGGACAGCGTGGCGACGCCGCCGGGGACGGTGACCCCGGAGGTGCGGTAGCAACCGCCGGGCGCGGGCGGGAAGTAGACCTCCGAGCCCGCGACCGCGCCCGCCGCGGTGAGCGCCTTCTGGATCGCGGCGGTGTCGTCGGTGTGCCCGTCGCCGAGCGCGCCGTACGTCGTCACGTCGAACACGGTGGACGTGCCGGCACGAGACGTGACGGCACGAGATGTAGTGGTGGAACGAGTGGCCGCACGAGATGTAGCGGCGGCACGAGATGTAGCGGCGGCACGAGATGTAGCGGCTTCCCGGGTCGCGGCTGCCGCGGGCGTCGCGCTGGTGGCGACTAACCCCAGGCCCGCGCCGACCGCGCCGACCGCTCCGAGGGTGAGGCTGCGGCGGCGCGTGAGGGGCTTGGCGAGTGGATCACGGTCGGGTGACACGTCTGTCATGGTGGGTCCTTCCAGCGATGGTGATGCGGTGTCATGAAGTCGGCGCCGCCCCGGCGAGGCCGGTCGACCCGGAGAGGTTGCTCGCGACGGCAAGTGCCGTCTGCGGGAGGGGACCGGCGCAGCGCGGGCAGGCGGTTCCTTCGGCGGGATCGTTGAGCCAGTAGCCGTCGACGGAGGAGCCAACCGACCGGGCGGCGCGTTCGATCCCGGCAGCGGTCACGGACTGGCCGGACGGGTTGGTGCTGATCCCGGCCAGGACCTGGATGTGCGGGTTGGCGGCGCGCGCCTGCGCGGCGGCGGCACGCACGTAGGAGGCGAACCGCGTGGAAGACGGCTCGGCACCCTGGCTCTGGATGTCGAGCACGTCCGTGTACGGCGCGATCTGCCCGAACAGGCCGCTGGCGAGCATCGCGTCGAAGCTGCCGCCGGTCGAGTTCGGCTCCAGCACGGTCGCAAGGTCGGTGGCCGGGGAGGCGAGGAACTGCAGGTGGTCGTTGTGGACGAGCTGGGCGGCCAGTTGGTCATAGTGGGCCGGGTTCGACTGCTCGACGGACGGGGTCAGCGACCAGTGCTCGTTGTCGTAGAGCACGGCACGGATGCGCGGGTCGAGGGTGTGGTGTCGGATCGCGGTGCGCAGGGCGCTGTAGCTGGTGAAATCGGCGGTGGGCGTGCTGTTCCACCCCGCGGGCACGTCCCAGTGCTTGGCCTCGGTGAGCACGTAGGTGGTGGGGGTGTCGAACACCTTCGCGGCGGAGGTTCCGTCCACGGCGATCATGCGCGTCAGCGTCTGGCCGCTGACGATCCAGGACAGCGCGCCGCTGCCGCCGGCGGCCGGGGCCGTGCTCGTGCCGGTCGTACCGCTCGGCGGCGCGGGTGTCCCCGTCGCCCCCTTGCTGCCGTGGTCGGAGCTGCAACCGGCCACGGCAGCAAGGAGCAGGGCTGTGCCCAGCAGCAGTGGGATCCGGGCGGCGCGGGTGGTGAGCTTCATGCGATGGAGTCCTCCAGTGGATCGCCTGTCGTGCGGTGGAGCAGCTCTCTTGCAGTGGAGCAGCTCTCTTGCGGTGGAGCAGCAGCTGTCTTGTCTGAACTCGGACCAGTGTTCGGATCCTCTCACTTGTCCGGTGCCGCTCCGGCGACCGCCGTCCCCCCTGCCCTCCCCGCTGCCGCCCCCACCGGACGTCGGCTGCGCCGAAGTTGACGGAACGCCAGCGGAAGGCCGACGGGCCGGGTGCCGCAGGCCAGGGCGGACTCCAGCTGGAAGACGCGCTTGAGGAACGTGAAGGGCAACCACAGTGGCAGCCACAGCAGCAGGCGGGTGCGGCGGTAGTAGATGATCGCCGCGACCCTGGGCAGCAGCGCGGGGATCTGCGCGAGCACGAACACCACCGCGAAGCGCGCGACGTTGTGCTGCGGCTGCGGCTGGAGCACGCCGTAGACCAAGGCCAGGATCAGCACGAAGAAGTGCACCGGCGAGGTCATCCGGGTGCCCGCGCTGCGCGGCAGCTCGAACCAGAAGCGCGTTCCGGGCGCGCCCTGCCCGAACGGCGTGAACCGGCTGAAGTTCATCATGCCGCCGAGCCCCCACCGGAACCGCTGCACCCGCAGCTGGCCGACACTGGCCGGCACGTCCTCGTAGGAGATGGTCTGCGGGGCGACCACCGCCCGCCAGCCCATCCTGGCCAGCGCGCAGGTGAACTCGGCGTCCTCACCGAACATCCCGTGCACGAAGCCGCCCAGCTCGACCGCCGGCTCCCGCCGGAAGGCGCAGAAGGTGCCGGGAATGCACGGCACGGCGTCGACCTCGCTGAGCGCGGATAGGCAGAAACCGTAGGTGAACAGCTGCTCCATGGCGCGCATCCGGTCGATCCAGGTGCTGTAGGGCTCCTTGGGCAGCGGTAGCACGCCGACGGTGCCCACGCGCGGATCGGCGAGGAAGTGCGGGATGGCACCCGCGAAGGAGCCCGGGTCCAGCGCGCAGTCGGCGTCGACGCGGAAGACGAACTCCGCCGTGCAGCGGGCCAGCGCCAGGTTCAGTGCCTTGGCCTTGCCGCCGTGCTGACCCTGGATCACCTCGCCCGTCGCGTACCGCCAGGCGGCGACGGCGGCCTGGGCCAGCGCGCGGGTGTCGTCGGTGGACCCGTCGTCGCAGAGCACGACGTGCACCGGTCCGCCGTACTCCCCCGCCGCGCGGTCGATGGAGCGCAGCAGCCGCTCGATCCCGGCGGCCTCGTTGTACGCGGGGATGATGACGTCGAGCGGGGGCCGCTCCGGGCCGGGACGCGCGATGCGTCCGCCGACCGCGCGCACCAGGGTGAGCAGCACGAAGGTGAGGTCGGTGACGCAGGAGCGCAGGCTGGCGAGGATCAGGAACACCGTCAGCGGGTGGTTGCCGACATGCTGGATCAGGACCAGCGCGAGGGCGGTCACCGCGCTGAGCGAGGCGAGCAGGCAGAACGCCAGCACAAGGTTGTCGTGCCAGTCCGCACCGCGTCGCAGGGAGCGCAACGGTGTGATCGAGGGCAGCCGGTAGGTGGTGAAGGTGAGCCGGAAGATCAGCAGGTAGCCGAGGGTGGATTGGAGCGCGAGGGCGATCAGCGGCGCGGGCGCGAGCGGCATGCCGGTGGTGGCACCGAGCAGCGCGGTGAAGCACTCGGCGAGCACGGACAACGCGACGAAGAGCGGCGCGTGCGCCAGGATCATCAGCCTGCGTCCGAGGCTGGCGGGCAGCACGACGGCCAGCGTCAGCAGGTACCCGACGACGGCGGCGGGCAGCAGCGGTGGGAGCGTCTGGGCGTAGACGAGGGCCTGGTGCGGGTCGCGTGCGGTCGCGTTGAGCGTGTCGGCGACCAGGGAGTCGTAGGCCTGGAGCAGTTGCGGGTGCCGCAGCGCGATGATGGCGGTGCTGACGGCCGCGCCGACCACCAGGAACGCGACGACGCGCGGGACCGACGGCCGCCGTACGGACGGGAGTTCGACGATCCGGCCGCTGCCTCGGTCGCTGTCGTCGAAGCGCCGTGCCAGTGGCCAGCGGGTGACCAGCAGCAGGAGCAGCGCCTCCAGAACGAGCGCGGCCAGGGTGTCGCGACTGGTGGTGCTCGGCATCGGCCGACGATTCCTTTCGCGTGGAGTGCCAGGAGTCCTTGGGTGTATGGAGTTTCTGCCTGCGGCTCAGCGGCCGGGGGCGGTGAGGCCACGGGCACGGAGCACGCGGCGTTCCATGGGGGCGAAGACGAGCAGGTTCACGATGACGCCGACGACCAGGATCAGCGCGATGGCGCAGAAGGCGAGCCGCATGTCCCCCGCGTCCTGAGCCTGTTTCAGCAGCCGACCCAGGCCCGGGCCCAGCGCGGGCGAGACGGCGATGATCTCGGCCGCCATCAGCGAGCGCCACGCGAAGGCCCAGCCCTGCTTGAGGCCGCTGACATAGCCCGCCAGCGCGGCGGGCAGCAGCACATGCCGGACCGAGGTGAGCCGACGGGCGCCGAGGTTTCGGCCGACCAGCAGGAAGAGCGGCGGTACCTGGTCCAGTCCGGAGACCAGTCCCAGCGCGATCGACGGGATCGCACCGAGCAGGACCACGCTGTAGAGGGCGGCCGGGGTAACGCCGAAGAACATGATCGCGGGCGGGACCCACGCCACCGAGGGCAGGCTCTGCAGTCCCGCCAGCACCGGCCCGACTGTCAGACGCAACGGCCGGAGCCGTCCGACCAGCAGGCCCAGCACGGTGCCGACGGCCACGGACACGGCGAACCCGAGCACGCCGCGCAGCACGCTCTGACCGATGCTCGGCCAGACCTCCCCCTGGCCCGCCGCGCCCAGCAGGCTCTGGCCGACCTCGACGGGGCTCGGCAGCACCCAGTCGGGTTCGACGGCGGACGCCCACACCAGCTGCCACGCGCCGAGGACCAGCGCGAGGCCGAGCACGGGCGGCAGTACACGGTCGCGCAGCACGGTCAACCCGCTCCGGCGCGGCCGGGGTTGCGCCTCCAGCGCGTCGAGACCGGCCTCGACGAGGACGGTGTCCGGCGCGGCATCCGGCACGGTGTCGGTCCCGCTGTCAGGCGCGGCCATGGCGGCTGATCTCCTGGCGCAGGTGGTCGGTGATCTCGGCGGCGAGGCCAGCAACCTCGGCGTCCTCGATCCGGCGCGGCTGCGGGACCGGGACGGTCCAGCGTCCGGTGATCCGGCCGGGGCGGGAGGAGAGCAGCACCACTTCGCGTCCCAGCCGGACGGCCTCGCGGACGTTGTGGGTGACGAAGACGACGGCACAGCCGGTCTGCTGCCAGATCCGGACCAGCTCCTCGTGGAGCACGTCGCGGGTGATCGCGTCGAGCGCGGCGAAGGGCTCGTCCATCAGCAGCACGCTGCTCTGCTGGGCCAACGCCCTGGCCAGCGCGACGCGTTGACGCATGCCGCCGGACAGCTCGTGCACCGGCTTCGGGTGGGCGCCGTCCAGCCGGACCAGGGTGAGGAGCCGCTCGGCCTCGGCCCGGCGCTCCGCCCGGCCACGCAGGCCACGCAGGCGCAGCGCGAGTTCGACGTTGCGCCCGGCCGTGAGCCACGGGAACAGCGCCGACTCCTGGAACATCAGCGCCGCATGCCCGCCGGCCACCTCGACGGTCCCGCTGCTGGGCTCGGCCAGCTGCGCGATCAGGTGCAGCAACGTCGACTTGCCGCAGCCCGACGCCCCGATGACGCAGGTGAAGCCGCCGGACGGCACGGTCAGGTCGATGTCCTCCAACACGGGCGCGGCCGTCGCTCCGGGACGGCCGAAGGTCTTGCCGACCGCGGTCAACCGCACGACGGGCGGCGGCACGGCGGGCGGGGGCACGGTCACGGACGGCGCCGGTCTGGTCGGCGCGGTCTGGGGCGGACTGCTCACGAGGGTCCCTCCGGCGCGTACGGGTCGAAAGTGACGGACAGTCAGGATGAAGCGGGCGTGGGTTCGCCGCGCGCGGCGAGGAGCGTGTCGAGCGGACCGAGCGCGTAGATGCCGGACACCGAGGCGGCGGCACCGCTGCCGTCGTCCGAGCCCAGCCCGACGGCGGCGGCGTGCGCGGCCAGCGCCGGCAGGTCGCTGACCACCGGGTCGTCGCTCAGGGTCAACGCGGCCCAGGCTCGGGCGAGTTCGGCCGGTTGGAGGGTGGCGCCGGTCGCCGCGGTGAGGGCCTTGCCGACGTCCGTCCGAGCTGTCGCCGGGTGAGCGGTGATCCAGGCCTGGGTGTCCAGTTGAGCGGTCAGCAGCGCGGTGACGGTCTGCGGATGAGCGTTCAGGAACGAGGTCGCGACGACCAGGTCGGTGGTGGCGAACCGGCCGCCGGGCCACAGCGAGCGCTCGTCGACCAGCACGTGCCCGCCGCCTTCGAGCACCATCCGCGAGGCCCACGGCTCGGGCACCCACGCTCCGTCGATCCGACCGGCGCGGAACTGCTCCAGCGTGGTGGCGTTGCTCTCGGGGACGACGGCGACGTCGCCGCTGCCGCTCGGGTCGGTGTGGAAGCCCTGCTGGAGCAGCCAGTAGCGCAGCGCCACGTCCTGGGTGTTGCCGAGCTGCGGGGTGGCGAGGGTCCGGCCGCGCAGCTGGGACGCGCTGGTGATACCGGGACGCACGACCAGTTCCGCGCCGCCGAGCGTTGCTCCGGCGACGATGCGCAGCGCCTCACCGTGGCTGCGCATATAGGCGTTGAGCGCAGAGGACGGCCCGACGTAGGCGGCGTCGAGGTGGCCGCCGAGCAGGGCGGTCATCTCGTCCGGGCCGGCCCCGAAGACCTGCGGGGTCAGCCGGGTCTCCCCCAGGTCGCGGGCGTAGATCCCGTTCTGGAGGCCGATCAGCGGGGTGGCGTGGGTGATGTCCGCCAGGTAGCCGAGCCGCAGCGCCACGGCGGGGCCCGGCGCGGCCGCCGCATCCTGCGTGCAGCCGGAGAGGGCGGCGCACAACAGGGCGAACAGGCCGAGCAGCAGCGCGGGCACGGGCACGCGCACGGGCACGGGCACGACGGATAGGCCGCGGCTGCCGGTCACGGTCGTGCTGGTCATGGCCGCCCTCCCGGTACGAGGCCGCCGACCATGCCCGCCGTCAACGTGCTGCCGTCGGCTGGGTCGATCAGCAGGAACGCGCCCGTGCGCCGGTTGTCCCGGTACTCGTCCAACGGCAGCGCCTCGGCCGTGGCCAGGGTGATCTGCCCGATGTCGTTGGCCTCCAGCGCGGTCGGCACGGGCAGGGCCGCGAGGGTGGTCAGATCGAGCCGGGCGTCCAGCGAGCGGACCACGGCGCGCACCAGGGCGGTCTGCTGCCGCAGCAGCACCTGGTCCCCCGCTCGCAGCGGTCGCGCGTCGAGGTGGCATACGGTCGCGGTGAACTCGCGGCCGACCGGCGGCGCGCAGTCGACCGGGGCTATCAGGTCGCCCCGGCCCACGTCCAGGTCGTCGGCCAGACGCAGCGTCACCGACTGGTCAGCGACCGCGAGTTCGGCGTTCTCCTGGTCCATCCGGTCGATGCCGACGACCGTCGAGGTCCGCCCGGACGGCAGCACGACGACCGGGTCGCCCAGCCGAACCACGCCGCTGGCGACGCGTCCGGCATAGCCGCGATAGCCGCTGGAGACACCGGATTCACTGGAGACACCGGAGACACTGGTGCCGTGCAGCGAGCCGGACTCCGGCGCCCGCACGACACACTGGACCGGGAAACGCATCGGCAGGCGCTGCGGGTCCTCGTCGACCTCGACGGATTCGAGGTGTTCGAGCAGCGTCGGACCGCTGTACCAGTCCATCGACGCGGAGGGGTGCACGACGTTGTCACCGTTCAGGGCGCTGATCGGGATCGCCAGCAGGTCGCGGACGCCCAGCTCGGCGGCGTAGCCCGCGCACTCCAGGGCGACGGCGGCGAAGACCGGCTCGGCGTGGCCGACCAGGTCCATCTTGTTGACGGCCAGCACCAGACGCGGGACCCGCAGCAGTGCGGCGACCGCGAGGTGACGGCGCGTCTGCTCGCGGACCCGGCCGCGCGCGTCGACCAGCACCACGGCGAGGTCGGCGGTGGACGCGCCGGTGACCATGTTGCGGGTGTACTGCACGTGCCCGGGGGTGTCGGCGAGGATGAACCGCCGGCGGGCGGTGGCGAAGTAGCGGTGGGCGACGTCGATGGTGATGCCCTGCTCGCGTTCGGCGCGCAGGCCGTCGGTCAGCAGCGCCAGGTCGGCGGCGGCCAGTCCGCGTTCGCGGGAGGCGCGGGCGACGGCGGCGAGCTGGTCGGCCAGCACCGCGTGGCTGTCGTGGAGCAGTCGACCGACCAGGGTCGACTTGCCGTCGTCCACGGACCCGGCGGTGGCCAGCCGCAGCAGCGTCGCCGGTGCGCCTGGACCGTCGGGGCCGTCGGGCCTGTCGAAGCCGTCGGGGTCTGTGGCCACCGGCGTACGGGTGAGGGGCGTGCGGGTGAGCGGGGGCAGGTCCATCAGAAGTACCCCTCGCGCTTGCGGTCCTCCATGGCGGCCTCGGAGAGCTGGTCGTCGGCGCGGGTCTCGCCGCGCTCGGTGAGCCGGGAGGCGGCGATCTCGGCGATGACCTGGTCCGGGTCGGCGGCGTCGGACTCCACCGCGCCGGTGCAGGACATGTCGCCGACGGTGCGGTAGCGCACGCTCCGCCGCTCGACGGGCTCGTCGTTCTTCGGGCCGCCCCACTCCCCCGCGGTCAGCCACATGCCGTTGCGCCGGAAGACGTCCCGCTCGTGGGCGTAGTAGATCGACGGCAGGTCGACCTTCTCCCGGACGATGTACTGCCACACGTCCAGCTCGGTCCAGTTGGAGAGCGGGAAGACGCGCAGGTGCTCGCCGGGGCGGTGGCGGCCGTTGTAGAGCGACCACAGCTCCGGGCGCTGACGGCGCGGGTCCCAGGCGCCGAACTCGTCGCGTACCGAGAAGACCCGCTCCTTGGCGCGCGCCTTCTCCTCGTCGCGTCGGCCGCCGCCGAAGAGCGCGTCGTGCCGGCCGCGGGTCACCGCGTCGAGCAGCGGCACGGTCTGCAGCGGGTTGCGGGTGCCGTCGGGACGCTCGGTCAGGCGGCCGTCGGCGAGGTAGTCCTCGACCCTGGCCACCGTGAGCCGCAGGCCGTGCTCGGCGACGACGCGGTCGCGGAAGTCCAGCACCTCGGGGAAGTTGTGGCCGGTGTCCACGTGCAGCAGCCCGAACGGCAGCGGCGCGGGCCGGAAGGCCTTGAGCGCCACGTACAGCATGACCATGGAGTCCTTGCCGCCGGAGAAGAGCAGCGCCGGACGTTCGAACTGAGCCGCGCTCTCGCGGATGATGTGGGCCGCCTCGGACTCCAGCACGTCGAGGTGGGAGAGGCGTGGTCTCTGTCGGGTGGGCGGGGCTGCGGTCCCGAGTGCGGTCCCCGGTCCGGTGGGTGCGAGGTCCCTCATCGTTCACTGCCTTCCCGGCTGCTGACGCAGCCCGCATTCGGTCTTGGACGATCCGGCCCAGCGGCCCGAGCGCGGGTCGGCGCCGGGGCTGGGCCTTCTGGTGCAGGGGGCGCAGCCGATGGAGGTGTAGCCGTCGTACAGCAGCGGGTTGACCAGGACCTGATGGCGGGTCACATAGGCGTCCACGTCCTGCTGGGTCCAGCGTGCGAGCGGCGCGACGGTGATCTTGTCGCGGGCCTTGTCGTACTCGACCACGCGCATGCCGGCGCGGGTGCGTGCGTCCTCGCGGCGCATCCCGGTGATCCAGGCGCGGTAGGGCCGGAGTCCGCGCTCCAGCGGCTCGACCTTGCGCAGCGCGCAGCAGCGGTCCGGATCGCGCTGGTAGAGGTGCGCGCCGTAGGTCAGCGCCTGCTCGGCGACGGTCTGATGCGGCGTCATGGTGACGACGTTGACGTCGTAGACGGTGGCGACGGCGTCCCTTGTGCCGATGGTCTCGGCGAAGTGGTAGCCAGTGTCGAGGAAGAGCACGTCGATGCCGGGCGCGACGCTCTGGGCGAGGTGGACCAGGTGGGTGTCGGCCATGGAGGACGCGACGACCAGCCCGGTTCCGAACTCACGGCGGGCCCAGGCGATGACGTCGGCCGCGTCGGCATCCTCCAGCAGCACTGCGGCGGACTCGGCGAGCGCGCGCAGATCAGCCGGCGGGGCGGGGGGTGCTGCAGGGGGTGCTGAGGGCGGGGCGATGAGCGGGAGCGGGTCGGAATTCTCTTCCGAGGCGGCACTTCGAGCCATGGGAGCCCTCCTTTCGCCTTCCCAAGTGAAACCTTTGAACTGCACCGTGAGGCAATGCCGAATGGGTCGTTCTTACCTGATCCTTTACTTTACCCCGGGCGAATCATCGGGCCTTTTCCGATACACCGGAAAATCATGTGTGGAGTTTCCTGTGAGATCGCCATGGCGGAACTTCGGCCGCAGCATGGCACTCGATGTGGATGACAGTGCGTCACTGCAGGTCCACAGCCCGCTTGTTACAGACAGTGCCTCTTTCAAGAGTGGTGACAGGATGACCAGCGGGTTCAAAAAATCTTGTGCGCTGGACATGACACAGATCTTGTGCCAGAGTCCGTACTGGCCGGTACAAGAGGCCGCCTCGTCATCGTGCCTCCGGACGCCATTCCGCAGCGTCCACCGTGGCCGGCCGAGCTGCGGCGGTAATTTCCTCGGCCGTGCACCAAAACGGCGAGAGCACCAGGCGTGTCTTGCCTCGATATTTCTCCCCTGTATTGCGTTCGTGTTCCATCCGTATTTCATGGAGGTGCGCGCACATGCATGTGCTCATTCTTGGCGGGGACGGATTCTGCGGCTGGCCGACAGCGCTCCATCTGTCCGACCGCGGGCACGACGTCACCATCGTCGACAACCTCAGCCGACGCGCCATCGACCTGGAGCTGGAGGTCGATTCGCTGACCCCGATCCGGCCGATCGGCGAGCGGCTGCGGGTGTGGCGCCAGGTGTCCGGCAAGGAGATCGGCTTCGTCCGGCTCGACCTGGCCAACGAGGCCGAGCGCCTCACCGCGCTGCTGTCGGCCCTGCGTCCCGACGCGATCGTCCACTTCGCCGAGCAGCGGGCGGCGCCGTACTCGATGCGGTCGACCACGTCCAAGCGCTACACGATCGACAACAACGTCCGGGCCACCCACAACCTGCTCTCCGCGCTGGTCCACTCCGGGACCGACGCGGCCCTGGTCCACCTGGGCACCATGGGCGTCTACGGCTACGGCTGGTCCGGGAGCGCGCCGATCCCCGAGGGCTATCTGACCGTCAAGGTCCCCACGCCCGACGGCGATGTGGAGCGCGAGATCCTGCACCCCGCCAGCCCCGGCTCCGTCTACCACCTCACCAAGACGCTCGACCAGTTGATGTTCGCCTTCTACGCGGCCAACGACCAGCTGCGCATCACCGACCTGCACCAGGGCATCGTCTGGGGCACCCAGACCGCGCAGACCGCCCGCGACGAGCGGCTGATCAACCGCTTCGACTACGACGGCGACTACGGCACCGTACTCAACCGCTTCCTGATGCAGGCCGCCGTCGGGCACCCGCTCACCGTCCACGGCAGCGGCGGGCAGACCCGCGCGTTCATCCACATCCGCGACACCGTGCGATGTATCGAGATCGCCCTGGAGAACCCGCCCGCCGCCGGCGAGAAGCCCAAGGTCTTCAACCAGATCACCGAGAGCCACCGGGTGCGCGACCTGGCCAAGCTGGTCGGCTCGCTCACCGGCGTGCCCGTCGCGCACCTGCCCAATCCGCGGCGCGAGGCCGACGAGAACGAACTCAACGTCCGCAACGACCAGTTCCTCGCCCTCGGCCTGAACCCGACCACGCTCAACGAGGGCCTGATGGAGGAGTGCCGCGAGGTCGCCGGCCGCTACCGCTCCCGGGTCGACCCCAGCAAGATCGTCGCCCGCTCGGTCTGGCGCGCGGGCATGACGACGGCCGAGGACCTGGTCAGCGAACTGCCCGAGACCGCTCCTGCGGCGGACTCGGCGCCCAGCACCCGGAGGTGACGAGAACGTGCGCGGCAAGAAGTCCCGTCCGGTCCGGGGCATGAACGCGGCACTCGCCGACGGGGAGGCGGGCGTGGGGGAGATCCTCCCCGCCCGCAAGCCCAGGGCGCTGTGGCAGCTCGGTGCAGCGGTGGCGGCAGCCGTCGCCTGCACCGCGGCCACCGCAGCCACGTACCATGCCATCGCCAACCGGCCGCTCAGTTTCAGCGGCGAGGTCACCCCCGCCCACACCTACTACCTCAACTTCCCTGCCACCGGGGCGGTGCAGACGCTTCTGGTCCGGCCTGGCGACCACGTCCACGCCGGGCAGGTGCTGGCCACCCAGCAGAGCAGCGTCGCGGCGGCAAACCTCCAGGCCGCCCGCGCGGCCGTCGCCGCCGACACCGCCCTGATCACCGAGGACGAGCATCCCGCCACCGACCCCGATACCGCGGCACAGAACCAACTCGCCCTGGCCAAGGCCCAGACGGACGCAAGCAGCGCCCAGGGCGCGCTGTCGCTGGTGCAGACCGACACGGCGAACCAGCTCACCGCGCAGTCCACCGCCATCTCCTCCGACCAGACCACACTGACCGACGACGAGACCCGCTACGCCCAGACCTGCGGCAGTTCCGCCACGCCGCCGACGGTCACTCCGCCCGCCGCCCCGCCCCCGTCGTCCCACCCGTCGCCGGCGCCGACCATGACTCCGGCGGCGACGATGACTCCAGCGGCAGCCCCTGCGGCACGAACTCCCGGTGCGGTGGTCGCCGCCACCCCCGATCCGGCGCTCTGTCAGAACCTCGCGTCCCAGATCGACAAGGACGCGGCCATCCTCGCTCAGGCCAAGGCCCAGCTGAGCGGCCTGCAGTCCAGCACCCAGTCCCAGGAGCAGCAGGACCAGGCGGCCCTGTCCCAGAGCCAGTCCGTGGTCCAGGCCGCGCAGGCGCAGATCGACGCCCAGGGCAGCGCGCTCACCCCGGCAACCGTCGCCCAGGCGCGGTCCCAACTCGCCACCGCCCAGGCCCAGGTGGCCGCCGACGCGCTCGCTCTGCAGCAGACCACCATCCTCGCACCCGCCGACGGTGTGGTGGCCGACACCGCAGGAGCGGCCGGCGACCTGGTCGGCCCGGACGGCGTGCACGCGTACTCAGGACCGGCCGCCCAGTCCGGCACCCTGGTCGACCAGCAGCCTGGCGTGCAGCTGTTCGTCCCCTCCCCGGCGGCGGGCAGCGGCTCTGCAGCCGACGAGAACCCGGGCACCTCGGCGCTGATCACCATCTACTCCGGCACCCTGGAGGTCACCGCGCAGCTCCCCGAGTCGCAGATGAGCACCGTGCACCGGGGCCAGACCGCCTCCCTCTCGGTCTCCTCGGACGGACGCACGCTCACCGGTCGCATCAGCCAGATCCTGCTCGATCCGGCCCGGGTACCGGGCGCGACCTACTACGACGTGACCATCACGATCGAGAACCCCCCGTCCGACGTGTTGGCGGGCATGTCGGTGAATGTCACCCTCAACTGATCGACTGTCTGATCCATCTGACCTGTCTGACCTGTGTGACCTGTCTGACCAATCGTCATATCCCCGCCATATTCTCTCGCCAACCGACCCCGCCGACTGCTCGCCGTCCCGGCACGAGGAGGCTTCCGATGAACCACCCCGCAGCCAGCAGCAGCCCGGAGACAGCTCCGCCCGTGCGGTCCGCCGCGATCACTCCGATGTCCGTGCCGGATCCGTGCCTCGGGCCGGGGCCGGGCTACAGCCACGGCGACGCAAGTGACCTGCTGGGCAGCTGCGACGCCCCGTTACGCGACGTCACCCGGCTGATCCTCGAAGCCGCCCTCCAGGTGGAGCTGGACCACCACCTCAACGGCTGCGCCGAGGACCCGGACGACCGGGCCGACGTCAACTCCCACAACGGCCACCGCCCCAAGACGGTGCTGACCACGTTCGGGCCCGTCGAGGTGCTCATGCCCAGGGACCGCAGGGGCAGCTTCTCCCCCGCCATCCTCCCCAAGTACCGCCGTGACCTCGCCGGACGCGAGCCGCTGCTGCTCTCGCTCGCCGCCCGTGGGCTGCCGCGTGCGGACTTCGAGGCCCGACTCGTCCAGTTCTACGGCGACAGCCCGCCGGCGGCGCCGCTCTCCCACGTCGCCGACCGCGTCGCCGCGCGCCTGCACCTGTGGCAGCGGCGTCGGCTCGCGCCGCGCTACCTCGTCCTCTTCGCCGACACGGCCACCGTCCCCGGCGGCCGTGAGGCGGTCCATCTGGCCGTCGCGGTCGCGGCGGACGGGCGCCGGGAGCTGCTCTCCCTCTGGGCGGCCGGGGCAGCCGGCCCGGCCGACGTCTGGGAGCCGATCTTCGGCGACCTGCGCTGTCGTGGCCTCCAGCACGTCTCCATCGTCGTCGGCAACGGCACCGCCGGGCTCCCCGCCGCGGCCCGGACCGCCTGGCCCCACGCCGCCGTCCACGCGCGCAGCCACCTGCTCCGGAGCGCCGGTCCGGTGAGGTGACCGATCAGCCGCGGTGCCAGGTCCTCGGTGTCCTCGCACCGCTGCTGGACGAGGTGGGCACCTGCCTGGGTGTCGGTGGTGCCCAGGCACAGGCCGCTGTACCAGTCCCGCTGTACTCGTCGCTCACCGCGACAGCACAGATGTTTCCAGCACGGTCTGTCATCCGACTGCCGTGCACCGCACGGCCGAGGCGCGACTGACGGTGCTGCGGGACGACACCACGGCTGACCTGCGGCGCTACGAGAAGAAGTGAGGACAGAACGGGACGCGGAGCCGTGAATGCCGGGGTGAACGGCGGGGTGAACACGGTCGTGCCGTTGACGTCAGCCGCTCTTCAGCGCCGCGTCGCAGTCCAGGCAGCGACGGCTGCGGTACTCGGGCGGGTACCAGGGCCCGCCCGGGCTGACGGGCGCGTACGGCTCGGGCTCCAGCTCGTCCGCGACGAGGCCGCAGAGCGTGCGCGCGAGGGGGTCGCCGGGCGCGTCCGGGTCGGCCGCGGCGGCGTGCACGGCGCGGACGCGGGCGCCGATGTCGGTCTCGCCGACGACGCTGTCCACCACCTCGGTGGCGGGCTCCAGCTCCATCAGCACGACGATCGCGGTCACCTCTCGATCCTGCGCCCGGCGACGCACTCACGCATCCGCTGGAGCGTCCGCGCCGTATGCTGCGGCCCCTATGAGGATCTCGCCTGACGACAGCATCCGACCTTTCCGCATCGCCGTCCCGGACACCGACCTGGACGACCTCCACCAGCGGCTCGACCGGACCCGGTGGCCGGACCAGCTTCCGGGGGTCGGCTGGGACTACGGGATCCCGGCCGACTACCTCAAGGAGCTCGCGCAGCACTGGCGGCACGGGTACGACTGGCGCGCGGCCGAGGCCCGGCTGAACGAGTGGCCGCAGTTCATGACCACGATCGACGGCGCGAACATCCACTTCGCCCACATCCGCTCGCCGGAACCCGACGCCACGCCGCTGCTGATCACGCACGGCTGGCCGGGCTCCATCGTCGAGTTCGAGCGGATCGCAGGTCCGCTGACCGACCCCGTGGCCCACGGCGGCGACCGCGCCGACGCGTTCCACCTCGTGCTGCCGAGCATCCCCGGCTTCGGCTTCTCCGGCCCGACCCGCGAGACCGGCTGGGAGTACCGGCGCGTGGCGGCTGCCTTCGCCGAACTGATGCGGCGTCTGGGCTACCCGCGCTACGGCGTCCAGGGCGGCGACTGGGGATCGGCCATCTCCCGCGAGATCGGCCGCACCAGCCCCGACCAGGTCATCGGCGTGCACCTGAACCTGATCCCCGGCGCCGCGGCGTCAGCCGAGCCGACCGAGGCGGAACTCGCCGGGCTGAGCCCGGCCGAGCGCGAGCGCACCTGGGCGTCCTGGGAGCGGACCCGCGCGTGGCTGCGCGACCGGCAGGGCTACGCCGACATCCAGTCCACCCGGCCGCAGACCCTCGCGTACGCCCTCACCGACTCGCCGGTCGGCCAACTGGCCTGGATCGCCGAGAAGTTCAAGGAGTGGACCGACTCCGGCGACTGTGGCGGCGGTGGCCCGCAGGACGCCGTCGACCGCGACCACCTGCTCACCAACGTGATGCTGTACTGGCTGACGGGCACGGCCGGTTCCTCCGCCCGGATCTACTACGAGCGGGCCCACGCGGCCTACTGGGGAGAACCGCCGGAGCCGTCCCGGGCACCCACCGCCCTGGCGTCTTTCCCTGCGGAGAACTTCATCGTCCTGCGCCACATCGCCGAGCGGACCGACAACATCGTCCGCTGGACGGAGTTCGAACGCGGCGGCCACTTCGCCGCGATGGAACAGCCCGACCTGCTGGTCGGCGACATCCGCGCCTTCTTCCGCACCCTGAGCACCGGCGTGTCGGAGAAGCGCGCCCGATGACCGGCTCGCCCGGCTCGCCGGGGTCATCGGGCCAGGCGGATCGCCAGGGCGATGAGCGCGAGCACAGCGGCGCCCAGAACACCTGCGCTCGCCACGGTCCACAGTTCGCGCAGCCGGGTCCGCCCACGCCACCAGCTCCGGACGCCGGTGGCGGTGCCGGCGATGGCGGTGCCGGCCGCCGCCAGGCACAACAGCAGGGCGAGCGCGGCACCCAGCACACAGACCCCGTTCCAACCGGCGTGGGCGTGGACCACCCCGACCAGCCCTGAGCCGATCGCCCCACCCAGGAAGTAACACGTCATGTAGGCCGAGGTGATGCGTCCGCGTGCGTCCGGGCGCAGGGCGTAGATCAGCGACTGGTTGCTGATGTGCACGCCCTGGTGCGCCAGGTCCAGCAGCACGATGCCGGCGATCAGCGCCGCCAGGTGATGCGCCCCCAGGGCCAGCAGTCCCCAGGAACCGAGCAGGAGCAGCGCGCTGACCATCGTGGTCAGCGTGGTCCGTCCACGGTCCGCCAGCCGTCCGGCCAGCTGGGCGGCGACCGCACCGGCGGCACCGGCGAGTCCGAGCAGTCCGATCTCGCTGTCCGACCAGTGGTAACCGGGGCCGGAGAGCAGAAATGCCAGCGAGGTCCACAGCGCGCTGAAGCAGGCGAAGGCCAGCAGGCCGAGCAACGCCCGGACCCGCAGTACCGGTTCGTCGACCAGGAGACGCGCGGTGGAGCGCAGCAGCCGTCCGTAGCGCAGACCGGCGGATCCCCGGTACTGAGGCAGCGCCCTGTGCAGAGTGACAGCCAGGACGGCCATCGCAACCGCCGCGGCCCAGTACACCGTGCGCCAGCCGCCGACCGCGGCCAGGGCACCGGATGCGGTTCGGGCCAGCAGCATGCCCAGCACCAGTCCGCTCATCACCGTTCCCACGACCTGACCGCGCCGGTGCGGGGCGGCCAGGTCCGCGGCGAACGGCACCAGGACCTGCGCGGTCACCGACAGCAGACCGGTCAGCGCGGTGCCGGCCAGCAGCAGCCCTGCGTTGGCGGCGACCGCCGTCAGCGCCAGGGAGCACGCCGTGGCCAGGGTCAGGCCGCAGACCAGCCGACGCCGTTCCAGCAGGTCGCCCAGCGGCAGTACCAGGACCAACCCCAGTGCGTAGCCGACCTGGGCGACCGTCACCACCAGCGCGGCGGAGGCGGCGGAGAGCCGCAGGTCCCGGGCGATGGTGTCCAGCAGCGGCTGGGCGTAGTAGTTGCTCGCCACACACAGCCCGACGGCCGCGGACATCAGCACCACCGTGCCGCGACCCGGACCGTCGGCGCCGGCGCTGCCCGAACGGGGTGCGGGAGCGCCTGTCGTGGACGTTGATGGCGCAGCGGGGGAAGCCGAGGAGGAGGCCATGTCCGTTTCCTTCCGTAAGTTCAGAGCGCCGAGATCAGAGCGTCAAGATCAGAGCGTCACCGACAACGTCCGTCGGCGGACCGCGTCGCAGCTCCCGCGGCGCCGGTCGGTCCGGGCTCGCGTTCATGCTCTCCGGCCAGCCCGGATGAATCCAACAGATGGTTGTCATGCCAGCGATCGTGGAACACGATGGATGAATGGAACTCCGCCAGCTCGTCTACGCCGTCGCCGTCGCCGAGACCGGCAGCTTCACCCGCGCCGCTCACCGCTGCTTCGTGGTCCAGTCCGCCCTCAGCCACCAGATCGCCCGGCTGGAGAGCGAGTTGGGCACCCGGCTGTTCGAACGCACGAGCCGGCGGGTTCGCATCACCGCCGCCGGCGAGGCGTTCCTCGGCCCGGCCCGCGAGGCGCTGGCCGCGATCGAGCGGGCCCGCAGCGAGGTGGCCGCGTCCGAGAGCGAGGTACGCGGCCAGTTGAGCATCGGCACCATCACCCCGCTCACCGCGGTGGATCTGCCCGACCTGCTCGCCGCCTACCGGGAGCGGCATCCTGCTGTGCAGGTCACGCTGCGCGCCAGGCTGGTCCGGGACCTGCTGCAGGAGGTGCGCGACCGCGCCTGCGACCTCGCGTTCGTCGACACCCGCCCGGAGCGGCCCCCGGCCGGGCTGGCGGGGCGGGTGCTCGCGCAGGAGGACCTGGTCGCGATCGTCCCGCACGGGCATCGGCTGGCCCAGGAAGCGCGCGTCACGCCTGCCCGGCTGGCCGAGGAGGACATGGTCGACATGCCACCCGGCTCCGGCATCCGCCGGCACAACGACGCGGCGTTCACGGCGGCCGGTGCCACCCGCACCGTCGCCTTCGAGGCGGACACGATGGCACTGCTGGAACAGCTCGTGGGGCGCGGCCTCGGCATCGGCCTGGTCCCCGCCGCCACCGCCGCGCGCATGCCCGCAGTTACCGCGGTGGCTACGACGGGCGTGCCTCCGCGAACAGTGCGTGCGGTCTGGATCGCCTCCGGAGCCTCACCGGCGGCTCGCGCGTTCCTCCAGCTCCTGCGCGAACGCACCCCGCAGGCCCCACCGGAGGAGGACGGCCCCCGGGAGGACGACTCCTGACACCGGCTGCCCGTCCGGGCGCGCGGCGTGGTGGGCCCAGGTGGCAGCGGGCCTCTGCTCAGGCGGCGTGCGGGGTGGCCGTTCCCAACATCGCCCAGACGAACTTGCCCTTGGTGCAGGTGGATCCGGCGATGCCCCAGGCGTCCGCGAGTTCCTGGACGATGAGCAGTCCCCGGCCGCTCTCCTCGTCGAGATCGGGAGCGTCCGGGAGTGTGCAGTGGGCGGGGTTGTCGTCGTGGACCTCGACCCGGACCCGGCCGTCGGCCAGCAGGGCCGCGCCGCACAGCATCCTCGTGCTGGCGGTGTGCACCACCGCGTTGGTGGCCAGCTCGGACAGGAGCAGGACCGCGTCGTTCCGGGTCGCCCGCGGCACGGACCAGGCGTCCAGCTGCTCGGCGATGCGGTGGCGGGCGACAGCGACGCTGGACCGCTCGGCCGGGAGTTCCAGCCAGTGCGATCTGCGGGGACCCGCCGTCTCTAAGAGGCGGGCGTCCAGAAGCTGGGCGGTCTGGTGCCGATGAGCGCTCACGGCATCAGACTATGCTCGTCGCGATTGTCACGGCGCAACCGACTCCCTGATAATTTCAGCTTGATGTCATCCTTCTGGGGTCATCAGCGCCAAGTCTCTGTCAAAATCAGGATGGTGACTGATCATCGGAACCGATCCTCGGCACCGGAACTGATCATCCGCAGCTTCATAGGCGAGGTCCATCGGCAAGGTCCATCGGGGAGGTGCAGCCCGTGAGTGAGAGCCGTTCGGCGGCCGGCGTCGGCGCGCCCACCGTGCTGCGCATGATCCTCGGCCGACGGCTCCAGGAGCGCCGCCAGAACGCGGGCGCGTCGCTGGAGCAGGCGGCCAAGGTCCTGCGCGTCACCCCACTGACCGTGCGCCGCCTGGAGAAGGCGGAGGTCGCCCTCAAACCGCTCTACGTGGAGCGGCTGCTGGAGCGGTACGGCGCCGACCAGCAGGAGATCGAGGAGTTCGTCGCCCTGGCCGAGAAGGCCAACGAGCCCGGCTGGTGGTACGCCTACCGGGACGTGCTGCCGAGCTGGTTCTCGGCCTACGTCAGCCTCGAGTCCGGCGCGACCATGCTCCGTACCTACGAACCGCACTGCGCCCCGGGCCTGTTGCAGACCCCCGGCTACGCCCGCGCCCTGCTGGGCGGCGGTTTCCCCAACGACACCGACGACGAACTGGCGCGACGCGTGGACCTGCGACTGCGCCGCCAGAGCCTGCTCGACCGGCCCGACGCGCCCACGCTGTGGGTGGTGATGGAGGAGGCGGTGCTCCACCGCCTGGTCGGCGACCAGGAAGTGATGCGTGGTCAGATCGAGGTGCTGCTGGAGGCGATGGAGCGCGACCACATCAGCATCGACGTCGTCCCGTTCACCGCGGGCGCGCATGTCGGCGCCTGCGCGCCATTCACCTACTTCCGCTTCCGGGAACCCGAACTCCCTGACGTCGTCTACAGCGAGATCCTGTCCGCCTCCGTCTACCTGGACCAGCGCGCGGACGTCGTCGCCCACCTCGAAGCGCACAACCGGATGGCGCTGCTGACGTCGTCCGCCGAGAGCAAGGCCCTGTTGAACCGCATGCGCAAGGAGTACTCATGACTCTCACCAGCAACAACAGCGCGGACAACGGCAGAAACACGGACGACTGCAGGAGCGTCCACAACGGCATGCCCGCCGGGGACCTCGGCGAAGAGGGCTGGGAGCGCCCGTGGTCGGGGCCCAACGGCGGACAGTGCGTGGAGGTGAAGCGCCTGCCCGACGGCCGGGTCGCGGTGCGCCAGTCCACCGATCCGGGCGGCCCGGCCCTGATCTACACCGCCGAGGAGATCGGCGCCTTCGTCAGGGGCGCCAAGGCGGGACTCGCCGACCACCTGACGGCCGGCTGACGACCCGCTGACGGACAAACGGACGCACGACAACGATTTGGGGGACCCGATGAGCGACACCCGGCCCGCGAGGGGCATCATCACCAACCGGCCGCACTCCGCGCGGATGTACGACTACTACCTGGGCGGCAAGGACCACTTCGAGGTCGACGCCCAGGCCGCCGAGCAGGTCGCCGCCGCGTACCCCAGCATCTTCACCTGCGCCCGCGAGAACCGGGCGTTCATGCACCGCGCCACCCGGGTCCTGGCGCGCGAGCACGGCGTCCGTCAGTGGCTGGACATCGGCACCGGCATCCCCACCGAGCCGAACCTGCACCAGGTCGCCCAGTCCGTCGCCCCGGACGCGCGCGTCGTCTACGCCGACAACGACCCGCTGGTCCTCAAGTACGCCGAGCGCCTGATGCGCAGCACCGCGGAGGGGCGCACGACCTACATCGAGGCGGACGTCAACGACCCGGAGAGCCTGCTCGAGTCCGCGGAGCTCGCCGAGCTGCTCGACCTCGACCGGCCCGTCGCGCTCTCCCTCAACGCGCTGCTGCACTTCGTCCCGGACGCCCAGGACCCGCACCGCATCGTGCGGACCCTGCTGAGTGCGCTCCCCTCCGGCAGCGCGCTGGCGATAAGTCACTGCACGCCCGAGTTCGACCAGGACAGCTGGCAGAAGATCGAGGAGATCTACAACGGCTCCGGCACACCGGTCCGGTTCCGCACGCACAAGGAGGTGGCGAGCTTCTTCGACGGCCTCGACCTGCTGGAGCCGGGCGTCGTCGTCGGCCACCGCTGGCGTCCGGACGCCGGCCCGGCAAAGGAACTGACGGACGCAGAGGTCAGCCTGTGGGTGGGCGTGGGCATCAAGCCCTGATCCCTCCCTCCTGCTCCCTCCCGCACAGGGATCGACGTGACACAGCAGCTACAGCGCGTACAGCACCTCACGGAGCGCGACACGGATCACCATGGCGCGGTGGGGGCGCCGTGGTGATCCCGCTCCCGGCGGAGGAGGACCCGCCGGGGTCGTTCGCGGATCTGCCCCTGACGCAGTCGGCCGTCTGGCCGGAGCTGTGGCAGGATCTGCCGGCGCTGGTCTTCCCGGCCCGCCCCGGCCATCCCACCGAGACCGGCTGGCTCCCGGCCGACGCGGCCGACTTCGTCGACGACGCCGTGCGCTGGCGGGCGACCCTCGACGACGGCTGCCTCCGGGTCACCCGCCCGGACGGCCTGCAGTGGTACCACGGGCTGCTCCACTCCACCCGCGCCTGGCGACGCGTCGCCCGCGCCCGGGGCCGCCTGCTCCTGGTCACCGGGCCGTTCACCCACCCCGTCGAGTTCCCGTCGGCCGCGCTCTGCGGCCACCTGCTCGTCGCCGTGGCCGATCTGGAGCTGTCGGGTCTCGTCTGAAGCTCGGCCGACCCGCCGAGTTGCTGAGTTGCTGAGCCGCCGAGCCACCTATCCGGCGCGGCGGCGCAGCAGGCCGGTCTTCCTGGTGAGTTGGGCCAGCCGCTGCTCGACCCCCTCCACCCGACCGGTACCGGGCGGCATCGCCCGGCACAGCGCGAGCAGCTGGCCGCTGTGCTGGAGCGCCGTCTCGCGCGGCAGCCGCCCCCAGATCGCGGTCGCGTTGTCGACGGCCACGGCCACCTGCTCGGCGTGCGGCGGGAACTGCTGCATCCGCAGCCGGGCCACCTCGATCAGCCGCCCGGTCGCCTGCCCGAGGTCGCCGCCCGCGAGGGCCAACTGCGCCTGGGCGTCCGCGACGTCGGCGAGCTCGGGCGCGCGCGGGCCCTGATGGCGCAGCAACTCCCTCTCCCAGGACGCGATCAGGAACGCGGCACGGGGGTGGTCGCCCGCGTGGAGCGCCGCCGCGATGTCCGCACGCGGGTCCGCGACAGCAGGTGCCGGGCGGACCGCTTCCACCACGGCGGCGTGGACGACCGGAGCGGCGGGCGGCAGTGCGACGGGCTCGGGCCGCGCCTGGACCGGCAGGGGAACCGGTGCGGGAAGTGGCGCGGGCACAGGTGTGGAAACGGGAACGGGTGTGGCCACAGGCACAGGTGTGGGCACGGGCACAGGTGTGGGCACGGGCACAGGCGCCTGCGCGGGGACCGGAACAGGAGCCGGCGGCGGGATCTCCGTCGCCAGCAGCATCGTTTCGGCGGGCAGCCCGGAGTGCCCGGCGATGTGGTGCAGGTCGGCGGGCCGGACGCCGGGCTGGGCGCGGCGCAGTTGCTCGACCAGCGCACGGGTGTACAGCGGCGCGTAGCCGTCGCCGCTGGTCCCGGGCGGGCTGACCTGACCGAACAGCGGCAGCCCGGTGGTCAGCGCAGCCGGCCCGTGCTGCTGCACCACGGCCCAGGCCTCCGGATCGGCGACCAGGTCGGCGAGCACCGTCGTGGTGCCGGGCGGGCGCTGCCGCAGCTGGTCGGCCAGCCAGACCCAGGGCAGCGCGGTGTAGCGGGTGTTGTCACGCGTGGTCTGTGCGAGGGCCAGGTGCAGCTCGTGTCGGCGTCGGTCCGCCGTCAGCTGGCCCGCCAGCGCCACCAGGACCGGGCCGGGCGTCTCTGCGGCCGTCTGGAGCTGCGCCAGCAGCAGCTGCGGATCCGACGGGTCCGCCAACTGCAGCACGCTCGCCGGGACCGGACTGCCCAGCAGTGCCTCCGTGGGCACGGTCGCCAGCAGACCCAGCGCAGCCTCCGGACGGACCGGCTGCCGTCGCTTGCCGCCGGGCGCGCCGCCGATCAGCAGCACCAGTCCGCGTGCCGCCCCTCCCCCGCCGTTGATCTCCACCCTGGCACCGTACCGGCCCGGACACCCGCGACGCACAGCCGCCCGGCGGCGACACTCCGTCGGCGGCACAGCAGCGGTGCGACAGCAGCGCGGCAAAAGCAGACAAAAGCAAAGGCAGGGAGATGAACCACTCCCTGCCAGTTTCAATCTATAGCGTATGGGGGGCCTTGCCGCAAGGCCCTGGTCCTGGCGCACAATTGCCGGCCGAACCAGAACTGCGGACGAGGAATTCATGACTGACACAACCGACACGATCGATCTGAGCGACAGGTTCGACGTCGTCGTGGTCGGCGGCGGGCCGACCGGCCTGATGCTGGCCGCCGAACTGCGCCTGCACGACGTCCGCGTGCTGGTGCTGGAGAAGGAACCGCGGCCGACCGGCCTCTCGCGCGGTCTCGGCCTGCACGTGCGCAGCATCGAGGTGATGGACCAGCGCGGTCTGCTGGACCGGTTTCTCGCCGACGGGGTGAAGCACCCCTTCTTCGGCTTCTTCGGCGGCATCACCAAGCCCGCGCCCGAGGGCCTCGACACCGCGCACGGGTACGTCCTCGGCATCCCGCAGGCCGACACCGAGCGCCTGCTCGAGGCACACGCCGTCGAGTTGGGCGCGGAGATCCGGCGCGGCTTCGAACTGGTCACGCTGGAGCAGGGCGATGCGGGTGTCACTGCGGAGCTCGCCGACGGATCGCGGCTGTGCTCCCGCTACCTCGTCGGCTGCGACGGCGGACGGAGCACGGTACGCAAGCTGCTCGGCGTCGCCTTCCCGGGCGAACCCGCCCAGCACGAAACGCTGCTGGGCGAGGTCAGGATCGGCGTGACGCCGGAGGAACTGGCCGCCGTGATGTCCGAGGTCCGCAAGACCCATCTGAGGTTCGGCGCCATGCCCATGCGGGACGGCTGGTACCGGATGATCGTGCCCGCCGAAGGCCTGAGCGAGGACCGCACGGCCCCCGTGACCCTGGACGAACTTCGGCAGCGGCTGCGGGATTTCACCGGCACCGACTTCGGCATCCACTCGCCGCGCTGGCTCTCCCGCTTCGGCGACGCGACGCGGCTGGCCGAGCGCTATCGCGTCGACCGGGTGCTGCTGGCGGGCGACGCGGCCCACATCCACCCGCCGACCGGCGGCCAGGGCCTCAACCTCGGCGTCCAGGACGCGTTCAACCTCGGCTGGAAGCTCGCCGCCGAGATCAACGGCTGGGCGCCGGAAGGCCTGCTCGACACGTACCACGCCGAGCGCCACCCGGTGGCCGCGGATGTGCTGGAGAACACCCGCGCCCAGATGCAGCTGCTCTCCCCCGGCCCGGGCCCGGCCGCCCTGCGCCGGCTCCTGTCCGACCTGGCGGACTTCGACGAGGTCAACCGCTACCTGGTCGGCAGGATCACCGCGATCGGCATCCGCTACGACTTCGGCGAGGGCGCGGGCCAGGACGAGGGACACGACCTCCTCGGCCTGCGCATGCGCGACATCGCCCTCAAGCAGGGCCGTCTCTACGACCTGATGCACGCAGGCCGCGGCCTCCTCCTCGACCAGACCGGCGGCGGCCGCCTCTCGGTTGCGGGCTGGTCCGACCGCGTCGACCATGTCCTGGACGCCAGCGAGGAGTTGGACGCCCCAGCCGTCCTCCTGCGCCCCGACGGCCACATCGCCTGGGTCGGCGACGACCCGGACGACCTGCTCAGCGCCCTGCCGACGTGGTTCGGCGCGCCGGCCGTCGGCTGAGGACTGACGGATCTGGCACACCCGCAGCACCTCGGCCGGGTTCATCCAGTGAGACCGCCACCGTTCGGTACGAGGCCGTTCGCGATTCAAGCAGCCGGTTCATGCGCGGTGGCGTGTCGTCACGCCCAGTCCTCCGGTTCCCAGGCCCAGAGCTGGTCGAGCAGCTCCCGGTCCCCGTCGAGTTGCAGGGAGTCCACCGAAATGCGTTGGTACAGGTAGAGGACCAGATCACTGGCCGTGCCGCGAATGGACAGGCCTGCCGCGTCCGGGTCCTCGCCGGTAGCGGGCAGCCGGGTGGTCCGTGCACCGTCGCCGTCGACCGTGAGGCGCCAAGAGCGGCCCTCGATGGCGTGGAAGTCGAAGGCGGTGGGCTTGTGCGGCCAGGCGCTCGTCGAGAAACTCGCGATGAACAGGTTCTCCTCGACACCGTCGAGCGCCACCTCGACAGGCAGTGAGGCCGGCTCGCCCACGCTGAGCTGGGCGTCGTAGGTGTGCACCGCGATCTCCTGGACCTGGTGCCGGGCGACGCCACCGGCGGTGTGCGGCGTCTGCGTGTAACCCCAGCCGGTGAAGCAGCCCTGGTCCGGACCGGCCTCCCGCAGGGCCGCCAGCAACAGCTCGGTTGAGGCGGCCAGCCAGGCCAGCACGGCCTCGCGCTCCTGCGGCGCGACCGCGTCACCCTGGGCCGGGGTCCTGGACGTGGCGTCCGGCCCGGCGGCGACGGTGGCGGCCCAGCGGCGGCGGCCCTCGCCGATGTGCTGCACCAGGTCGGACAGCGTCCACTCGGGGCAGGTCGGCACGGGCAGGTCGAGGCTGGGCGCGGCGGCGATCGAGGCGCGGAAGGCGGTTGAACGTTCGTCGATCAGCCGCAGCAGATCGGGAAACTCCAGAGTCTTATGCACAGCGGTGGTTCTACCATCTTGATCTACTTGCCCGACAGCGGTTTTCCCAGCCGGTGCGGCGGGGAACTCCGGCCCAGGCGAGCCCACACCTAGGGCGCGGAGCTGCCCAGCGTCAGGCAGAAGGGATGTCCCGCCGGGTCGGTGAGCACGCGGAACCTCTCACCGCGCGCCTGCGGTTCCGGCCTTCCCGCGCCCAACTCCAGCAGCCGGGCCTCGGCTTCGTCCAGATGGTCCACCTCGAAGTCGAGGTGCAGTTGCTGCGGCGCAGTCTGACCAGGCCACTGCGGGGGCACCTCGGGCCGGTGTGCCAGGTCAACCCGCGACCGCTTCTGCCTCCGGGAAGACCGTTGCCCCGCGCAGGCCGGGCGTCGCGGCCCCCACCAGCATCACCGCGCCCAGGCAGAGCAGCCCACCGCTGACCAGGGTGAACATTCCTGACGTCGCCTCAGCAACCAACCCGCCGCGCATGTTTCCGAGGTCCGGACCGGCCTGGCCGACGATCTGCTCGGCGGCGCTGACCCGGCCGAGGAGCTCGCTCGGCGTGTGGGTCTGGACGATCGTGCTGCGGGAGACCACCGCGACGGTGTCGGCGGCTCCGGCCAGGGTCAGGAAGGCGAGCCCGACCCAGGCGTTCGGCGTCAGGCCGAAGAGGGCCAACGCCCCACCCCAGGTGGCGGATCCGACGAGCATGACCACGCCCGGCCGCGCCGACCGGGTGAAGCTGCCGGAGAGCAGGGAGGCCACGACGCCGCCGACCGCGATCGCGGTGAGGAAGAGCCCGAGGGTACGCGGATCGTCACCGAACCGCTCCGCGTTGATCAGCGGGAAGAGGCTGATCGGCATCGACAGCACGGTCGCGGCCAGATCGGTCAGCAGCGCCCCACGGATGACCGGGGACCGGACCAGGAAGGCGAGCCCGTCCGCGACCCCGCGCAGGCCGGCTCGGGCGGGGGCGTCGCCGGGTGGCAGCCGGGGCAGGCCGAACGCGCCGTACAACGCGGCGGCGAAACTGAGCGCGTCGATCAGGTAGCAGCCGCCGACCCCGAGCCAGCCGACGATCACGCCGCCGAGCGCCGGTCCGAGCAGCATCGAGCCCTGGAACGCGATCCGCCGCAGCGCGAGCCCGGCCGCCAGCTGATCCCTGGACAGCAGGTGCGGCATGAAGGTGCGCGACGCCGGGCTGCTCCCCGCCGCGAGGCAGGACTGCGCCGCGAGCAGTGCCAGCACCGCCGCCACCGGAAGGTTCCCGGTCAGGCCCTGCGCGGCGAGCAGGAACGAGCACACGGCCTGCCCGCCGGTCGTGACCAGGTAGAACCTTCGCCGATCCACGCGGTCGACGAGCGATCCGGCGAAGAGTCCGAGCGCCACCAGGGGAATCGCCTGGGCGAGCCCGACCGCACCGGTCCACGCCGTGCTCCTGGTCGCCTGCCAGACCTGGAACATCACGGCGACGAGCGTCATCTGCCCGCCGAATCCGGACAGCGACTGCCCGATCCACAGCCGCCGGAAGGTCGGCGAGGACCCCAGCGGCGCGATGTCCAGCAGTGCGCCCTTCACGGTGTCGCGGAGGGCGCGCCTCAGCGCCATTCCGGGTCCTCGGCGAGCTTCTCGTCCATCCGGTCGTGAAAACTCCGGCGCGCAAGGACCCGTTCGATGTCGGTGACCACCCGGCTGAGCGGGTAGGGGATCTCGGCCTCGATCTCGGCGAGGACGGCTTCGGTCGCCCGCCACTCCGCCGCCAGACGACCCACGACGCTCCGGCCCTGCTCCGACAGCGTCACCTTCTTGCTGCGCGCGTCGTCGCCCGCGACGGTCTCCACCCAGCCGGCGGCGCGCATCGCGGCCACCTTCTGGCTCAGTGCCGAGTGCGTCCGCCCGACCGACTCGGCCAGCTCGGTGATGGTCATCGGCCCGGCCGCGTGCAGCCGCAGCAGCTCCATGACGAAGCTCGACTTCAGCCCCTCGATCGGCGCCTCCGCATAGACGCGGGCGATGTCCGCCTCGATCGCGTCCTGGAGGAACCGCAGGGGACGCCAGAGGCTCTGCTGGGTGGGATCAGGCGGAGTGGGATCAAGCCGAGTGGGATCAGGCTGGATGGAATCAAGCGCGCGCTCGTCTGCCATGCAGGCATCGTAACAGCACTTATATAAGCACTGTTATATCTGCAACCAATGCCGGGGCCGCACCCGCCGGAGGCAGGATGGAGGTATGACGGAGCGGAAACCCCCCGGCCTCAGCTTCGAGTCATGGGTCGACCAGCAGATCCGCGAAGCGCAGGAGCGGGGCGACTTCGAGAACCTGCCCGGGTTCGGCAAGCCCCTGCCCGACGAGGACAAGCCCTACGACGAACTGTGGTGGGTCAAACAGAAGCTGGCGACGGAGGGCCTGTCGATCCTGCCGCCGACGCTCGCCCTGCGCAAGGAGGCCGAGGACGCCCTGGCCGCTGCCGCGGACGCGCCGTCCGAGTCCGAGGTGCGCCGGATCGTCTCGGACATCAACGACAAGATCAGCGCCTGCCTGCGCGGGCCCGTCGAGGGGCCGCCGCTCAACCTCGCCCCCTACGACATCGGCGCGATCGTGGAGGACTGGCGCCTGCGCCACCCAGCGAAGTCGGCAGACACAGCCGCGTCCGGGCCGAGCACTCCCCCGCCGGCGCGTGACTCCCACAAGTGGGGCCTGCTCCAGCGCCTGCGACGCCGCGGGCGCAGGAGGCCGTAGCCGCCCGGTTCACAGGCCTTCGAGCCAGCGATGCCCGGGGTAGGTGTGTGCGAGAAACCCGGCCAGACGCGCACGCTGACGCGTCGTCAACTGCGGGACGGTCGACTCGAAGTCCGCCTGGTCCTTGGGACGGGCGTGCTTGGCCTTGAACAGCAGGACCAACTCGGGTGTGAGGTACGGGATGCCATCCGGGGTGTGCCCGACGATCTCGCTGTAGGGAAGCCGGATCGTCGGGTCATGGCGGGAGATCCAGGTCCCCCCGTCATGGGGCTCACGGAACACGTCGAGGCGGTAGGCCTCGGCGTCCGGATCGCGCAGCCAGGTCTGGTGCGTGGCGGCGAGCACCTCCGGTGCGGCGTTCCGCCAGATCCGGCCGCTGCTCACCGCGTCGAAGGCGTAGCCGGGGAAGCGGTCACGGATCTCGGGGAAGTCCGCGGCGGGGATCGCAATCTCGAGGTCACCGTGCGGGCGCGTCTGCCCACCCCGGAACAGGTCCAGTGCCCAACCCGCCGCCACGCACCACGGCGTGGCGACGCCGGCCAGGCGCTCGGCGACCTCGCTCGGGGTCCAGGCGGACTGCGCCCACTGCACTTCGAGGGCATCGAGCTCGGCGGGCGACAGTTCCACTCCCCCGGGCGGAAGTTCCTCGCTCATCAGCTCGTCCGCTCCTGCTCCTGTTTCCGTTCCCGTTCCCCTTCCCGCTCCTGCGTCTCGCCCTTGCGTCCCACGAGGTGAAAGACGCGGCTGAGTTGGCGGTAGGGGTCGCGGCGGCCGGCTTCGAGTTCGACGGCGGCGACCTTCTGCGCCTGCTCGGCGTCCTTCGGGTCCAGCTCGGCTCCGCCGAACTCCAGCCAGTCGACGAACAACCAGACCCCGTACCAGTCCAGCGGCTCCACGCCACGGCTGCGGATCTGCTCGCTCAGCTCCTCCACCGTGTCGCCGCGGGTCGGCAGACCCAGTACGCCGATCTCACGGGTGGCGTCGAACGCGGCCAGGGCGTCGTCCCAGCGCCGCTCCATGGCCGGGCGCACCGCACCCGCCTTGGCATTGCCCGCCATGATCGAGACGATACCGCCGGGCGCGGCGCAGCGGCACAGCTGATCGATCAGGGGCGTCGGATCCTCCAGGTACCCGAGCACGCCGTGGCAGAGCACCGCGTCGAAGCGCTGGCCCGCAAGCGCCGCGTCGGCGTCCGCGCCGTCGGCGTGCACGAGGGTCACCCGCTGCTGGACGTCCTCCGGCAACCGCTGGAGGCGCTGACGCGCCTTGTCGAGCATCCCGGGCGACGGGTCGAGCAGGGTCACCTGGTAACCGGCCTGGGCCAGCGGGAACGACTGGTTCCCCGCTCCGCCGCCGACGTCCAGCACGGAGGCGGGAGGCGGCGGCAGATGCCCCAGCAGCTGCTGGTGCATCACATAGGTGCGCACCTGGCCCTTCACCGAGGCGTAGGCCTCGTCCGCGAACTGATCGGCCAGGCTTGCCCAGGTGTCGTCGCTCACGCCACCACCGTAGTCGATCAGCTCCGTGTTCCGGTTGTGCCGTTGAACGGGAGCCGGTCCGGGTACCGGGTTACTGTCGGGGTGTCAGATGTGTTCCGAACGGGGGCCGGTGCGGTGCAGGGACAGCTTCTCGGGGGTCGGTACCGGCTGGTCCGGCAGCTGGCGAAGGAGGCATGGGGCAGGTATGGCAGGCCCATGACGGCACACTGGGCCGCTCCGTCGCCGTCAAGGTGATCACCCTGCTGTCCGGCGGCGGCAGCCGGGGGAACGAGGCGCGGACCCGGTTCCTTCGGGAGGCGCAGATCACCGGCCTGCTCCAGCACCCCAACATCGTGACCGTCCACGATCTCGGCGAGGTCCACGGCGAGGACGGCACGGCCCCCTTCCTGGTGATGGAGCTGCTCCGTGGCGAAGGGCTGGACGCGGTGCTGCGCCGGGGCCCGGTCCCCCTCCCCCAGGCGGCCGACTGGGGCGCGCAGATCTGCGAGGCGCTCGCCGAGGCGCACCGGGCGGACGTCCTCCACCGGGACATCAAGCCGTCCAACATCCAGGTCATGCCCTCGGGCGCGGTCAAGGTCCTGGACTTCGGCATCGCCCGCGCGGCCGACCCCTATGCGACGGCGGACCGGATCACCCAGACCGGTTTCATCGTCGGCACCCCGCCGTACATGGCACCGGAGCAGGCGCGCGGCAAGGCCGAGAAGCGCAGTGACCTGTACGCGCTCGGGTGCCTGCTCTTCGAGATGATCACGGGCCGTCTGCCCTTCGAGGCCGGTGACACCCTCGGCTACATCACGGCCCATCTCACCGAGGAGCCCCCCGCGCCCAGCACGCTCTCCGAGGGGATTCCGCCCGCCTGGGACGACGTCGTCCTGACCCTCCTGCGGAAGGAGCCGGGCGAGCGGTACGACAGCGCCGTCGCGGTCGCCGGAGTGCTGCGCGGACTTGCCCGAGCACCCTGGCACCCACCGACCGTGGTCGACCGGCCGGGGGTGGACCGGCCGGGGGTGGACCGGCCGGGGGTGGACCGTCCGGCGGTCGAGCACCCCGGGGTCGAGCGCCCGGGGGCGACCGCAGAGCTCGCTGCCGCACGCAGGGCCCAGTACCGGCAGTTGGCGACCGCGCTCCGGAGGCTCGAACGCCGGCGCAGCCAGGAGCGCCCGCAGGTACCTCCGGAGGCACATCCGGAGGTACCTGCGGAGGTACTGGAAGGCGTGGTCGTGCAGAAGCGGGACCAGGTGATCGGCCCGTTGCACGAGCGAGCGAGGCGCGAGCCGGGCTGGTTCCTCACCTCGAATCCCCATGCCGCCCAACCCGCCGCCTTCCCACGCCCGTTGGGCCCACACGTCTACGGGTTGCTGGTCAAGGTGCTGATAGCTGCGGCAGTGCTGACGGTGTAGGCGGCGATCTACCACCTGTCCGATCCCCGGCAGAGCTGGACGCCCGAGGGTCCGGACTACGCGGTCTTCGGCATCGTATTCCTGGGGTGCGTCCTCGCCGAATACGTCAGGTTCGGCCTGGCCAAGGACGCCCCTCGGGGCAGGGTCCTCCTCGACCGGGTGCATCTGACCGTCGAACAGGAGGTCAGGCAGCAGGGTGTCCTGCGCGTGGTGCGGTTCTCCGTCCCCTGGACCGCGATCGACCGGATCGGTGTCGCGGGCAGTGGGCGGGACGCCCCCGTCGTCGCGTGGTTCAGCCGCGGCAACGATCCCGGGCGTGAGTGGCTGCAGGAGCACGGCATCAGCCCCTACCAGGGTGGCGACGGCTACGTCCTGTGCCACCCTGCCCGCGTCGCCTACAGCAAGCTCAGCCGCCCCGCCATCCTCCAGCGGCTGCGCGCGGAGCTGACCGCCTACGCCGGAGCCAAGCACCGCACGCTTGCCGCCCCGCGGCCCAGCCACTAGTGATCTGGTCTTGAGGTTGTTCGTCGCCTCGTGAGTTGTCTGGTGTACCGAGTTCTGCCAGGGGGCTTTCGGGTCCGGCTGGTTGGCGGTG